>JACADW010000114.1 GCA_013388445.1 Acidobacteriota bacterium | reverse complement strand
TTTCGCGACGACCTCTTCGAGGCTGTAATGATGGCCGGTCAATGTGAGGAGCTCGCCGTCAACGCCGAAGTGACCCAGGAGGTCGATCCCGGGGATGTTCTGGGCGTAGATGGGCTGGTTGCGGACCGAGTCGTTCCAGTTCGCGCCGAAACGGAACTCGCTCGTCCAGGTGGCCGCCGCGTGCGTCCAGGTGGCCACGCCCGTGTCCGTCGCGCCGACTTACTCGCGCGAGGAGGCGGCGGGCAGACGCGGATCGATCTGGTATGGCCTTCCGCGCGTCCAGCGCAGCGTCAGCTGGTTATTGTTGTTGATCAGGTAGTCGCCGCGCGCCGCGATGTGGTTGTCCCGAGCCGTTATCGGCACCGTTCCGCTGTATAGGCCGCTTGCCGCCCCGGCGGCGTACGGCTCGTTCGGCAGAGGGAACAGGTCGAGCACGGCTTTGTGGGCGGACACGGCCGCCGCGGCCTGCGCGCGGAACTCCGACGTCGGGACCAGGCCGCGCTGGAAGACATGGCCGCTCTGCCGGTAGCCCTCGCAGGGGAAGAAGAAGAAGGCCCTGTTGCGGATGACCCGGCCTCCGATGGAACCGCCGAACTGGTTGAAGCGGACGATCGGCCTGCTCGATGCGAAGAAGTAGCGGGCGTTGAGGCTGTCGTTCTGCAGGTTGTGGAATGCCGAGCCGTGGAACTCGTTCGTCCCGCTCATGCTGATGATGTTGAAATCTCCGGCGTACGTGCGCCCGACCTCCGCGGAAGTGATCCCCTTCGAAACCACGACCTCTTGGATCGCCTCGAGACTCAGGACCTTGATCTGATTGAATCCCTGGAACAGCGTGACCGAATTCGTCTCGGTGTCGCCCGCGGAATCGACGCCGTCCATCGTGACCGTGATGCCCGCCGTCGCCATGCCGTTGATGCTGACGGTCCCATCCGACCCGGTGCTCGCTACGCCGTTGTGCAGCGCGAGGAGCCCTGCGAAATCGCGCTCGCGGAGCGGAAGCTCCGTCAGCTGTGTGCGCGTGATGTTGTCGCTCATCGTCATGGTCGCATCCGGCAGGTGCGACGCCTTGGCAGTGACGGTGGTGGTCTCGGTTAGCTGCCCGACCTCCATGGCGACAGGGAATCGGCTTTGCTGGCCGGCGGTCATGATGAGCCCCTTCTGGACGAATGTCTTGAAACCGCTCGCCTCAACCTTCACCGTATAGCGACCGATGGGAATGAACGGGAGCGTGAATTCCCCCCTTTCGCTCGCGGTCGATTGGGTGACAATCCCCGTTTCCTCGTTGGTGAGCTCTACCGCCGCGCCGGGTATCACCGCGCCAAGCGGTCCTTGAGGATGCCGTAAAGCGCGGCCGTGGTCCGCTGCGCGTGCTCGATTCCGCATTTCAGGATCAGGAGCGAAACCAGCAGTCCGCCTGCGACGCGTACTCTGTACATGGTTCCATCCTCCATGCTAGCCGGGTCTTCTCGCCCGGCCTCCGCATTATTCCGGTGTCCCGGCCGGGGTCCGTTGGAGCGGGTTGCTTGTCGGCTGTCCCTTCAGAGAGCGGGCTCCCCGCGCGAGTGATGCTGCAGAGGCGAGATGCGGGGTGATATTGGGGTCTAGTCTGCCCCAGGGCTATCAAGTCTTGTCTGGTCTGTGGCGGAACTTGTGGGCGAATTCGGTCACGTAAGGGCGGGGATGAAAAAGAAATCCCCGCTCCGGCCATGGTCCGCACGCGCGCGCGAGCCGTGCGAGGCTCGCTCGGCAATTCCACTCCGGATCGCAAGGCTTGCTTTGCACCCGCAATTGACCACGTTTGATTAACTTGGCCGCTGTTTGTCGCCTCGAGTCGCCCGCAGATTCCGCGGAGGAGGCGTTTTCACATAGCGAGTTTCACTGTGGCTCAATTGAAGTTATCAGGCATGCACGGCAGTAATCATGATGTTATTGTCTATATGTTCCAGAAGGGGGCAGGCCGCGGCGCGCCGGCTTGGCGGCGGGCTGCAGGCCGGCTGCGCAAAGACCCCCCGAATTATCCGCCTTCCCAAACTGATATAACGCCCGTGCGCGATTTCTTGCGTCATTGCGGGGGAGTGGCTGGGATCGGGCAGAGTTGCGTTTGGCTTGAATCTGCGCGGCAATGCCGGAAGCGATCGTCATGACGCTCAGAAGATACTCTCCCTGGCTGTTGATGCTCCTATTGTTCGGTGCGTGCGCCGACAAGGAGCCGAATCAACCAGGACCCGCCGGCGCCGCCGGTTACAGCTCCATCCAGGCCGCCCTGGATTCAAACAAGGGAAAGCTGCTTTACCTTCCAGAGGGAGTGCACGGCATCTCAAAGGCCCTGCTCATCGAGGCGGACGGCAGCGGCCTGTACGGACCGGGAACAATCTCCCAAGCCGATCCCGATCAGGACATCCTCGTGAGCCGCGACGCGGCCGACGTCCGGATCGAGGGGATCACGCTGACCCGCTCCGAGGTGCAGCTGGGCAAGAATGCCGTCGCCGTCCGGGCCGAGAACTGCCGCTCGCTCCTGTTGCGTGACCTGCACGTCCGAAATAACCGCAGCGATGTCGCGGCCATATTTATCCGGCAAAGCGACCATGCCCGGGTGGAGGATCGCGGGATCGCCGATTACAAGACCATTCATGTGGATGACCGGCTTGAAAGCCCCTGTATCGATACGCCTTCAACGCCCTGGACGGCCACGGCATAAGGGTGCTTGCGTCCCGCGGCGTGCATATCCTGCGCAACCGGATCATCGAGACGGAGCATCTCCCTGCCAGGGAGCTGGTCGAGAAATACAGGCTTGGAAAGATCCTGAGACGCGCGGAGCAGCTCGGAGAGCTGGCGCCCTGCGGGGTTTCTCGCGAGGGCTTCGTCTGCATCTGGCACCGGGGCGCCGGCATCCAGATCGGCGATGCCATGCGCAGAGCCTTCGCGCGGATCGAGGGGAATTATCTCGAGAACGCGTCGCAGGGAACGGACGTGCACTGCGATTTCGGGACCGTTTCGGGAAACAAGATCATCCGGAGCTACATCGGGATGAAGGCGTTCCACGGCTCGCGCGGCGTCCTGATGGTCAACAACACCATCCACGCTCCCGGCAAGTACGGCATCCTGCTCCGGCCGGGATCGAACTCTCATGACGCACGACCCGGGAAGGACCCGCCGCGGCGAGGGACGAAAACGTCGAGTGGGGTATCACCATAGCCGGGAACATCATCAGCGACATGGGTTTCGGCGCCGACGCCTGGCATCTGACCAATGACGACCCCGAGGAAACCGCCCCGGTCGGAATCAAGATCGGCACCGGACCCCTGCCGGAAAACCCGATCCTGCGCGATGTTCTGATCTACGGAACATTGTCTACGACCGCGGCCGCGACGGCATCCTCTTGGACGGAAAGCGGCGGGTGGTGCCGCCGCGCTACAAGTGGGCGCTCTATTTCGACGAAAAGCCGCCGGCGGATAACGTGCGCGTGTGGAACGACGTCGTCCATGCCGGGTCCATGGGCGTTTCCAACCGGAGGCTCGAACGCTAGCTTAAGGGTGCAGGTTCCTCGAGACGACCAGGAGACTTTTTCGGGCCGCCGAAGCTTCATCCGGCTCCTTGCCCGGCAGCCAGGGCTTTTGCTCCATCGGATCGGCCCGCATGTCGAAGAGCCGGTCGTCGTCGTGCAGATTCCAGCGTTTGGTGCGCAGCGCTCGGTGGAGCGTCCGGAGTTCCCCTTGCTCGTTGCCGTCGTGCCAATGAATGTAAACCCACTCGCGTGGGTTGCCGCGGCGCCCCTGAGCGATCGGCAGGAAGCTCCGGCCGTCGATGGCGATCCCCTGGGGCAGGGAAGTTCCCGCCGCCTCGGCCAGCGTCGGGAAGAAGTCGCTGAAGTCGACGAGTTCCCGGCAGACACGGCCGGCCGGCATCCTTCCCCTCCAGCTTGCGATCAGAGGGACATGGATCCCTGGGTCGGCCATGGTGCCCTTGCCACCAGGGATTTCCCTTCCATTCCATTGCGAGGTCAGGCCGGCGGCCGTGCCGTTGTCCGCAGTGAATGGCAGGAGAGTGTTCTCCCGCAAGCCCAGTCGGTCCAGTTCCTCGACCACCCTCCCGACGCACTTGTCCATGTACTCGACCATATCCGGGTAGTTGGACCGGTCGTTCAGCCGCGCTCCCGGATTGCGGGCGCGGCCGTCCGGCGTCGGGTCGTGGGGGCCGTGGACGAGATTCATCGGGTAGTAGGCGAAAAAAGGGCGGTGGCGGTTCTTTCGTATAAAGTCGAGGACGTAGTCACAGTGGATGTCCTCGCCGTACCTGCCCTGCGTGCCCTCCAGGAGGCTGCCGTTCTGCCAGATGGCCGGGTCCCAGTATCGTGATGGCTGCCTTTGCCGGTACGTCCACGTCCAGACGCAAAACTCGTCGAACCCTGCTCTCCCGGGATGGTCGGCCTGTCCCGGCTGGTCGAAGCGATTTATAAGCATTTCTATCCTGGCGGGTAAGACCGAAGTAGGAATATTGGCAAGGGAAGCCGGGGAAATTCACAGAAGATCAGGGCGGCAAACAGGGCCGGCAGGGATTGGACGGGGAAAATCAGCCTCCACTATGCCGGAGAACGGGTGCAATGCCTGTCAGTCCTGTTTGCCGCACACGCGGGCAAAGCATTCAGCACACAACCGGACACAACTTTATCGACCAGGTTTCGGCCGGCCGGCCGAGCATCTGCCATCCCATCGGAATTATCGGGCCGTTGCCGACGCTGCATGGGGCGGAGCCCTGGTTTCGAAAGGATCCCGGGTTTTGCAGCGCCCGCTTTCGCGATGGCGCAGGATGCGGTCGACCACGCGGGGATCCGTGATAAAGGATACAATGCGCATGCGGCCGCCGCACGTGCACAATAAGGGATCCGCCTCGAAGATCTTCTTAATCAGACGGGCCCATGTGTTGCGGGCTTCGCGGGATGCATTGGAATCGTCCTGTTCCTGAAGTTTCGGTGCCGGGATGCCCACAGTGTCGTCGTGCCGCGGCGGCACGCGAATCCGCCCGCGGTTGGAGTAGGCTCCGTAGAATCTTTGACAATGCCTTCCCGGATCGGGGATATGGGACGTGATGCGGTGAATCCATTCGAGCGGATCCAGCTCGATCGAGGTTGCGCCTGTTCTCGGATCAGGGGGGGGTTGCAGGACCAGCCTGCCGTTGTCGAGCTTTTCGAGCGCGTCCATCGCCAATACCGGCCGGGTAATGTACCGGGCTTGGAC
>JACADW010000305.1 GCA_013388445.1 Acidobacteriota bacterium | reverse complement strand
GTTCAGGATACCACCGGCAGCCGGCGGAATTTACAGTTTGAAGAGCGCATTTCCTCTTGCTAACTTAGGGCTTTATCTTGTCCCGGAAACGAATGCATCCCATGGCCAGCCGGGCCCTGATCTTCTGCCTTCTGAGCTACGTCCCCGGGGAGCTCATGTGCGCCGCACAGGAGCAGTCTCCACAGACCACGCAGACACAATCTCTGCAAACGGCTCAGCCTCTCGATCAGGTGCGGAGCGAGATCCCATACCGCGACGGAACCGTGGTGCTCTCCTCAGACTTCCAGGAACGGGTGACCCGGACACGGTATCGGGCCAGCGGCAATGTGCGCATCACCTTCCAGGACATGCTGATCACCTGCGACGAGGCCGAGTACGATGAGGCCACCCGCGACGGCTGGGCCAAGGGCGACATCCGGTTCAGCCAGGGGAAGCAATGGTTTTCCTGTTCCCGCGCCGAGTTCAATTTCGAGACTCAGACAGGGACCTTCTACGACGCAAGCGGCTTCACCGACCAGGAGTTCCTGGTCCGGGGCCGGACGGTCGTCAAGACCGGCCGCGACACCTACCACGTCCGCTCAGGCTTTGTCTCTACATGTCAGGAGCGGCGGCCCAAATGGTCTTTCGGCACTGCGAGCGCGACCATACGCGTCGACCGCACTGCCCGGCTCCGCCATACCGTCTTCCGAATCAAGGGCGTGCCGGTGATGTATTTCCCCTACCTGATCGTACCGATGGAGCAGAAGAAGCGCAGCAGCGGATTCGTTCCCTTCCACATGGGCAATTCGACCTCCAAGGGGCGCGTCTTTTCCGAGGGATGGTTTCAGACCCTGGGGCGCAGCGCGGATGCCACGATCTACGGGGATTACTTCACGCTGCGCGGGCTCGCGGTCGGCGGCATTTTCCGCGCGCGCCCGAATCCAGTCACCCGGGTGCACATCGAAGCTTACGGCATCAACGACCGCCTGGGTCAGGGAGGCGCCCAGCTCTTTGTCGATGCCGTGAGCCAGCTTCCCAGGGATTTCCGATTCGTGGCAAGGGCCAACGTGACCACCAACTTCCGTTTCCGCCAGGCATTCGCCGATACTTTCCGCGCCGCGACGATCCCGCAGGAAGAGAGCATTGCCTTCCTGACCAGAAACCTCGGGAGCTGGTCCGCGAACTTCAGTTTCCAGCGCCAGGAGGTGCTCTACCCTTCCCGGTCGGTTGTGATCCGCAAGTCTCCTTCGCTCGAGCTTTTCTCGCTGGGGATGCCCCTGGGGAACCTGCCGCTCATATTCTCGCTGCGCACATCGGCCGACGCCGCGTCCAGGGTGGACAGCGAGATCGAATCCCCCAAGATGGTTCAGAGGCTCGACGTGCACCCCCGGCTGTCGTTCCGATTGCCGGAGTTGGCCGGTTTCTCGCTCATTCCGTCCATCGGTGCGAGAGAGACGTTCTACAGCGCGGCACTCACGCCCGGGTCTGATCCCAAGGTTGCGGTCCGCCATCTGAACCGCAGCTACACGGACTTCGAGCTGGACCTCCGCATGCCGACACTCGAGAAGGAGTACCAAGCCTCTTCGGAAAATCGCTTCACTCACGTCCTCGAGCCCACAATCAAATACCGGCGCATCTACGGCATCAGGGATCAGCTGGATGAGATCATCCGATTCGACGCGGAGGATCCGGTCGCAGACACCAATGAGATCGAATACGGCCTGACCAACAGGATCATCCGGGACAGGAAGACATCGTCGGGCTCCGCACAGCCATACGAATTTCTGTCTCTCCGCATAAGTCAGAAGCAGTACCTAGACCCGGAATTCGGAGGCGCCTTCAGGCCGGGGCAAACCAACATATTCTATCCGCTTTACACAACAACGGGCTTCGCTGTCGCCGGGATCACGCGCAGCTTCGCGCCTACGAACGTGATTGCCCGGATAACGCCGCAACCGCGAATCACGCTGGACGCCCGGGTGGATTTCGACTCGAAGCTCAACGGCATGAGGGATGCCAGCCTGACGACCATGTGGCAACAGGAGAAGATCTACATCGCGGGGACGTGGTTCAAGACCAACGGCCTGGAGCAGGGACTGTTCACAAGCCATCACGTCCAGGGACAGTTAGGCTACGGGCGGATCGACCGAGGTTTCTCGGCAAGCGTCGCCTTCAGCTATGATATTCTCTCCGCGAGGCTGCTGAACAGCCACACCCGGCTGAACTACGTGTGGGACTGCTGCGGCGTGGCCATGGAATACCAGCAGTACAACATCGGGTTGCGTACGGAGAGCCGTTTCACTTTCTCCTTCTCGCTCAAGGGCATCGGAAGTTTCGGTAATCTCAAGAGACCGGAGAGCCTCTTTTAGCCGGATGGGTCCGTGCGCAGGGCAGTTGACGCAGGCCCCGACCCGAGACACCGGTACAGCCTCGGAAAGATGACCGGGCGTACCCGAATCGAAGCCGTGAGCCTGCAGGGTCTGATTGGGATCGCATGGAGAGAGTATTCATTTCGGCCGGATCCAACCTGGGCGACCGCCAGGCAAACCTGGAAAGGGCACTCGTCACGCTGGACATGAAGGGCGTCCTGCTGAAGAAAAGGTCGTCGCTGTTCGAAACTGAACCGGTGGGATTCCGGGATCAACCCTGGTTCTTGAACATGGCCGTGGAGGTCGAGACGTACATGCCGGCGCTCGATCTCCTGAAGGTGTGCCACGAAATCGAGAATGCCCATGGGAGAGTCCGGACATTCCGCGGGGCGCCGCGCAGCCTGGATCTCGACATATTGTTCTACGGTGACCGGGTCATCCATACGGACGGCCTCAGAATCCCTCATCCGCGTCTGACCGAGCGGAGATTCGTCCTGGAGCCTCTGGCCGAGATCGCCCCGGAGTTCGTGCACCCGCTTCTGGGAGAAAGTGTCCGTCGTTTGCTCGAAGTCTGTCCCGACATAGCGGTGGTCCGTCCTTTCAATCGCGGAGACGTTCCCCGATGAGAAGATATATCGCCATCGAAGGTCCGATCGGAGTCGGCAAGACCACGTTGACATCGATGCTGGAGGATAGGATCGGGGCGGAGGTGGTTCTGGATGTGCGGGACAATCCCTTCCTGGCAGAGTTCTACAGGGAAGGGCCTGCCGCGGCGTTCAAGACCCAGATGTACTTTCTCGCTTCGCGGTTCGAGCAGCAGATGGCACTTGCGCAGGGCGCGCATTCGAGGCAGACCCTGGTTACCGACTACCTCTTCGCCCGCGACAAGATATTCGCCTACCTGAACCTGGACGATCAGGAAATACTTGTCTACGACAGGTTCTTTGCCTCGCTCTCACGCTATGTCCCGATACCTGATCTGGTGGTCTACCTCAAGGCGCCGCTGGAGGTCCTGCTCGAGCGCATCAAGAAGCGCAGCGTGGACTATGAAGCCGAGATCTCCGACTCGTACGTGGAGGAGCTGATCAAGGCCTACGACCACTTCTTCTATCATTACACGGAGTCGCCGCTCCTGATCGTCAACACCGCCGAGATCGACTTCGTCGCGAATGAAGAAGACCTGCGCGCGCTCGTCCAGCGCATCGCGGGCGGAAGCGTCCGCGGCGTGGAGTACTATCACCCGATTCGCAGGAAACGCTCCTGATTTCCCGGGCACGCACGATCTTTAACTCTCCAACAGCTTGGTGTTGTGCTATGATTCCCCCCCGCATGGAGATAGTGAACCGCGTCTCCCGGATGATGGCAATTTCGGCAAAGGCGGCCGCCGAGGGCGGGAAAAGCGGTCTTGTATCGACAATGGGGGCGATCCACCCCGGCCACCTGAGCCTGATCCAGACTGCCAGGCAGATGACCGACCTTGTGGTCGTGTCCATCTTCGTCAACCGCCTTCAGTTTCTTACCGATGACGAATACCGTCAGTATCCGCGCGACATCACCAAGGACGTCGACATTCTCGGTCAGGCGAACGTGGATTACATTTTCACGCCGCCGGAAGAAGAGATGTACCCCTCCGGGTTCTCAACTTATGTAGATGTGGAGCGATTCGGCTCGAAACTGCCGGGCATTTACCAGCGCATCTACTACCGGGGGATGACTACCAGCGTGTTGAAGATGCTGCACATCGTGAGACCGGCATTTCTCTTCTTCGGGCAAAAGGACCACCTCCAGGGTGCCATACTGCGAAAGATGATGCGGGACTTGAACATCAACACCGAGGTCGTGGTCAGGCCCGTGGTGCGGGATGCTTCCGGCCTGGCATATGCAGCGCGCAACTACTTTCTCACGCCGGCTCAGATGAGCGCCGCCTCAGTCATTTATCGCAGCCTGCAGGCGGCCGAGGCAGCCATCCGCCGTGGCGAACTCCGGGCGAAAAAGATCATAAGAGAGATCACAGACGTGATCGCATCGGAGCCGCAGGCGACGCTTGAATATGCGGTCATAGCAGACCCGGACAACCTCGAGCCTTTGAGCAAGATACAGAAGAGCGCGCTCGTAGGAGTCGCGGTGCGCATCGGCGAAACATCGCTGAACGATTCACTGCTCATCGAAGACAGGGAATAGCGAGAAAGACCGGAACCCGCAGCCTCGCCGTGGAGACGGCTTCGGGCGTGAGCTCCGTCAGGCAAGGAAGCGTGCAATGTCAGCGGTGACCATCAGGACTCACGGCTGCCCGCAGGACTGCCGCTCCTGCGGCCCCTTATCACCGAGCGAGCATGGCTTTTTTTGTTCCCCGCGCGTGGCGCCGGGGAGCGATTTGTGGTAAAAATCACATTCCCCGGGGAGCGCCGCTTTCGGGAGGCTTGTTCTCTAACGATCTGGCGTGTTGAGGCGATATATATCAAATACGCATGTTGACTGGAATGCCCGTGCATCACCGGAACCGCAAGCTGTCGGCCGGCCTTGTCGCCCTCCTGCTGGCCACTGC
>JACADW010000182.1 GCA_013388445.1 Acidobacteriota bacterium | reverse complement strand
TGGCGCGCGCCTCCGGCCTCGTGTGCGCCCTGGAGCTCGAACGCGGGAAGAATCCTGTTCGATACGGAGAGTGGCCTTTCGAAATCGGGCTGTGGGTCGGGAAGGCCGCGACGCCCAACATCCTCGGGCACAGGCGTGACGGCCGCTCGGATTCGGCGCGCGCCAAGGTTCACCAGTTCAAGGCCGACCCCAGGGGCAAGCCTTCGCCCATTCCGCTCGAGACCTGCCCCTGGTGCGGGACACGGTTCGGCCCGGAGTCCTTTGTCCTGCTGCCCGATGATAACAATCCGCGGGAACTGCGCATCGTCTGCTCAAACATAGAATGTGACTTCACGCGCGACCGGCCGCTTCCTATCGTGGCTGTGGACGAACCGATATACCGCAGGCTCCCTGCCTTTCTGATAGCGACCGTGGATAAGTTCGCGGCGCTGCCCTGGGTCGGAGAGGCGGGGGCGCTGCTCGGCGGCGCCGAACGGCATGACGGCACGGGATTTTACGGGGCTGCGGAACCCGGCAGGGGAATGCGGCTCGCGGCGCCGCTTCCGTCCCCGGACCTGATCATCCAGGACGAACTTCACCTGATCTCAGGCCCCTTGGGAACGATGGCCGGCCTATACGAGACCGCCATCGAAGCGCTTTGCGTGCGCGAGATCGCGGGCAGGGCGATCCGTCCGAAGATCGTCGCCTCGACCGCCACCGTCCGCCAGGCGCAGGACCAGATCCAGGCGCTCTTCGCCCGCCCGCTCACGCAGATTTTTCCCCCGCCGGGCCCCGACCGGCGCGATTCCTTCTTCGCGCGGACCGTACCATCCCCGGAAGTGGCCGGGCGTCTCTATGCCGGCGTTGCCTCCCAGGGCCGGAATCCAAAGGTGATCCTGAGCAGGGTCTGGCTCACGCTCATGGGCGCTGCCGAGCGGGCTTACCGAGACGCCGGCGGGCAGAGAAACAAGGACAATCCCGCCGACCCTTACATGACGGTTCTGGGCTACTTCAACAGTTTGCGCGAGCTGGGTGGCGCGCGGCGGATTCTCGAAGAACAGGTGCAGAACACAGTCAAGGGCTACGGGGCACGCAGGCGCATCGGCGAGGAACCGGGGCTTTTCCGCGACCGCAGGACATTCTCCGAGGTTGTGGAACTGACCTCGCGGGTGACTACCGACAAGGTTGCCGAAGCGCGGCGGCGCCTCGAGTGCCGGTTCCACGAGCAGGATCGCGTGGACTGCGCGATCGCAACCAACATGATTTCGGTCGGTCTCGATGTTCCGCGCCTCGGGCTGATGGTAGTCTTCGGGCAGCCCAAGACTCATTCGGAGTACATCCAGGCCACCAGTCGCATCGGCCGCGTCGATCGATGGCCGGGCATCGTGGTGACGGTCCTCAACATCCACAAGCCGCGCGACCGCTCCCACTACGAGCGCTTCCGTCATTACCACGAGACCTTCTATCGTTCGGTGGAGGTGGGGAGCGTTACGCCCTTTGCAGCGCGCGCCCTTGACCGGGGCTTCGCGGGCGCGCTGGTGGGATTGGCGCGCCACGTCCGCCCCGAATTGACGCCGCCCAGAGGGGCCGAGAAGATCGCGGAGGTCCGGGTCGAGCTCGAGCGCCGGCTGCTCGATGATTTCCAGGCGCGGATCGCGCAGCAGCCGATCGACGATGCCGCGGAGCGGGCGGAACTGCTGCGCAGCGTGCAGAACCGGGTCGTGGATCTGCTCGATTCCTGGCGCAAGATCTTCGAGGATTACCGCGGCGCCGGAGTCGAGCTGCAATATCAGAAATATGAGCTGCCCCGTCCCAGACCGCTCCTGCGGGAGATGCTCGACAAGGATTTCGAGTCAGAGCACTACCGGAAATTCCGCGCCAACCGTTCGCTGCGCGACGTGGAACCGGAGGTGAACCTTTTCCTCAAGGATTTGAGCGGCCTCGTGGTGGAGGACAGGACATGACTCCCAGAGCCCACGGGCAGATCCGCCGCAGCCAGGTTATTACTACTTACGGGCCCGGTGCACTCATTGATCTGCCCAGATATTCCGCGATCGTCGGCGGGCTCGAAACCTGGCCGAAGACCAGCGACCTTGAGGAGATCATCGAGCCCCGGCTGACGCGCAAACTCCGGATCATGACCGGCATTACGGCGCCGAGGCTGTACGCGCCCCCTCCGGAGCCCAGTGATCCGAGGGAGCCCGCCCGGGGCATAGGGGCATGGCGCTTCCCGGAATGGTTTGTGGTGCAGGAGGAAGCCGGGACGGAAGAGCGCGAGCGTTCCCGCCGCCTGGTCAACCGGAGGGCGCTGGATGAAAAAGGAAGGTTCGACCGCCTGCAGGTGGTTCCCACGCGCTTTGTGCGCGCCTGCCCCAAGGGGCACGTGGATGATCTCGAATGGCACCGGTTCGTTCATGGGCCGGAGGACCACTGCAGGCGGCAGCTCTGGCTCGACGAGCGCGGCACGAGCGGGGATCTGTCGGAACTTGTCGTGCGTTGCGAGTGCGGCAAATCGCGCAGTATGTTTGAGGCGACGCTGCTGGAGCAGAATCCGCTCGGCACCTGCCGGGGCGCGCGCCCGTGGCTTGGCAGAGATGCCAACGAGGAATGCCGGCAGCCGAGCCGTCTCCTCATTCGCACGGCCTCGAACGCCTACTTCCCTCAAATCGTCAGCGTGCTTTCGATTCCGGACCGGGGTTCGGCGGTCGAGACGACCGTGACCGAACTCTGGGATGACTTGCAGATTGTTGACGACGCCGGCGGTCTCACATTCCTCAAGAAGAAGCCCAAGATCGCCGAGAAACTGGCTCCGTTCAGCGACGATGAGGTTCTCAAAGCCATCCAGAAGAAGAAGGGCGGCATGACGGAGGAGCGTCCTGTGAAGCAGGTTGAGCTGGATGTCATCCTTGCCGTAGCGGAAGGCTATGGCGACGATGTGCCTGTAGATCCCAACTTTCACGCCCGCCGTCTGCCGGACCGGGCCTGGCGGCGTTCCGGGCGAAGCGACGGGATCGAGGCTGTCATCCAGCTCCATCGCCTGCGCGAGGTTCTGGTGCTGCTGGGTTTCACGAGGCTGGAGGCCGTGACGCCGGATATCGACGGCGAGTATGAAAGCGACGTGGAGCGCGCTCAGATTGCGCTTGAGCCGCAGTGGTTCCCGGCGGTGGAGAACCGCGGCGAGGGAATATTCGTCCATCTGCGCGCCCAAACGGTGAAAGACTGGCTCGGCAGGCCTCCCGTCAGGCAGCGGCTCACCGATCTCATGGCAGGGTACCATCGTTGGGCAGAGGACCACAGGACGCAGCGTCCTTTCCCGGGCGGGCCGTACCTGCTCCTGCACACGCTCGCCCATCTCTTGATCCAGTCACTGGCGATGCACTGCGGCTACCCGGCCAGTTCCATCCGCGAACGGATTTACGCCGACAGCGCCGGAGGGCGCTACGGGATTCTGCTTTACACCGCGACACCCGACGCCGAGGGTACGCTGGGCGGGCTGGTGCAGGAAGCGCGGCACCTGGAGGATCACCTTGCGGCGGCGCTGAGGGTGAGCGCGCTGTGCTCGAACGATCCGATATGCGCCCAGCACGCGCCGGGCGCCGGCATGGAAGGCCGATGGCTGCACGGCGCGGCGTGCCACGGATGCGCGTTGATAGCGGAGACTTCCTGCGAAATGCGCAACGATTACCTCGACCGCGCTCTCGTTGTGCCGGTCCTCGGCCTCTCCGACGCTGCCTACTTCGAGGCCGTTTGATGATCGATGATCTTTTTGTCCTGCCGGATCACTTGCGTCGGCGCCTTGCCAATGCGCTCGAGTCCGGGCTGCTCGCGCCGCCATATGCCGCAGCCTCGCTGCGATCGGTTCTGGGCTTGCGTGAGGGAGACGAAAAGATCGCCGCGGAGCTCCTCGAGCTCGAGCGGCGCGGAGTAACCGCGCCGGCCGCGGCGGCATGGATCCGCGCCGTCGATGAAGCCACGTCCAGGATTCCAAGACCCGATCTCGTGTGGTCGGGCCCCGAAGTTCCCGGACTGCACGCCCGCGACACCCGGCGGGTATATGAGGAGTTGCTGGGAGCGGCTGAGCGTTCGCTCTGGATCAGCACCTTTGCCTTTTTCGACGGCCCCAGGGCCTTCGATGTCCTGGCGCGCCGCATGGAGGCGAGGGCGGCGCTGAGCGTGACGCTCCTGCTCAATATTCAGCGCAAGAGCGGAGACACGACCGCTGCGGATACTCTGGTCCGCCGGTTTGCGGACCGATTCTGGAAGACGGAGTGGCCGGGAATGTCCCGCCCGAGGGTCTATTATGATCCGCGCTCGCTTGAGATCGGCGGTCCTGCGGGCGTGCTTCACGCCAAGGCGGTCGTGGCCGACGACGA
>JACADW010000153.1 GCA_013388445.1 Acidobacteriota bacterium | reverse complement strand
CATCCACATCGTGCGGCCGGACTTCGCCAGGTGATCGTGCAATGCGATCACCTCCCGTGCGAAGAGATCCGCCTTGTTCTGCCCTTTGCAGCGCGGGCAGTCATCCTCGCCGAGCAGGAACACCTCGTCCATGCCGACGTGAAATGCGTCCGCCTCGCATGCCTCGGCCAGCTCGTCGATCAGGTCGAAGAGCACAGCGTGGACCTCCGGGTGCAGCGGACAGTAGCTCCTGCAGTAAATCCCTTCGTTGCCGGGGTATTTGCCAGGCGTTTCGTCAAACTCGGGATGAGCTCTCAGCAGGCCGTGGGTCGTCCCGGCCCAGGACTGGTGCCCGAGCATGTTGATTTGCGGTATCAGCCGCACACCGGCGGCCCGGCATGCTTCCACCAGCGCCTTCACCTGGTCCAGCGAGAGCGCATCCGGGTCGACGACCTCCGGCCGCTTCGCGAATTGAAATCGGTAATTGAACTCCACGACGAGGAGACTGACGCCCTCCTTGGGCAGCGCCTCGCGGATGAAGCGCAGGCAGTCGGCCATCTCATCGGGCTTGGGGGCCATCACGTGAAGGCCGCGGACAGGGAGCGGTTCCGTGTCCGCGCCGAAGGCCGGCGTGATCGGGATCGGCAGGAAGGCGAGCAGGCCGGCGAGAGCTATTCTGGTTTTCATGGTCATCTCCATCCTTTTCGAGTCGCAGCCGTGATTGTTTTCTCTGCGGGTTCTTTATCCCTATGGTTCAGAATAAGGCCGACAACACGCAAATGTCAGGATAAACCCGGAGCAGGTCCATGGGAATGACGTCCAAGGAACGCATGATGCTGGCGCTGGAGAGGCAGAAGCCCGATCGGTTGCCCGTGACGATCCATCAATGGCAGCAGTACCATCTCGACAAATACATGGGCGGCGTTGACGCGCTCGAGGCCTTCAGAATAACGGGCCTGGATGCTTCCATCCAGTATTTCGAGGCGATGGGCCAATTCTGGATCCCCGATGCTGAAAGATACGTCGTCCAATCGCCCGAATGGCGCGAAGATATAGAGGTCGTCGACGCGAATCCCGACCACAAGATTTTGCACCACACGATCACGACCCCCGGCGGTACGCTCACCTACAAGACCGGCGGCGACCGCACGACCACCTGGATAACGGAATACCTCATCAAGCGCCACGAGGACGTCCGGCTGATCGAGAAGTACATGCCTGTTGCCCGGCTGGACAGGAAAGCGATCTCCGCCGAGTATGACCGCGTAGGCGACGCCGGCATTCTCCGCGGGTTCGTGTGGGGCGACCAGGCAGGTTGCTGGCAGCACGCCTGCTGCCTGATGGACGTGCAGGCGCTGATCCTGGAGTGCGCCGACAATCCGGACTGGGTGCATTGGCTGTTGAGCGTGCTGCTCGAACGCAAGCTGCGTTTCATCGAGGAATCGCTGAGAGGCGCGAGGTTCGACCTCGTCGAGACCGGGGGCGGGGCCGCAAGCGACACCGTGATCTCACCCGAGCTGCATCGCGAGTTCTGCCTTCCCTACGACAGGCAGGTTCATGACGCCCTGCGCGCGGTTGGCCACAAGGCGACCTACCACACGTGCGGCGGCATGATGAACATCCTCCACCGGATCGCCGAGAACGGAGCCGATGCGTCCGAGACGCTCGCACCCCCCGGTGTCGGGGGAAACATAACGGACCCGTCGCTGGTCCGGGAGGTCTATCGAGGCAAAGTCGCCATGATCGGCGGCATGGACCAGTTCAACATCCTGACCAAAGGCACCGCCGGAGAGATCCGCACGGAGGTACAGCGGCTCTTCGAAGGGTTCGGAAGCGACGGTGGATACATCTGCTCGGCCTCGGACCACTTCTTCGACACGCCGGTCGAGAACCTCCGGGCCTTTGCCGAAGCAGGCGCGGAGTGTACCTACTGACGTCAGCGTGCTCTTCTTGACCGCAGGCGTCCGAGGCGCTTTAGGTCCGGCAGGCCTTTCCGCGGCCGGGCAGCCTACTCCTTCATTTTTCTGCTTCGCAGGAACCCGACATCTTGCACCGGCCCGGGACAGGACAGCTCTCGAAAACCGAAAAGTCGGCTCTGAGTCGACGGACTTGCGGCCTTGTTTTCGCGTCCGGCGATCAGACCAGAGAATCCTGGTTCCAGCCGTAACGTACGATCTTGATCTCGGAAAGCCTGCTCGTGCCCAGGCCGTAGGTTTCGTCGGCGGCCGCCACGCATAGAGGCGGCGGCGACAGCGGCCAGGGCTCGCCGCGCAGCGCCTGCCGTTTCTCGGTGATGATCTTGAGACACACGGCTTCCACGGCAACAGGGTCGGTTCCCGCGATGAGGCCGCCGTAGTTCCACATGTAGCGCGGATCCGGCTGCGGCCCCTTGTCGCAGAGCGGGCGGAGCGCATCGACCAGGACGAGGCGGGTCTTGCCCTTGACGTGGGGCATGTTCCAGATTGCCCCCAGCTTGGCGTTGTTCTCGTCGTGGTACCGCGACGGCTCGCCTGAATACAGGATGTAGTTCTTCAGCACCGTCCCGATCCCGGTCAGCCAGTGGGCCTTGAGAGCCGGCAGGGGGACCAGCGCGGTGCAGGCCTTCGCCTGGTCCGGACCCCCTTGCGCGCCGCGGATGTTGGCCGAGGGAATGCCGGCCTCGACGAGTGAAGAGCGGACGGCGTCGACCAGCTCCTTGTGCGTCGGGTTCAGGTGGGGTGTCGGCACCAGTCCCACGATATCGTCCGGCTTGACGAGCGAAAGCCAGGCATCGCGCTCCGAAGGCTTGCCGGTAACCTGGAGGAGCGTGTCTTTCAGCATCTGCCTGAGGACGCGAACGTCCACCTGGTTGGCTGCACTCATCACCTTCTGGTCGCGCACGAGGATGACGGTGGCGGCGCGGGCCGCGCGGCGTTGCTGCGCTGCCGCCCCGGGAAGCGAGGCGGAGAGCACGCCAGCCACGGTGCCGCGCACAAAGTCCCTTCGGGTCAAGACGATCCTGTTCTCATTCATGGGAACCCTCCATACCAGTGATGCTTCTTGTTGTTTGCGTCAGGAAGGCATCGGCTGCCTCCCTGCTCGGGCACTCGAACACGAACACAAGGAACGGGCCTGAATTCTGGTAACCCAGCCACCCGTCCTCGATGCGGAGGACGCTTCTCGCCCCCGCCGAAACCTGCGGCGCCGCCGGTTTCCTCTCCGGGAGATAGGTCCGTGAGAAGCGGGCGAGGGCCTTGAGCGCCGCCGCGGGGTGGCGATAGCTGACGACGAGAAGCCGTGCCTGGGCCTTCGTGCCGGCCCGCGCCGGTCCCGCGTACGGTGCGGTCACAGCCTCCGTCTGCGGACCCAACTCCAGGATGTTGGATGTTGCGAGGAAATACGCCGAGTTCAGGACGAGATGGGACCGGAAATAGCACAACCGGTCCTCCCGGAGCCTGAAGGCGGGCTCCACGGTGGCGGGCATGGCCGCCGCCAGACGAGGAGGCGGCGGATCCCGCCTCCCCTGCACGATCGCGCTTCCGATCCCCAATACCGCCTTCCTGGATGCGGCGTCCTCATTCTGGGCCAAAACACGCGCGTACAGGTTGTCCGACCAGATGCGCAGGAGCCCGGCGCCGTAAAGCGCGCGCGGCCAGAGCCTGATCTTCGGGCCGCCGGCGCCCCGGTTCTGCACCTTGACCGCCTCGCCCCCCCAGTCGCCGGACAGCAGACCGAACGCGTCATCGGACGTCTCCATCCAGTAGAGCTCCACCAGGATGTCCGGCCCGCCTTTTGCGGAGTACTCGTAGACATCAAGCTGCCGGAACCGGTAGGCGAGATACAACTCGCCCGCGCCGTCCATGTAATCGAATATCGTCTTGGCGGTGATGACCCGCGGCCCCGGTTTGAGGCTCCATTTGCCGATGGATGCGGGCAACCGGACCGGCGCTTCCGACGGGGCCCGGGGACCGGACTGAGAAGTCGAAAAGTGGGAACGCATGCTGGTCACTCTGCGATCTGCCTCTCGTTCTGCATTGAGTTCGTGTGGAAAGGCCCCGTGGGCGCACAGTATGAATGGCAGCAGGAGGGCGGCGGGACGGCCAGACTGGGACCGCTTGTGAGAAAAAGGCCCTCGCATGCGTCGGCCGTGGGAAACTGGCACTCGCGCTCTCCCGGCTGATGGGCGGAACGGCCGCAGACTCCGATGATGCGGCGTGCCCTCCCATCGCCAAGTTTACCTGTTTGGCTTGCCGCGGCAAGCCAAAGGTTGATAGATTGCGGGTGCCCCTCCTGCTTCCGCCGCTGGTGCGGGGGCACACCGGGGATTCAGATGCCGATGTTCCGGGTTCTGGCAGCGCAATTCCTGATCCTGTTCTCCGCCGCCGCGTCCGCGCCGCAGGACCCGCTGAGCCCGCCTGTACCGACGGTCGAGATAGAGGAGGCGGTAAAGTGGATTCGCGCCGGGTCCCCGTCTCACGAGCAGTACGATTACGTCGTATCGGCATCGGTGCGGCTGATCTTCTTCTGGCTCTCCCGGGATGATGTGGGTCAGGGGTATATCCGCGCCGGTCCTCATCCCGCAGGGGACGGAGCGGAGCGTTTGGAGTTGCTCATGGGGTCGGATCCGCGCAAAGCTCCGATGAGGATCAATCGCTGGGGCGCCGCGACGGAGGTCTACCGGGGCTCGGACTGCTCCGGGGCCTTCTTCGGATTCATGAAGTCTTCGGAGGGTCAGTCGGTATCCGAGATGAAGGCCGAGTTGTCACGCGAGGCCGAATCCCGCAAGCACCGTTTCGCCGGAACCCTGGTGCGCCAGGACCGGAACCGGTCGGTTGCCGTAGTGGTCCCCATCAGCTCCGACACCGACTACAGGCTTGACCAGTTGTCGGAGGCCGAGCGGATGGTCGTGGAGCGCCTCGCCGCGAATCCCGGGCTGCCGCGCCGACTCGAAGCATCGGATCTGAAAGACTGCTCGAGCGGTCGGGGTTTCCTCTTTACCGTGCGCGAGCTGATCGAAGCGTCGCTGGCGGGGCTGAAGCCGCCGCAGACGAGGTGCTATGCCTACAACGGGCGCCGCTACGAGCTGTCTCTTCTCAAAGCCGAGACCGTCGCGCAAAGGAAGGTAACGATCAAGTATCGCGGGGCCGCCGTGCCGACCGAGACGGTGTACCGTGACCTGAAGGAGGCGGAATTCCGCACCGTCAACTCGGGCACAGGGAGCCGCACCGACTTCAAGATTCTCTACCATGCGTCCGGGAAGAATCGAGGAATACCGGTTGTGGTCGAGTATCAGCCTGCCTGGTGGTTCCGGGTGACCCTCAAGGCCAGGCCGCAGGCAGTTCCGCCCATGACCAAGTAGATTCTCACGCAGCGGATTTGAGGGTTTCATTCTGAAGCACTCTCGGACGCCGACGTCGATGTCCTCGATTCTGAATCCTCAAATCCCCGCGCGCGGGATAAGCGGCGGCTCCTGACGGGGCTCCCGGGCGTTTCGAGGGGAAACGACCCGTAGCCGGGTCCCTTGCGGCCCGTGATCGAGGATGGGTGTGGCGGAGATGGGGGCCGCGCTCCGGGCGGCTCCCGCGGAAAGCGCGTCGAAATCACCGAAAGGAACGGGAGTCAGGAACCGTCCGCGCCGCGCCCAGGCCTGCAGGGGGGTGTGGGCTGCTAGTCGCGGCCGGTCCGCTCGAGGCGGTGATGCAGGTGCAGCAGGAAGTCACGGTTGTCCATGCGGAGGTAACGCATGGTACCTCCCATGCGGCTGAAGCTCTTGTTGTACCGCAGGTAGTATGCGGGATCGCTTTCCGGCGGCTCGCCCCTGCTCCAGTCCCAGGCGGACTCGGCCAGGTCGACGACCAGGATGTAATGGTCACGGATCCTCTGCCCAAGCTGGGCGGCGAGATTCTGGGCCATGGAAAGCGATTTTTCAAAGATCATCGGCGACATGACCGCCGACCCGACCGACAGATAAACGCCGCCCTCGATTCTGCTGATCGACGAGGCGAAAGAGAGGAAATCCCTCAGCGCCGCCCGGCCCAATGAGGCACCGTGATTCATCGGATGGTTGTAGATGATGTCGTGCCCTATCATGGGATGGCCCGTGAAGGGGATGCCCAGCCGGAACGCCGCGGCCTGCGGGCTGTATCTCTTCCAGCGATGCGTCACCGGCATCCATCCGGCCCTCAACCTGAAGCGCCGTACGAGGCCCAGGAGGTCGGCGGCCGCGGCGGCCTGCTCGGGATTGGAATCCAGGAGTTCGCGGCACCGGAGTCGCAGGTCCTCCTCGGCGGGGATGGCCAGCCCCTCGTTTTCGATCAGGGCGCCGACCGACTCGCCGTAACCGCGGCCTTCATAGGCGCCGATGTTGATCGCGAGGTTGATGAAGTAACCGGTTTCCTCCCAGTTGCCGAATTCGCCGCGTTCGACATTCTGCCGGACATGCTCGCTGGTCTGGCCGATGTAGCTGAACTCCCAGTCGTGAATGATCGCGGCGCCGTCATGACCTGAGGAGTGCGGATGGAACAGGCTGTGCAGCAGGGGAAAACTGATGCGGCCGTTGAGCAGAAATCCTCCGTCAAGGTACGAATCGAGCGGCTCCCGCCCCTCAATGACAATCAGCGCACCGATGCGGCTTTCCGCAAGCACGGAAATCGCCTTGATCAGTACATCGGTCGTGGATGCGGCCATGCGGCGGTATTTTTTCTGGAAAAATCCCATGGTGGTGAACTGATCGAATGCCCTGCGGATGTCAAT
>JACADW010000304.1 GCA_013388445.1 Acidobacteriota bacterium | reverse complement strand
GGGGTCCATCTGCGCCAGCAGCCGCTGGTGGCTGATGGCGCGCGCCACCGTCGGATCGGCCGGCACGCAGCCCGCGAGCTGAATCGTCACGGGCGCACCGATGTCGGACGTCAGGAACTTGCGGATGACCTTCTGCAGATGCGAAGCCACAACGCGTCCCGAGTGATCCGGGTCGGATGGATTGGCCTGATTTACGATCAGCCGGAACTTACGCTTCCCGTACCGGGACACCAGGACCTTGATCGTCGCGTACGCATCCATCAGCGAGGTCGCCTCCGGCGTCACGACCAGCAGGATCTCGTGCGCAGCGCGCGCGAAAAACATGACTACGTCCCCGATGCCCGCTCCCGCATCGAAGATTAATGCGTCATAGCGTTTATCAAGTTCCGCAAGCAGAGACTCCAGGCTCTCGGCCATGGGACCGTTGAGCGTCGTCCCCTCCTGCAGGCCGGAGCCGGCGGGGAGCAGGTCAAAACCTCCGGGCGCACCGAGGATCGCATCCTCGATGGCGCAGGCGCCGCGGAGGACATCGTGAAGCGTGTGCGACGGATAGAGACCGAGGATAACATCCAGGTTTGCGAGCCCCAGGTCCGCATCGACAACAAGGGTTCTTTGACCCCCGGCCTCGAACAGGGCGCCGAGGTTGGCCGCTATCATAGACTTGCCGACGCCCCCCTTGCCGCTCAGAATGGCGTAACGCCGCGCCCGACGCTTATCGTTCATCAGCCACCTCCCCTGAAGCCAGGCCCATCAGGACAACCTTCTCGTGCGCGGTCACTTCGGTACTGGGAACCGGCGGGTGACAGAGCTGCCTGCGGCCGGAGCGCTTGGCCCGATACAACTCCCGGTCCGCCCGGGCCAGCAGTTGCCGTGCGCTCTCGCAACGTGTCGGGTCAGTCCAGACGAGTCCGGCGCTCGATGTCAGCGTCACCGTGAGACCCTCCAGGTTGACCTGGAAGGGATTCAGAGCGCCATGGATGCGCGCGGCTGCCAGCACCGAGGCCTCCGGAGTGCATTCGAGCAACATCACGGCAAACTCCTCTCCGCCGATTCTAGCGGCGGTGTCCATCTTTCGAACGGTCTTGCGCATGATGGAGGCCGCGACTTGAAGGGCCCGGTCTCCAGCCTGATGGCCATGGGTGTCGTTGAGGTTCTTGAAATGATCCAGATCGATGACCAGCAGACCGCAGGTACGGCCCGTGCGCGCACTGCGGTCGATCTCGGCGGCCAGTGCCGCGTGGAAAAAGGTTGCGTTCACGAGTCCGGTCAGCCCGTCATGGATCGACAGGTCGCAGAGCGCGTCTATGAGCCTCTGGACCTGTTCCTCGGGATCGGCTCCCGCTCGCAGCAGGTCGGACTTTCCCGCATGCTGCAGGATCCGCTGCGCCTTCGCCAGGTTGAGACTGCGCCGTCGAGGCCCAGGAGCCCTTGCCTTCATCCATCCTCCGGCCGGCCGTCCAAAGCGCGGCCGCCACTCGTTCTTTTCGGCAGCGAGCCGTGTGAACAGAAACAGTTTTGCCGTCCGCAGGCAGCTTCTGCCGGAGAACACGCTATTCCGATCGACGCGGGATCTGGAGACCTGGGCGTCGGCGTGGTCGATCAGGCTGGAAATAGCCTCCAGCAGCCCTTGGACTCGGACCATCACACTTTTCATTTATTGACTGTCCGCGTCCAGGTCCATGCCGAGGTCCAGGCCCAAGATGAAAGATCCTGGGGTTTCGCGACAGAAACCGGGCAGTTGATTTCCCTGCGACCAGTCAGGCCCTTGTCCGGTCACTCACGCAGGGGCCGCCCATCGAACCCAATGAAGACCTGGGCTTTACAGCAGTCAATTTGGCCCGGCCTTCATGCGCCGCGGCCTTCAGGACGGGCAGCCCAATCCCAGGCCTGCGGGCTGAAGCCCGACGCACCCGACCTCCCGAAGCCTTCTTGCAGAGCGTCCTTTATAGGCTGGCCACTCACCAAGCGCACGAAGACTCGTTCGGACGGCGCAGGCTGCGGTCGTCCCCGGCAAGGTCAGAGTGTATCCAGTCGGTGCTGTCGGGCCGCTTGCGCCTGCACGGCATCCCATTTTCCTGGATGCGAGGCATGGTCTTATTGTGATTGAATCGTGCCTTCTTCGCCCGGCTTTGGTTGCGAGCACCGCATGAAACAAGACATTCGCGGACCTCTATCGATCCTTGCCGCGGCGGCCCTATGGAGCACCGGGG
Organism: Acidobacteriota bacterium; assembly: GCA_013388445.1. Lineage (GTDB taxonomy): Bacteria > Acidobacteriota > UBA6911 > UBA6911 > UBA6911 > JACADW01. The sequence continues at coordinate 7,149 of JACADW010000304.1, read as the reverse complement.
GGCTGGGCATCAAGAGGGTCCACCTCTTCCCGCTGACGACTGCCGGCTGGCGGTCGGTCTTTGCGCTGGCGGCCCTGCTGGCTGTCGGTGGCTGGCGGGAGCTGAGTCTGACTGCCCTGAAGAGGCGAGCCGTCCTGGGGACCGCCTGCTCCTACGCACTGACCCTGATCCTGTTCGTCTCGGCCACGCGTCTGACCACGGCGGCGAACGCGATCCTTCTCCAATACACATCGCCGCTTTGGGTCATCGCCCTCTCGCACATTTTTCGGCAGGAGCGGCCGAGTCGGAGGGATATTGCCGTTGCCGGCGGTTGCCTGGTGGGACTGGCGCTGTTCTTTCTGGACAAGATCTCGCCGGAAGGATTCCGGGGAATGATTGCGGCCATCGCGAGCGGGCTGACCATGGCCTGTCTGATCGTTGGCCTGCGCCATGAGGGACTGCGCGGGGCGCAGTCCTCTTCGACCGCCGCTGTCCTCGCCGGCAATGCCTTGTGCATCCTCGCATGCAGCCCGTGGATGGTCTCCGGCCTTCCGTCGATGACCGGGGCCAATTGGGCCGTCATCGCCACCCTCGGAATTTTCCAGCTCGGGCTGCCTTACCTTCTGTTCTCAAAAGGCCTGCGGCATGTCACGGCCCTCCAGGCCACGCTGCTCGGCCTCGTGGAGCCTCTTCTGAATCCGCTCTGGGTCTGGCTGGGAACCGGCGAAACCCCGGGATGCTGGGCTATTGCAGGCGGAGCGACGATCATCAGCTGCCTCGCTGCGGACCTGAGCACACGCACGGGCCACCGGCAACGGACTTGATTCCGATAGCGGTGGACGGGTGTTTCCTGATAGTGAGCCGACGATCCGTGTCCAGCATTCCAGGCGCAGTTCCGGCCGACCTCTTCACGGCCTCGATGATCTGTTCTCAGGACGAGCCCGAGGATTCGCAGAAGCGGTTCAAGAGTTGGCCGGGCGAGGAGGGCGCTCCATCCGGTTTGTGGCTGAGCGGCGGGTCGTGCTGGCAAGCGGCGTCTCTACCGACATGCTGTGACTGAGCGGCCGAGGGCGTATGGCCGGAAAAGTGAGGCGCGGTGAGATCTGGGGATATCGTTTCGCAAGCCCGGACAAACGGCCCCCGTTGTGATCCTCTCTCGCCAGGACGTGATTGGATTGCTGCACACGGTAATGGTAGCCCCGATCACTTCAACCATACGTGGAGCGCCGAGCGAAGTGATCATCGGCGTCAGTGAAGGACTCAAGAATGAGTCGGCGGTCAATCTCGATCATGTACAGACAGTTGAGGAGGCGCGCCTGATACGATTTATTGGACGACTCGCCCCGTCAAAGATGAGGGAGGTTTGCCGGGCCCTCGCCATCGCCGTCGGCTGCGATGGCTGAACCGGCTCCGCCTTTGCCGCCACGGCCAGCACCTCCGTCAGACGCGGAAGGCGAAAGCGGAGAATATCGGCAACCGTCCGGAGGATGGCGGCTTCACGACTCGCATGACTGGGAATTTGGATCAATCCAAATCTTTGGATGGAGTTGGATAGAAGGTGCTATTCAGGCCGAGGCCGCGGTCCACTCTAACCGAATGATGAAAAACGGGTTAACTGCGAGGAGGACGCACGCTGCAGCAGGGGCATGCGAGTTGCATGGAAGTGGGCGAGTTTTCCTGTCTCAAATCAAACGGACAGGTATGGCAACTTCGGGGCTGCGTGGCGGAAAGGTTCCCCGGGGGTTGTAGCACTCACCCGTCATGGACTTTCCGGTCATGCATGGATGTTGACAGCGCTCTCCGAACTGTTGCAGATTAGGCGGCAAATCCCGATACATCGCCCAGGGGGTGATGCCGGGGGGGACTGGGAACCCATTTCTTGGCAAGGAGGCTATCGATGGGCTTTTACCGCTCTAGAATGACTTTCCTTTTTGCACTTCTGCTCGCCGCGACCGCGGCGATGGCGCAGGTGACGACCACCGCTCCCATATCAGGTACGATCAAGGATGCCTCCGGGGCCGCGATCCCCGGAGCGGAAGTGACTGTCGAAAACCAGGCGAGCGGCGCCAAATACCCGCCGACGCTGACCAATGACCAGGGCGTCTACATCGTACCGCTGCTTCCCGCGGCGACCTACAGGGTTACCGTCGCCGTGCCGGGATTCAAAACGGCGGTCGTTCCGAACGTGGTACTGGTCGCGGGAACGCCCGCAACCGTCAACGTGACGATGGAAGTCGGCCAGATAAGCGAACAGATCACGGTGATCGGAGGCGCCGAAGTCCTTCAAACACAGACATCGACCGTTTCGACCACAATCCAGGCGCGCCAGATCACCGAGCTCCCGTTCGTCTCGCGGGATGCGCTGGATCTGATCCTGTTCCTGCCCGGGACCTCGACTCCGGGCCGTCCGAGGACTTCGTCGATCCAGGGATTGCCCAAGGGATCGGTCAACATCACCATGGACGGTGTCAACACGCAGGATCAGACGCTCAAGAGCAGCGACGGCTTCTTTACCTACATCCGGCCCCGCATCGACGCCATGGATGAGATGACCGTGTCCACGAACAATCCCGGCGCCGAGTCTTCCGGTGAGGGTGCCGCACAGATCAAGTTCGTGACCCGCTCCGGCAGCAACGAGTACCGCGGAAGTGTCTATGAGTATTTCCGCAATACGGCACTGAACGCCAACTACTACTTCAACAACATCGCCAACAGGCCCCGGGATAACCAGCAGCTGAACCAGTATGGAGCCCGGGTCGGCGGCCCGATCATCAAGAACAAACTGCTTTTCTTCGCGAACTATGAGGAGTACCGGTTGCCGGAATCCTACAGCCGGCAGCGGACGATCCTGTCCCCGGACGCAGAGAAAGGAATTCTCAAGTATCCGGGCGGACCGGCCGAGGGTGTGAACGTCCTGTCTCTCGCCGCGCAGAACGGCTTTGTCGGGACCATAGATCCCATCATCAGCACAATGTTGAGCGAGATCCGGGAATCGACCAAATTGGGCTTCGTGGAGAACCTGGCCAATCCATGGAACCAGCGCTTCACCTTTACAAACAAGGGGGGGCAGACGCGCCGTTTCCCCACGGTGCGCTTCGACTGGAACATCGGCGACAAGCATCACATCGAGGAGATTTGGAATTTCAACGACTTCGCGTCAAAGACGGATTTTCTGAACGGCGTCGACCCCAGGTACCCGTCGGGGAATTCCGCCAAGATCTTCGCCAGTCAGGCATCGGACCGATGGTCAAATGTAATGGCCTACCGGACCACGATCACGCCGCGAATTGTCAACGAGGTGCGGTTCGGCATGGTGGGTGGGACTGTCGTGTTCTTTCCTGAGTTCAGTCAATCCTGGTTTCAGCCTTACGGCGGCGCTTACCTCGGGCTGCAGCTCTACGACAATCCTGCCGCTCTCAACGGAAACCAGCGCCGGAACGCGCCGACGTACCAGCTCACGGACAGCCTGCACTGGACAAGGGGAAACCACAACTGGAATTTCGGCTTCAGCTTGACACAGGTCGGATACTGGGGTGAGAATTTCTACACTCTGCCGACGGTCAACTTCGGATTTTCAACACTCCAGCCGGTAAACACGATTTTCAACACGACCAATTTCCCGAACGGGACCAACTACCTGGGCACGGCGCGCAACCTCTATGCCGTGCTGACAGGCTTGGTGAACAGCGCCACGCGCACCTCCTACCTTGGCGAAAAGAGCAAGAAATATACCTTCGACGAAACCTCCGTAGCCCGCAATCGCCAGAGGGAGTTCGGCATCTTCATCCAGGATTCCTGGAAGATGTCGCGCAATTTCACCCTGAACTACGGCGCGCGCTGGGAGGTGCAGTTTCCGTTCGTGCACCTCAACGAGGTATACAGCTACACCGACATCAACGGGCTGTTCGGGTCCTCCGGCGTGGGTAATCTCTTCAAGCCCGGCGCGACCGGAGGGTCGGTGCCTCAGTACTGGCTGGCGACCAAGGACTACAGGCCGTACAAGACTGATTGGAACAACATCGCTCCCGCGGTAGGGTTTGCCTGGACGCCCGGCGGTTCCGGATGGATGGGCAAGGTATTCGGCGAGGCCGGGAAGAGCGTGGTCCGGGCCGGGTACTCCATTGCCTTCAACCGGGAGGGTTTTTCCAACTACACGGCCATGCTGGGTTCCAATCCCGGTTTGACAAAAGGTCTTTCGCTAAGCGTGGACGCGGGCACACTGCCCACTGCACAATACTATCGCAGCTCGGGTGTGCCGTCGTTCACCTTGCCGGACGCGCCGACCTATCCCTTTGCTGCGCGAAACATCGATTCGGTCAACGGTTTCTCGCCGGACTTGAAGATGGGCTATATCCAATCCTGGAACCTGAGCGTGCAGCGCGAGATCACGCGGGACACGACGCTCGAGTTCCGCTACGTGGCGAACCGGGGTATCAAGCTCTGGCGCCAGCTGCGGCTGAACGAGCGCAACATCTTCGAGAACGGGTTCCTGGACGAGTTCCAGCTGGCTCAGAAGAACCGGGAGATCAACGTGGCCAACGGCAAGGGGAACAACTTCCGGAACAACGGCCTGCCGGGGCAGGCGGCTTTGCCGATCTATGAGGCATCCTTCGGGTCGCCGACCTCAAGCCTCTTCGCCAACAGCACCTTCCTCACGCAGCTGGAGCAGGGGCTGGCGGGCGCCGCCGCAAACAGCCTCGCGGGGAATTCCACGTACCATTCGAACCGTCTCAAGGTAGGATACCCGGCCAATCTGTTCGTCGTGAATCCGGATGTTCTGTTCAGCAACTCCTACTGGTTCGGCAACGGCCGGATGACGAAGTACGACGCCGGCGTCATTGAGGTCAGGCGGCGCATGTCGCGCGGCCTGCTTGTGCAGGGCAGCTACGAATGGGCCAAGGCCTCGGATGACGCCTTCGCCAGCAGTTCGTCATCGTATTCGGTGCGCAGGACGTTACGCAGTACCGCCCTCGATCGCGGCCGTTCCCCCTGGGACATCCGGCACTCGTTCAAGGCCGCCTGGATCTACGAGATGCCTTTCGGCCCCGGACGTGGATGGTCCTCCACGCACGGCTTCATCAACAAGCTTGTCGAGGGATGGGAATTCCACGGGACGGCCCGCATGAACACCGGACGTCCAACCCTCCTGACGAGCGGCCGAGCCACCGTCAACGAGAATGATGCGGGCGTCCGCCTCAGGAACATGGACCTCGGGATGCTTGCAGACATGGGCGAGACCCGCAAAGAGAACGGGAAGGTTTACCTGCTCCCGCAGAGTGTGATCGACAACACCCTGAGGGCCATGGGACTCCTGACCGGCACTCCGGAAGGGAAATACATCGGACCACCCACCGAGCCGGGCAAGTGGGGCGGGTTTGTCTTCGTTGACGGGCCGCCCTTCGCACGCGCCGATTTGAGCATCGTAAAGCGGACCTTCATCCGGGAGACAATGAACGTCGAGTTCCGCGCCGAGTTCCTCAATGCGTTCAACAACATCAACTTCATGATCGGCAGCCCGGCGAGCGATGTCACGACGTTCGGCATCAACAGCAACCTGTTCGGGCAGACCAGCAACGCCTACCAGGATCTCTCGACCACGAACGACCCCGGCGGGCGCATGATCCAGTTCGTCCTTCGCTTCAACTTCTAGCCCGTTTTCACCGTCCTGCTGCCGCCATTGCCCGCGGCGGCAGCAGGATCCGACTCTATGGAGGTTGGCCTGCGGCCTCAGCGGGCGACCACTTTCTCCCGTCGACACTCTGTATTATCATTCTGTTCATGAGATACAGATCGTTTGCTGTCTTTTTCATTCTCTCCATCGCCGCCGCCCTGTGGGCCAAGGACTTCTGGGTGGAGAAGCCGTACGCCCAGTGGTCGAAAAAGGAAGCCGAGAAGATCCTGAATAACTCCCCCTGGGGCGACACGTACACCTTCGCCGACCAGAGCCAGGGCACCTACAGGCCCACGCCGCGGGGCGCCCCTGCCACCGAACAGCGGGAGAACATGGAAATCTACCGGTATTTTCACGTCCGCTTTCTCACGGCCAGGCCGATCCGCATGGCGCTCGGCCGCATGAACAGGATCATGCAGGACGGGGAGAAGGCGACCGGAGTCGACGAGAACTCGCAGAGTTTCATCGACGCCTCCTTCGGCGACCGGATCATCGTGGGCGTGGATGCGGATTCGAACTCAGGCCGCTATCGCGGGGAGATGTATCAGATCCTCAACACCCTCAACCTGGGCATGCTTGAGCAGAATACTTACCTGCAGCGGTCGGACGGCCTCAAGAACTACATCACGGAATACGTACCTCCCTCCGGCGACGGCCTGGGCGCCAAGCTCGTCTTCCCACGCACACTCGACGGGCAGCCCTTCATTTCCGGCGAAAAGGGAACGCTCCGATTTGTGGCCCAGTTCTCGGGTGAGTACCGGCTCAATATTCCCTTCAGGCTCGAGAAGATGATGTTCGAGGGGAAGCTGGAGTACTGAGATGCGGCCCGCGCACACCCTGCCTGTCGTTTGCCTGATTATTGCCTGCTTGGCCTCGCCCTCCACCGCGAGCCGGCAGCGAGACAAGACTCGCGAGGAACTCGCAGGCGATGCCTATTACCGGAAATGGCTGAACGAGGATGTGGTCTACATCATCACTCCGGATGAGCGCGCGGTTTTCGAAAAGCTCCGGACCGCCGAGGAGAAGGAGCAGTTCATCGAGCAGTTCTGGCGCCGCCGGGACCCGGACCCCATGACGCCGGACAACGAGTTCCGCGAGGAGCATTACCGCCTCGTCCAGTATGCCAACGAGCAGTTCTATTCCGGCAAGGCGGGCTGGCAGACAGACCGCGGGCGGATCTACATCCGCTTCGGCCCCCCCGATTCGAGACACCGGTACGGCCCCGGTGAAACTTACGTCAGGAAGCCGAGCGAGGGGGGCGGCATCACGAAGACCCATCCTTTCGAGATATGGCGCTACGCGTTCATCGAGGGAATTGGCCCCGATGTCGAGATCGAGTTCGTCGACCCGACGAACACCGGCGAGTTCCGGATGACGATCGACCCTCAGGAGAAAGACGCCTTGCTCCGCGCCGGAAGCGGGCCGACCGAGTACGAAGAAGCCGGCCTGGAGAGCCGCTACCTGCGCCTCCAGCGCAGCGGGCTTGCCACAAACTACGT
>JACADW010000367.1 GCA_013388445.1 Acidobacteriota bacterium | reverse complement strand
TTCGATTTCACGCTGGCTGAACTTCCGCTGCGAACCCGGCGAAGAAGCTACCCCCAGCACACCCAGCATCTGCCCGCCGGAGGTTAGGGGTAGCCCTACCGCCGCCCCGACGATATTGTAACCAAAATTTAGGGCGCGCTCAGGCCACGTATCATAATCATCTACGACTACAAGTTGGCCGGTTTGCCATACACGTCCGGTTAAGCCTTCGCCAAATTTAGCCCTGTAGCCAATATGCTGGCTAAACGAGCCAATACCAACCTTGATTGTTACCCCCTCCTGGTCAGGCTCAACCAGGCTGACATACCCATGCGCGGTATCAAGCAATTGGGCAGCGCGGCTGACGATGGCTTGCAGCAAATCAGCCAATTCCAGCCGCTTCATCAGAGCCAGGGTGGTTTCATGCAAGGCATTCAGATATTCATTTTGTTGACGCAAATCCCGGCCTGTCTGCCCCACTTTTACCTCACCTCAACTAACCGGCCTCCCTTTTCGTCACCTGAAGAGAAGCCGCCACCAGGTTGCGCACTTGCTCCAGCAACTCTTCTCGACCATATGCACCCTTTTGTAAAATCTGGATCACCGATCCGTTGAGCCGCTGCCGGTCTGCTTCGGTCAAATCCATCGCCGTGATAATCACAATTGGCGTGTTGTGCGTCTCTGGCCTCTGGCGTAGTTCGGCGATGAACTGAAAACCATCCATCTCCGGCATCATCAAATCCAGCAGGATGAGTTCCGGGCGGCACTCAGCCACTCGTTCCAACGCCACCCGCCCATTCTCCGCTTCGGCTACGCTCCAGCCCGCTTTTTCCAGCATCCGGCGCATCATCTCGCGGGTAACCTCGTCGTCTTCAACCAGCAAGACCGAACATTCCGGTACATCACAGCGATACTTGCTGAGCACGGCAGCCAGGCGATCGCGCTCAATCGGCTTGGTTAAGTAGTCCGACGCCCCCAGCGCGTACCCCAGGTTTTTATCGTTCATCATCGTCAGCATCACCACCGGAATATCGGCTACAGCGGGGTCAGCTTTCAGCGCCGTCAGCACGGCCCAGCCATCCAGACCGGGCATCATCACATCCAGGGTGATCGCTGCCGGATGCAGTTCTTTGGCCAAACGCAGGCCAGCCTCACCACTGGCTGCCGTTTCGACTTGAAAGCCTTCTTTCTGTAAAAATCGCTCCATCAGGTCACGCACTGCCGGATCGTCGTCAATCACCAAAACCAAATCTTTGCCGGTGGAAACCGAACTGGCCGGAGTCAAGGCTGTCGGGGGGCCAACCGGGGACGCGGTTGGTTCCGTCTTGGCCACCTGCGCCGGCAGCCGGATGGTGAAGGTCGAGCCGTGGCCCACTTTGCTCTCCACTAAAATATCGCCGCCCATCATCTGGCAAAAGTGACGGCTAATCGCCAGGCCCAGGCCCGTTCCGCCATACTTGCGCGTGGTCGAGGCGTCGGCCTGGCTAAATTCCTGGAACAGCTTGTCTATCTGCTCCGGCGTCATACCGATGCCGGTATCGGACACTTTAAAAAGGATGAAAGATGAACCCCCCTGAACTGCGGGGGGCAGGTGATGAAGGATGAAATCGTGGTCTTCCTCACCTGTCCCCGTTAGAGGCTTCATCCTTTCGACGGTGAGGGTGATCTGGCCGCGCTCGGTAAATTTGCTGGCGTTGCTCAGCAGGTTAAAGATGATCTGGCGGACCTTGGTTAAGTCAGCATACATGCTCCCCAGAGGCTCGCTGCTCTCAACTACCAAAGTGTTCTTATTTTTTTGAATGAGCGGTTGGATGGTGGTGACAACGTCGTTGATCATCGTCGCCAGGTCGAAGTTTTCCAGGTAGAGGTCCATCCGGCCGGCCTCAATCTTCGACAGATCCAAAATATCGCTGATGAGGGACAAAAGATGCTTGCCGGCCGAGTTGATTTTCTGCAAATCTGGCACAAACTCATCCTGGCCCAAATCCTCGGCTTCTTCCTGCAGCATCTCGCTGTAGCCGATAATCGCATTCAGCGGGGTGCGCAGTTCATGGCTCATATTAGCCAGAAAGACCGATTTGGCCCGGCTGGCCTCGAGGGCCTGGTCGCGGGCCAGGGCCAGCTCTTCGGCGGCGCGTTTGCGTTCGGTAATATCGCGCACAATGCCAATGAAATATTGCTGCTCACCCAGATGCATGTGGCTAATAGACAATTCCAGCGGGAAAAGGGCGCCATCTTTGCGACGGCCCACCCCTTCAACCTCCTGCCCGCCGGTGACCCTGACGTGTTCGTGCGGCCGCCGGTCGCTAAACAAAGGGTCTGCGGCCTGGATTTGAGCGGTTTCCGGGATGAGCAGTTCGATGTTTTGGCCGATCACTTCGGCTGCCCGGTAGCCAAAGATCCGCTCCGCCGCCGGGTTAAAAGACTCGATAGTATATTGTTCGTTGGTGGTAATAATGCCGTCGGCGGCGTTATCCAGCACCGCTTGGCGTTGAGCGCTGGCTAAAACCAGGGCCGTGGCGATTTGGTTAAACGAGATCGCCACCTGCCCCAACTCATCGCGGTTATCCAGGATAACCCGCTCATTCATATCGCCGCTGACCATGCGCTGGGACGCTTCGTCCAGGCTGGACACGGTGCGCATCACCGCCAGATAGAAGCCACCCCACAGGTAGGCGACGGCCAGCAAAACCAGCAGCGTCACCACGCTAACCAGATTTTTTTGGCGGACAAAACTATCAATGCGCGCCTGGAGTAGCCCATCCAACTCGACGATAGTCTGATCCCATAAGCGGAAACCCGCGCGCAGGGCGCTTGCGGCCGAAGTACGGTAGGTGACCGGCGCAACGGTGATCGTCTCGGCGTGGATAATTTCTTGGTCGAGGGTCTGCAAAAACATCTCGGTGGCCGTAACAGAGGCTTGGAGGGGTTTTTGCAGGACCGGCTTCAGGTTCTCGGTCGCATTGTTTTCAAAGGCCACATCTAAACCGCTTTGGGTCGCTCTGCTGTTGGAGCGGACCAGACCGCCCAAAACAATAATCCGCACTTTTTCTTCGAGGGAAAGCTGTTTTTCCAGGACGGCCCGCTCGCCCAGGAAACGGGTCTGGGCCAGTAAATCCTGACCTTCGGGCAGTTTGAGCAGCACAGCATCCATCAGGTAATGAGTTTCCAGATAAGGGTCAAGGATGAGGTTAGAGGTATCGCCGACGCGTGAGAAGAGGGCGCGAATTTCACCGATGAATTGGTTGTGCAGCTCTTCACTCGCCGCCACATTTCGGCTGAGCAGGTCAGCTCTAAGGTTTTGCCAGCTCTCTTGGAGCTTATTGAATTGTTCAGCCGTTTGCAGTGTAGGGCCGAGTTCTTGCTGGGTTGCGACCAGATTCGCAAAATCCTGGTCAATCTTGGCCTGATTGCTCAGAAGTTGTGCCTTCAGCGAGGCGTCGCCATGCAGGTAGGTGTCGGCCAGCATTTTATTTTCTAAAGTATGCTCAAGCAGACCTCGCAACGGACGTAAGTAAACATTGCCGTAAATCTCTTTTTGAGCAAATTCGATCCGAGTATTGATTTCTCTGATGAGCAGGGTCATCACCAGGGCCAGGGGCAACGCAAACAGCAGGCTAATCAGGACAAACTTTTGAGGGTATTTCAGGCGATTCATCAACGCGATCGCCGGATTGAACAACATCTTCATAAATTTTTTATTCCTTAAGGCGCTGGCTATAGCTGTCGCCCTGCCAGAGCCGGTTTAGGCGAGTCCACGATAGCAGAAGATAATATGAATTAGACCTGGAAACGGTTGGAAAATGGTTAGAAAAGTGTATCCGTTCTGCTCCCTTTTCCAAAACCCGTTCCCTACTCTTTGAAAATTTCGAGACGGCTGCTTTCCGTTTTTTGCAGGGTGTTCAGATAGTTATCAGGTTGGGCCATAAATTCTGAAAAAGCATTCAAACCGGCTTCGGCCATCGGCGGGGGCGTCGCCAGATCATAATTAAAGGCAAAGGCATCGGCCTGAACAACGTCTTTCAAAACACGCTGGATCAGCGGATCATAAATGCTGGGGTCTACCTTGATACTGGGCGGCAGCGCTCCCTGCCCCTGGGTCCAGATAATTTGAGGTTCAGGCATGGCCAAAAAAGCCAGAAATTGACGCGCTGCCTCAGGGTGTAGAGCGCCTTTGGCCATAACAAACCCATCAATAGGCCCCAAAGCAGCCCTGGGGATGCCTTCAGCTATCACCGGAAAGGTGAAATAATCATAGTCCTTCTCCGGCGCTAACCCCAGATCATTTTTGTAGTAGCCGGTAATCCAGGTGCCCATGAGGGTCATTGCGGCCTGGCCGCGGGCGACGGCTTCGGCGGCCTCGGCCCAATCATAGGCGTTGGCGTCGGGATAAAAATAGCCGGCGTCAATCAACTCCTTCCACAACTCCATCACCCGGACCACTTCGGGGTCAGTATAAGATTTTTTACCCGCCATCAACTCCGCTCGATACGCCGGTCCGGCCGTCCGCAGCAGCAAATAATCAAACCAGAATTGAGCCGGCCAGCGCTCCCGTGAGCCTAAAACAAAAGCGGAAATGCCGGCCTGTTTAAACTTGGCCGCCACATTTTTTAAGTCATCCCAGGTAGTCGGGGGAGCAGCGCCAATCGTGTCAAAAAGCTGCTTGTTATAAAAGAAAGCCACATAATGATAACCAATGGGAATAAAGTATTTCTGGCCGTTGTAGGTTGCTCCACCCGCAATACCGGGGGGAAATACTTGATCCAGGTTATTCCCGGCCCACAAATCATCAACCGGCTGCAAATACCCCTCATCCACAATGAACTGCACCCGCGCCCCGGCCCAGTAAGAAAACACATCCGGCTGGTTGTCACCGGCCAACAGGGCCGGGATGACCACTTTGTAAGCTTCGTGATCCATCGGGTTACGCAGCGGCTCGATAGCAGGATGCGCTTTGTGAAATAAGCCAATCACCTCATCCATAGCTTTCCGGCCCAGGGCATCGTTAAAGTAATGAAAAATACTCAGGCGAGGCTCTTCTGGTGGATTGGCAGTCGCCTCATTCACCTCACTGGCGCCAGATTCTAAAGGGGCTGTTGTTTCGGACAGATTTGTCGGCGAGGTTGTCGTGCAGCCCGGCGTGCCTGCGCTCAAGATTATAAGCAAGATCAAGAATTTCTTTGCGCCCTGAGTTAAAAGTAAGTTTTTCACAGTTCCTCTTTGGCGTAATTTAGAACTCTACGGCGTAAACGGACATTATAGTTCGTAGTAATGACTTTAGTCATTTTCAGGTTGGTTAAGCGACTGAAGTCGCCACTACAAACTGATGGCACTAGCTTTTAGCCGTGGCGGTCTCATTTTTGGGTTCAAGCACGGTTATCGGCAGCCAGATGGTAAAGGTGGAGCCTCGTCCTGGGTTACTTTCCACGGTGATGTCTCCCCCTAACAATTGGCAAAAACGGCGGCTAATCGCCAGGCCCAAGCCGGTGCCGCCATATCTGCGGGTGGTTGAGGCGTCGGCCTGGGTGAAGGGCTGGAAAATATGCTCCATCTGCTCCAAGGTCATGCCAATGCCGGTATCAGACACTGTAAATAGGATGAAGGAGGTAGACGGTAGCCGGAGAGGAGTGGAGTCAATTTTGCTTCTCTGGATTTGTTCGGGCCGAATCGGAGCTAAACTCTCCTGCTGGTCAAACTGAAACGATCCATCTTCATCGCGCCATTCAACTGCCAGGGTGATGACGCCATGCTGGGTAAACTTGGCGGCATTGCTGAGCAAATTGATCAACATCTGGCGGACTTTGGTCAGGTCAGAACGCATGACGCCCAGATTATCGGCGCAATGAACGACCAACGTGTTACCATTTTGCTTCATCAACGGTTGAATCGTGGTGACTACATCCTCGACCAAACTGGCGATATCGAAGGTTTCCAGATAGAGGCTCATTTTGCCGGCCTCAATTTTGGAGAGGTCAAGGATCTCTCGGATGAGCGACAATAAATGTTTCCCAGCCGTGCTGATTTTCTGGAGGTCGGGGATAAATTCGCTCTGACCCAACTCTTCCGCTTCTTCACGCAATATCTCGCTGTAGCCGATGATCGCGTTGAGGGGCGTGCGCAGTTCGTGGCTCATATTGGCTAAAAATTGACTCTTGGCCAGGTTGGCCGCTTCGGCGGCTTCCTTGGCCTTTTGCAGCTCAGCCTCAACTCGCTTACGTTCGGTAATATCGGTAGACACGCCGATGATCCCGGTGATATCGCCATTCTTATCATACAGCGGTCCATACCAGCTTTCAAAGGCTAAACCCTGGACCTCTACGGTGGTATAAAAGGCATTGCCGGCCAAAGCTTGGTGCACATTCTCCAGGATTTGGGGGGCATCGCGGTACAACTCAAAAACTGACTGGCCCACTGCCTGACCGGGTTTGAGCTGGAGCGCCTCCAGGCCCTTGCCTTCAGACAAAGTAAAACGCCCCTCCTTATCCAAGGCGTACAATACAATCGGAGCGTTGGCAACCACCGTCCTTAAGCGTTCTTCCAGACTTTCATAGAGGACCCGCAACTGTTCGGTCATTTGGTTAAACGCGTGGCCTAGGGTGCCCAATTCATCTTCCCGCGTCACCGGCGTGGTCAAGGTCAAATCACCGGCAGCGACCTGGCTGGCCGTTTGTGCCAGAACCAGGATGGGCCGGGTTATCTGGCGAGCCAGCAGAAAAACCCCCATCGCCAGGATTCCGGCCGAAATCAAGCCAACCAACAAAATAGTCTGGGCCAACTGCTGGGCCGGGGCAAAGGCTTCATCCTGCCGCATTTCGGCCAGCAACGCCATTTCCCGCTCATCCAGCCAGCGATAAACGCCGATGACCGGCACCCCCTCATAATTGGGGTAAAGCCCCACGCCATCGGTCCCCGTGACCGCTGTATCAATGCCCTGGGTATGTACCCCCTGCGGAAATTCAATTTGCTGGCTTCTGAAGCGAGCCTCTGAAACAAACTTATGGCTTTTATCCACCAGGTACGTTTCGCCGCTCTCCCCCAAACCGATCCGGTTCAAAATAATGCGGTTCATTCTTTCCAGATACAAATTAGCGGCCAGGAGGCCCAATCGCCGCCCGGTTTCGCCAAAAAGGGGCGCTACGATGGTCATGGTTGGTTTGCCGGTAGCCGGTGGGATGTACACATTCTGCACAAAGTTACTCGCCGGGAACATTAACTCCCGGCCGCGGAGAAAATAATTTTCGGCAGACTGGTCTTCGCCGACATTATTTTTATTGGTCGAGATAATCACCTGGCCGTTTTGGTCGAGAATGAAGAGCTCTTGCAGGCCCGGTTTGCCGGCAATGATCGAGGTCAAAT
>JACADW010000251.1 GCA_013388445.1 Acidobacteriota bacterium | reverse complement strand
CTTACGGGCGGCCGGCGTTCGAGTCCTCCAGAAAGGGCGACTCCCCGGTTCGAGTGCCCATGCACGCTACGTGCTGATGGACACGTATGCGAAGGGCAAGTACGTCCTGGGTCTCATTGCCTCCGATGAGCCTCAAAACGACAGTGCGCCGGACTCCTGCGCTCTCAGGCTGTCGCAATACGCGTTCGTCTCGCGCAACATGAGATCGGCAGCCGCCTACTGGAAGGGTCTTGGATTTCCCGAAATGACTTTCACGCACGGATTGCTCCGGGACTTGCAGTACCGTGGTCAGCCGGGCCGATTCGACCAGGAACTGGGATGGCAGCGACACGGCGGGATCGTCTACGAATGGATCCAGATATTGAAAGGGCCGACTGTCTACGAGGAATTTCTCGAGGCGCACGGTGAAGGTTTTCATCACCTGGCTTTCGACGTGGCGGACATGGATAAGGCAATCGCCCGATGGAGCGGACTTGGCTACCTGAACGTTCAATCCGGCGCCTGGGGCGAACACCAAAAGCCGGGGTCCGGACGCTTCGCCTACATTGACACCGAGCCGATCGGCGGGGTGGTCATCGAGCTTCTCTGGAACTTCAGGGAGTGAGCGGGCAACCGGGCGCATCGAATCGACAGGAAACCGTCACTGTGAGAACCGGGATGCTGCGACATTTCCGGACTCTTACGTGGGAGGCCATGTTGAACAGACGCGACGATCGTCACGATTCGGAATTCCGAATTCCCAAATCTCGCCGGGAGAGCGAGGATTTCCAGGGGCGCAACCCACCGGCCGGGATCTCAATGAAAAAGAAAGGCGGATTCAAAAACCTCAAACTCGGCAAGAATGTCTATCGCCAGATGAAACGCAGGGGAGCGCCCGAGCGGCTTCCCTTGAAGCAGCAATCCGGTCCCCGAATCCGGCGGCCGGCGCAATAGAGTCGGCTCAGATCCGCGCCGGTCTGTGCGAATCCGGGCCCGACTGTTACGCGCACGATACGGACGCACTGCCCGGACCGCCGGGTCCGTGCGGGCACAGCGTTTCCGAAGTGAACTGTTGTTTTGGCTGGGGCCATGCCGCGCGAAGACAGTGACCCGCTATAGACTCGGCCCGGTCTCCAATCTCATCTAGCAGAGGGCGGCCATCATGTGGCAGCAGAATTACACACCCGTGGCAGGCAGCCTGGCCATCTCCGCAGTTGTAGCCGCCATGCCCGTCTTTGTGCTCCTTTACCTGCTCGGCGTGAAACGCAAGCCGGCATGGGTAGCCGCCCTGTCGGGGCTTTCCGCAGCTGCGTTCGTCGCGTTGCTCGCTTACGGAATGCCTCCGCTCACTTTGCTGAGTGCTCTGGGCTATGGAGCTGCTTTTGGACTGTTCCCGATCGGCTGGGTGGTTTTCTGCGCGATTCTTCTCTATCGCATCACGCTCGAAACCGGCAAGTTCGAGATCGTGAAGGATTCCGTGGGCAGCCTGACCGATGACCGGCGCCTCCAGGCACTCCTCATCGCCTTTGCGTTCGGCGCGTTCATCGAGGGCGCAGCCGGATTCGGCACTCCTGTGGCTGTGGCCGCCGCCATGCTCACCGGACTGGGCTTCTCGCCCTTCTATGCAGCGGCTATCTGTCTCCTTGCGAACACCGCGCCGGTGGCGTTCGGCTCCATCGGCACGCCGATCCTGACGTTGAATACGGTGACGGGTCTGCCGCTCAGGGAACTGAGTGCCCGCGTCGGGCAGATCTGCGCGCCGATCTCGATGATTGTACCCGGCTATCTCCTCGGAGTCATGGGAGGCTGGAGGGCACTCCGAGGTGTTTTCGTGGGCGCCGCTGTCTGCGGCGTCTCATTTGCCGCCACGCAATTTGTGGTCTCCAATCTGGTTGGCCCGGAGATGACGGATATTCTCAGCTCCCTCGCCGCCATCGGCTCGCTGGTATTTCTTTTTCTTGTGTGGAAACCGGGAGACAGCTTCGACCTCGAGGGACACAGCACGCCGCACGTTCAACCGCGCCGGCACGGAACGCGGGAAATCCTCATGGCATGGGCCCCCTACGCGATCCTTGTGGCATTTGTGCTTCTCTGGGGACTTTTCAAGGCCAAACTCAACACAGTGAGCCTGCCGGTGCCGTGGCCCGGGTTGCATCAACAGGTCATGCAGATCCCGCCCGTCGTGGCCAAGCCTTCGGCGTATGCGGCCGTCTATCGCTTCGAGTGGCTGGCAGCCTCCGGAACGGCCTGCCTGTTTGCCAGCCTGATCTCGGCCCTCCTGCTACGGATGTCGCCGCGCTCCTTCGCGAAAGTCTTCCTCGCCACGACGAAGCAGCTGGCACTTTCCCTGGTGACCATGGCAGCGGTCCTCGCTCTCGCGTTCCTCATGAACTACTGCGGCGCCACGGCCACTTTGGGGCTCGCGTTCGCGGCCACGGGGGCGCTGTTCCCGTTTTTCAGCTCTCTTCTGGGCTGGCTTGGCGTCTTCTTGACCGGGAGCGACACATCGTCCAACGCATTGTTCGGAAATCTGCAGGTGGTGACGGCGGGCCGCCTGGGACTGGATCCGGTCCTGATGGCGGCCTCGAATTCGAGCGGCGGCGTCATGGGGAAGATGATCAGCCTGCAAAGCATCGCCGTGGCTGCGGCAGCAACCGGCATGCCGTCTTCGGACGAAGCGAAGCTGTTCCGCTTCACGCTGCGCCACAGCGTGGTACTCGCGTCGGCAATCGGACTGATTACCGTAGTCTATGCGTACATCTGGCGGACGTGACAGTTTGACGATTGACGAATCCATTCGGGGGTGTATAGAGAATTCCGGCAGCCTGCCGGGCGGACGCGGCGCTGCTGCTTTCTGATTGCGCGGCGGACTCCATTCGCCAATCGTCAGTCTTCAGTAGGCCGCCTTATTGGGTCCCAGCACCGCAATGAGCGAGAGCGGGTCCACGCGGGTGCCGACAAGCCGGACCGACCAGTGCAGATGCGGGCCCGTGACACGGCCTGTGGCTCCGACCTGTCCCACCACGTCGCCACGTTCCACTACGTCTCCGACTCTGGCGGCGAAGCCTGACAGATGAGCGAAATAGGAGTAGAGACCCTGGCCGTGGTCGATGATGACCGTGTTTCCCGAAAAATAGAGATCTTCCGCCAGGACGATCCTGCCCGCGTTGGGGGCTCTTACAGGGGTGCCGCTTTGGGCCCGGAAGTCCGTGCCGGCGTGGGGGCTTCGCGGTTTTCCGTTGATGATGTTCCTCTTGCCGAACTCGCTGATTACAGGCCCGGGCACCGGCGAAACAAATCGGCCGTTCCAATATTTTCCGTCTGAAACGGCGGCAAGAATCGCCCCGACTCTCTTTGTTTCCAATGCGATGCGGTCGAGGACTTCGGGCGGCGGCGTGACATACTTTTCATCCACGGTAAGTCGGCGGGTCGGGAATGCCTTGGGCCGGACCACAAGCTTGTACTGGAGTTCTGCCAACTCCGCCGATTTGGTAGCCGCACGGATCCTGGCGACGTAACTGCCGGGCCTGCTTTCCAGATCGATGCCGACCAGGGCATTCCATACAAGGGTGTCTTTGGTTGCAAACGCCGGGAAGGTTTTATCGAAGGCCAGCAGTTCAACGCTTGCCAGCCGTTCGCGGCTCCGGATGGTGAATGCTATCACCTCTCCCGGCTGCAGCGCCCGGGCTTTGTGTCTTACCTGGATCGATTCTCCCTGGAATGGAAACGCGGGTCTGCCCGGCGGCAGGAATGTCAAAACAAGCACCAGAGCAGCATGGAAGCCGATCTGTCTTACCATCATGAATCACCGTTGGCGGTGAAACGGAAAACCTCACGCAGACCGCCTCAACCGAGCAAACGGCCCGAGGCTATGATACGATGCCGGGGGCCGGATTTCAGTGGCCCGGGTTCATGATAGGGCGCCCAGGGTGGAGAGCTGAGTGATAGTCCGTTGTCTGGTGATTGCCTCGCCCGGCGGCATGTTTCTGCGGCCCCGTACATGATGCGGTGCCGGGGGCTGAACGTAAAGACACAATCCAAGGGAAACAATGTCCTCGATCAACAAGAAGCTCGAGATGCCAGATCCGAAGGAGGCCTTGCCTGGCAGGGCGCAGCCGCTGCATGTGCTAAACAGGCACTTTGTGAACGGTAATCCCATCAAGCCTCCCTTCCCTCCGGGCCTCGAGCAGGCGCTTTTCGGGCTGGGGTGTTTCTGGGGGGCCGAACGGACTTTCTGGCAGACCGAGGGCGTCTATACGACTGCCGTCGGTTATGCGGGCGGGTATACGCCGAATCCTACATATGAAGAGGTGTGCACGGGGCTGACGGGGCATGCCGAGGTCGTGCTGATCGTTTTCGACCAGAAGCTCGTGAGCTTTGAGCGGCTGCTAAAAGTATTCTGGGAGGCGCACGATCCCACGCAGGGTATGCGTCAGGGAAACGATCTCGGCACCCAATATCGCTCGGTGGTATTTGCTGCGCGTGAAACGCAGCGGATTGCTGCCGAGAAGTCGCTGCAGGCTTATCAGCAAGTCCTCAGAGATGCCGGGTACGGGGCGATTACGACCGAGATCAGGCCGTACCCCGAGTTCTATTATGCTGAGGACTATCATCAGCAGTACCTGGCCAAGAATCCGGGAGGATACTGCGGTCATGGCGGTACCGGAGTCCGCTGCCCCATCGGGCTGCCGCGATGAGCCATCGCCGGTGTACAGCCGGGAACACAGCCTGTTCTGGAGGAAGTCATGAGGATCAAACTGTCGTCACTTGCTGCCCTGATCGTGCTCGTCTTCACGAGCGCCGCCATGAGGGGCGCCCAATACGAGAACGGCCGACAGGGGACGAATTCAGGTTTCCAATGGCCCGAGGGGAAGCGTGCTGCCGTCAGCCTCAGTTTTGACGATGCACGTCCGAGCCAGATCGACACCGGGATTCCCATCCTGGATAAGTATGGAGTGAAGGCCACCTTCTATGTGTCTCCCGACCGGATGCGCGAGCGTCTCGAAGGCTGGAAACGGGCTGCCGCGAACGGACACGAAATCGGAAACCATTCCCTGATGCACCCATGCTCGGGAAATTTTCCGTGGTCGCGGACGAGGGCGCTGGAAGACTACACTCTGGAGCGGATGCGAGAGGAACTCACGAAAGCCAACGAGGAGGTCAGCGCCTTGATCGGCGTTGTGCCCGAGACCTTTGCCTACCCGTGCGGCCAGTCGTTCGTGGGAAGGGGTCTTGAGGTCAAGAGCTATGTTCCCCTGATAGCCTCCCTGTTCCGGGCCGGCCGCGGCTGGATGAACGAGGCCCCTAATGACCCTCAGTACTGCGATCTGGCACAGATCTTCGGCGTTCCCTGCGACAACATGGATTTCGACCGGATCAGGCCGGAAATCGAGCAAGCGAGGGAACGAGGACTCTGGCTCGTTCTTGCGGGACACGATATCGGAGACGCCGTGGAGAGGCAGACCACGCGGTCGGGCGCCCTGGAGGCACTCTGCAGGTATGCGAAGGATCCCGCCAACGGCATCTGGATCGACACCGTGGCGGCGGTCGCGAAGTACATCGAGAGCCGGCGCGGCGCGGCGCGCACCGAGATTTCCCTGTATCGCGACCCCAGCCTGCCCGTGGAGCGGAGGGTGGAGGATCTCCTGGGAAGGATGACCCTGGAAGAGAAAGTCGGGCAGATGAACATGCCCTGCGTCTACCAGGAGGAGCTCGGCAGGGAGGTATCGGCCAAAATGGAAGCCTGCAGGAAGTTCGCCGAAGGGACCTACGAACCTGGCCTGGGCCCCGGCGGGGGCTTTTTCACCCTTGCGAACACGATCTTGCACGAGGGTGCCGCGCAGCAAGCACGCTTCTTCAACGGGCTGCAAAGAATCGCCGTAGAGAAGACAAGGCTCGGAATACCGCTGCTCCAAACCGAGGAAGGCACGCATGGGCTGATGTGCTCCGGAGCCACGATCTTTCCAGAAGGGCTCGCCATCGGCAGCACATGGAACCCCGACCTCGTGCGGGAGATCTACTCCATTGCTGCACGTGAAGCCAGGGCGCTCGGCATCCACCAACTCTTCACTCTGGTGGTCGAACCAAACCGGGACCCCCGGCTGGGAAGGAACCAGGAGGGCTACAGCGAGGATCCATATCTGTGCTCCCGCATCGCCGAGGCCATCGTGGCCGGCACTCAGGGCGACAGCGTCGCCGCAACAGACAAGGTTGTGGCGGGTCTTTGCCACTATCCGGGACAGAGCCAGCCCGTGGGCGGCCTCGAGCGCGGGGCCATGGAGATCTCCGAGCGCATGCTCCGCGAGGTCTTCCTGCCGCCATGGGTGGCCGGAATCAAGAAAGGAGGCGCGCTCGGCGTCATGGCGACCTATCCGGCCATCGATGGGACTCCGGTTCATGCCTCGGAGTGGATTCTCACTTCGATTCTCCGCGGTGAGCTTGGATTCGAAGGACTGGTTCTAAGCGAAGGACACGGCCTGTCCACGATCATCTATGAAGGTCTCGCCGCAGGTCAGAAAGAGGCGGGCCAGCTGGCGATTAGAGCGGGAGTCGACGTCGGCATCTCTTACGAAAAGGCATACATGCAGTCACTGATCGAGAGCGTACGGGAGGGGAGAGTTTCCGTAGACCTGGTGGACCGGGCGGTACGCAGAATCCTCCGTCAGAAGATGCGTCTCGGGCTGTTCGAGAGCCCTTACGTCGATGAGCGCCGCGCCGTGAGTGTCTCGCACACGCCGGCTCACCGCGACGCGGCACTGAGAGCGGCGCGTGAAGGGATCGTGTTGCTGAAGAACGAAAGAAACGTCCTTCCACTCCGCAAGGATCTGAAGTCGATTGCGGTCATCGGACCGAATGCGGATCACGTTCGAAACCAGCTGGGCGACTATACCCCGCTGACTATCCTCCAGCCTGTCGTCACCATCCTGGAGGGAATCAGGAGCAAAGTTTCAGCCGGAACAAAGGTCGCGTATGTCAAAGGCTGCGATGTTGTCGGCAGCGAGCTCAACGAGATCGCCAGGGCCAGGGAAGCCGCTTCGGGCGCTGAAGCGGCTGTCGTCGTGGTGGGAG
>JACADW010000223.1 GCA_013388445.1 Acidobacteriota bacterium | reverse complement strand
ATGGAGCACGGCCACGGCAACGACCGCGGCGACAACTTCTATTCGTGCTGTTACTGGTACCAGGACCGCCCGTACACCGATTTTCCGACGATGCCGCCCGTCGATCAGCGGATTCCGGTGGTCCTGAAAACATAGGCGAGCGCCGGCGAAGCGAGCCGCAGCCGCCTAAGGCAACTGTATGCCGCGGTTGCCGAGGCCGTCATGGCCGGGCTGAGGATCTATCCCGCTGGCTGCGTCGGGCCGCCGGCGGCCGCCGGGCGCCCACGCGCGGATGGCATGCTGGTATAGCAGCAGCTGCGCGTGCCGGGGCGGAGTATGCTCCGGCGGCAGGTCCCGACTGCCAGGCGTGACCGGAAGAGGCGAGGCTGAAGATCTGAGATTTTTGGCGCCGCCCGGCGGTCGACGCCGAATTGGCGCCTGTCACCCTCTTTTCGAAGCGGCACCGGCGCGCGGGGCTGCCTGCAATAGCTCGGCATTGACAAGTGTTATGCTCAGTCTTAGTATAAGTGGCGTCCCTAGAGGACGGATTTTTTTGGCGCTGGGATATACTCAGAATGAGCATAAGGGCCATGAATACCACGGCGGAGCAGGATCGCGCCGATACTCCGGTCTTCGACGCCCGTGTCGAGCGGGAGACGGCTGCGATTTACGAGCGCGTGAAGCACATCATCCCGGCCATCGAATGGCCGGTTCACGCCCCGTACATCGCGTCCATCAATGCGTTGAAGGCGGAAAAACGCGCCATTCTCCTGGCCCACAACTACCAGACACCGGAGATATTCCATGGTGTCGCCGATATCACGGGCGACTCCCTGGCCCTGGCACGCGCCGCGGCCAAGACGGACACCGATGTGATCGTACTCTGCGGCGTGCACTTCATGGCCGAAACCGCCAAGATCCTGAACCCATCAAAGACCGTGTTGATCCCCGATCTTGAAGCGGGTTGCTCGCTTGCCTCCTCGATCACGGCGGAGGACGTCCGCCTGCTGAGGGAGCGCTATCCTGGTGTCCCTGTCGTGACCTATGTGAACACGTACGCCGCCGTGAAGGCCGAGTCCGACGTCTGCTGCACGTCGGCCAATGCCGTGCAGGTCGTGGAGTCGCTCGGCGCCGACCGAGTGATCTTCCTGCCCGATGAATACCTCGGGCGTCACGTGGCCGCCCGCACCAAAGTTGAAATGATCCTCTGGAAGGGACACTGCGAAGTGCACGAACGCTTCACGGCCGAAGACATCCGCAGCTATCGGCAGCGCTTCGACGGGATTTTCGTCCTTGCTCATCCGGAATGCCCCCCCGAGGTGCTGGCTGAGGCCGATTTCGTCGGTTCCACGTCCGGCATGATCAAGCATGTGGGTGAGATCAGGCCGAAACGGGTGGTCATGATCACCGAATGCTCCATGAGCGACAACGTCGCCGTGGAGTATCCCGACATCGAGTTCGTCCGCCCCTGCAACCTCTGCCCTCACATGAAACGCATCACGCTGCCCGGGGTCCTGCACTCGCTCCAGAGTATGCAGTACACTGTCGAGCTGGATCCGGACGTCGGCGCCCGCGCCAGGCGGGCTGTGCAAAGGATGCTGGACCTCACCTCAAGGAGTAACTGAGCGCATGGCGTTTCCGATTCCGAACTTGCCTCCGCTGCCGCGGCTGCTCTACGAGGACACGGTACGGAAGGCATTGCTCGAAGACCTCGGGCGGGCCGGCGACCTGACGACCGACGCCATCGTCCCGCCCGGCACTCTTGCGACAGGCTGTATCGTAGCCCGCGCCCCGGGGCGCATTGCCGGCCTGGATGTCGCCATCTGCGCGTTTCTCCAGCTGAACCGGGAATTTCAGACGGAGGCCCTGGTTGCCGACGGGCACGACGCCGCAGCCGGGGCTGTCCTGGCAAAAACACGCGGACCGGCCCGCGCACTCCTGACCGCAGAGAGAACGGCGTTGAACTTCCTCGGCAGGTTGAGTGGAATCGCAACCGCCACACGCGACATGGTGGCCGCTATCTCGGCTTATCCCTCGCAGGTCGTCTGCACCCGAAAGACCACCCCGGGGCTCCGAACGCTTGAAAAGTACGCCGTCCGAGCAGGCGGCGGCGCGAACCACCGCTTCGGGCTCGACGACGCCGTGCTGATCAAGGATAACCACCGGGTTCTCGCAGGGAACCTGACGGAGGCGGTCCGCAGAGTCCGCGCCTCCATCGGTCACCTGGTGAAGATCGAGGCCGAGGTCGATACGCTCGAACAGCTTGAAGAGGCGCTCCGTCTGGAGATCGACGCCGTCCTGCTGGATAACATGTCCCTCGAGCATTTGGCCCAGGCCGTCCGCATGGCGGCGGGAAAAGTGATCACCGAAGCCTCCGGCAACATCGCTCCGGCCACCGCTGCCGCGGTCGCGGCGACAGGCGTGGACCTGATTTCGGTCGGCTGGCTCACCCACAGCGCCCCCGGGCTCGACGTCGCACTCGACGTAGCCCTGTGATCCGCGCCTGGCGAAACGGGCAGCGGCTATCAGACATGACGAAGTGTCCGGGATTGATCTGCCCCCTCCGGCGCCGCCGTGCCGCCCCGCCGCGCGGGATGACTCGAAAGCGCCCTCAGCGTCTACTTGCCCCCGGCATTCCAGAAGGTGTGCCCAAGCGGAGTAGGCCCGACCGCCTGCGCCCGCACCTACGCAGCAAGCCGCTGGTCTTCCGT
>JACADW010000313.1 GCA_013388445.1 Acidobacteriota bacterium | reverse complement strand
CTCGGTGGGAAGTTCGAACTGACAGATCAGTACGCGGCGCGGTTCGGGGATCTCGAATCCGGTGCGCGAAGATCCCGCAGCCAAGGCAAACGCGAGATTCGTGACGAGGATCGATTTGCAGACTTTGGGTTCGCCGCCGCAGAACAAGATGCCTTGTGACGGGAGCAGGCCTGGTTCGATCAGGCACGGCTGGGGAGCCGGGCTGGCTCGGAGAAGCTCCCCCAGGGAGACGACCGCGGGAAGTCGGTTGCTCATAGCAGGGCCTCCGGCGTGGCGTCGAGCATAATGGCCTCGTCGACGACATTGCTTTTGCGGGAAGCCGCCAGGCGCAAGGCCGCCAGCGAAAGGCTATTCACTCTGCGGATAATCCCCTTGGTCGCCTGATAGAGCGCCTGGCGTGCGGTATCGTCGAACAGGGGCTGTTTAACCCCGGCGGCTTTCAGCTGATGGGCGAGGTAGCCGTCCAGTTCCTCGCGGGAGAGCCCTTCGAGATGGTAATGCACCGCGACACGCTGGCGCAGCGACTCGTGAATCTGCAGCGACAAGGTGCGGCGCAGCAGCGGCTGGCCCACCAGAAGCAACGACAGATACGGGCACGAGTCCATCTCGAAGTTGAGCAAAAGCGGCAAGAGCTCGAGTGACTCGTGGCCGAGGAGTTGGGATTCGTCCAAGGCGAGGATGGGGTGTTGCTTTCTCGCCTTGTTGAACCGAACGATTGCCTCCGAGATCTGATGCACCAGGTCGGCACGGCCATGTGCCGGTTCGAGATCGAGGCCTCGGGCGACCAGGCGCAGCAAGTCCAGCGCCGAGCCCGAGGTCCAGTGAATGTAAATCAGCTTGTACAAGTTGGCATTGAGAGCGCCGAGGATCGTACGGATGGCGGTGGACTTGCCCGAACCTACCTCGCCTGTGATCAGGCCCACACCGCGATGATCCACAACGAACTGGATGCGAGCCCGGACCTGGGTCCAGTTACGTGATTCGTACAGCTGCTGCGGATCCGGATTCTGACTGAAGGGCTCCTTTTTAAAGCCAAAGAAGGTCTCGAACATGGCTCACTCCTCCCTATCGTGGTCCTTGTTGTCATCCTGATGCGGCTTCCGATCGTCACCGCCACCCTTGCTGTTGCCGCCATGTCCCTGACGAGCGATCAGTTCGACGTAGTTGATGCCGGTCGATGGCGGTGGTTCGAGAGGTTGGGATTTGGATCGAGGCAAGCCGGCGTTGACCAAGGGATCAACGAGACGAGCCTGTCCTTCGGCCTGATCGTCAACGTAGATGTCCACGACATCGGCATCCAGGGGATCGAAGCGCGCCTCGATGCGCTGCCCCGCCAGGTGTGCCGGTGCCTCATAGAAGCGGTTCTTCAGCAAGAACGTCGAGTCGCGGCGCACCGTGCGGATCACGCGATAGAAAAACAGGCGGCGCACGTCGCTCGCCGGCGGCACCTGACGGATCTGTTCGATATCGCGCTGCCAGCGCACGAGCGGGGTCGTGCCCAAGGAGCTGTGTTGGGCGACATGGTAGCCGTTGTCGATCCAGGCCCAGAAGCGGGCATTGAGGGCTTCCACAGTCAGTGTCTGTTTGCGATCGAGATTCGCCAGGAACTGGTCCCGGACGGTTCTGAACCATCTTTCGATCTTTCCGCGTCCTTCCGGCTTATAGGGTGGGCTGTGCACGATGAGGATGCCCAGGGATGCAGCGATACGGGCAAGCTGCTGGGAATGAAAAACCTTGCCGTTGTCGACGTACAGGCGAATCGGGATGCCCCGGGCCTTCACGGCCTGGC
Source organism: Acidobacteriota bacterium (assembly GCA_013388445.1). Classification (GTDB taxonomy): domain Bacteria; phylum Acidobacteriota; class UBA6911; order UBA6911; family UBA6911; genus JACADW01. Next base: position 2,604 of record JACADW010000313.1, on the reverse strand, counting down.
GTAGACAATCCAGGAGGCAATCGAGTCCCTCGCCCAGGTAGAACTGGGCGTGGGGGATGAGGCGGCTGGCATCATCGATCACGGCGTACAGGAAAGATTGGCACTTGCCGCCGCCGGGGCGCTGAACGTAGGGGCCGTAGAGCATGTCCGATTGCCAGATCTGGTTGGCGTACTCGGCCTCGAATTTCTTGCGGGCGGTCGCCGGATTGAGAAGTTCGCGCTCAGTCAGGCCGCGTTCGTGCAGGAACCGATAGAGACTGGAGGGTGAGATCGGCGGGGAAGCCGATCCCGACGAGAGTGCCAGTTCGCGTAGCAACGTGGTACCGGTCCGATGCGGGTTTTCCCGCTTGAGGCGCTCGATCAACTCGGCCATTTGAGGCGTGATGACCCGCGAGACGCCGCAGTCAGAGCGGGGTTTGGGGGCCAGGGCGGGGAAGCCACCCAAACGATAGCGGCGCGCCCAGATGAGCAAGGTATCTACGGACACATGGGTCCGTTCGGAGTTGGGGATATCGTACTCTCGGGCGGCAATCTCCCGAGCCCGGCGGATCATTTCGCCATGAGGCATCACCTCGATGACAAGGGATGCGACGAGGCCGTAACGGAACAATGCGATCTTTTCAGCTTTGGCATCCATAGGCTTGTTTCCTCCTGAGCGAGGAGCCTATGGCCGCTCGGGTCTGGCCTCAACGCAAGTGTTGTGTGTTGCGTCGGCCGACCGCCCGAAAGGCGGTCAAAGCCCGCGACCCCGACCGTCCGGAGCGAGAAAAGCGGGCCAGCCCAGCAAGTGCACGCGCAGCCTGTCGAAAAGAAAACGGTGGGCAGGCACCCAACCGATAGTTTCGAGCATGGTGAGCGCCCGAGTGACGAAATCCGGCGCCGCGGGCGGCCTCGTCAGAGCAACGAGCGCGGCCGAAAGGACCGCGGCTTGGCTGCAAAAACGGCAGATCCACTGCTGACCGCGCTGGTACGGCATGTGGCTGTCGCCGGCTGCCATGGCCGCCTTCTTCAGGGTCTTGCGGTCCAGCAGCCGCGCCTTCAGAAAGAGCCCGATGACCGCAATGGCAAAGCGCAGGTAAGGCAGTACAAACTCCGGCAGCAGGGATATGGTGCGGCGACAGGCAAGGCACAGATAGCGGGCCACGCGAATCGCACCGTCAAATCCCGCATCGGCAACCGTGCGCCAGTAGAAGCCGTGCGCCCGCAGCGGCTTTTGGGCTCCGCACATGGCGCACGAGCAGGGTCGATGACTGTGATCTGCGTGATGTTCATTGTATTGCTGGATCGAACCCGCGAAGGGATATAGGATCTGCATGGAGACCTCCAGGCTGAGCTAACCATTCGGAGGGTCTCCCCCGGAGAGTGCTGCAGCTGGCGGCTGCGCACTCTCCACCGCCTCCCTTGGCAAACCCTCCACGTGAATCACGAGGATACTCCCTAAGTCACCGGCCTCGATACCAGTAACCCGGGACAGAGGCCCGGCAATCAGATTCCAGGACAGAAAATCTTCTCACTGGTTTCTTTCAGGCAGGGATGGAGCGTGAGAAATATGCAGATCTAACGGATAAAAGATCGCAGCGGGCTACACCTTGGCATTACCGTCAATTGTCGGGCTCTCGGAAGCCAGCGCCCCTTGCGGCCGTGCCCGGAAGTGGACGACGATGCGCGAGACAGGATCGCCGGTCAGGCGATAGGAGTACTCACACGAGCGCCTCAGGTCAACGACAACTCGCACGGCTCCGGACTCCCACCGCGCGACACGCACCCCTGCCACCCGGTCGTCGTAGACAGGGACGTCGCTGCGCGACCTCAGTCGCCCCTTGGGCTGGCGGGTTTTCCCGATCTGCGCGAAGTCGAAGTAGACACGCTCGGGATCGTGCAGCGGCGCCGCGCGCAGAAGAACCACTGACCGCAGCTCGATGGCGAGTTCGCTGAAATCCCGGTGGTCCGAATGCTGGATGGATCGGATCGAAGGGAGCCCCAGCCGTATGGTCTTGGTGACCGGTTCCCGGACGGAAGTCCTGCCCTCGAGCATCTGGGCGCCGGCCGGATCCGCCTTCGGGCGTTGGGAGTTGTCGCCGGCGGGCGGGTTGAAGGGCTGAGTGGAAGCTTGCCGAGGAAGGTTATCCGTCCGGCTTGCCGGCTGACGGCGCTCGGCGAGCCAGATTCCACCGGCTACACCGAGAAGTATCGCTGCCAGGATCACACAAAGAGACATCACGAACTGGCCGAACTACATACTGCGCTTTGCAGCGGCAGTAGTGGAACTCTCCTCTGCGTAGTCTCACGCTTGGGTGGACATCCTTACCAAGTCGGTCGGCAGCTGGGCTATCGTGTCCCCCAAGTGACAAGAAGGCCACCCCGGTCCCGGCAAAACATTCATTCTGGAGTGCTTCTTGAGCTGTCTCTCCCTGCGCATCGCCTCGGCTCTGGAGGTGAAGGTCTCGGAATGAACGAGTTGCCATGGGCCGCGGGATCGCGTAAAGCTGCATCGCCCGGCGTTGTGACGCTGGAGACGGTTCTGGAGGTCTGAGGTTTGGCCTATGTAATAACGGCCATCGGCCAAGGATTGAAGGATGTAAACGTAATGCGGCACTCGTGTCT
>JACADW010000263.1 GCA_013388445.1 Acidobacteriota bacterium | reverse complement strand
TCTCGGGGGTTCTTACGCTGGCCCAGGTACTGGCGGACCGCGGGCAGATCCGGCTGGACGCGGTCGCCCGGCACCGGTTCAGGCACATACTGACCAGCGTCCTCGGGGGGCATCCGGGGCCCGTCGACACCGAGATACAGCATCTCCGGCTGGCCGACAAGGACCGCCTGCTGTTGTGCACCGACGGCCTGACGGATATGCTCGAGGACGCGACGATCGCCGAGGCATTGAAGCGCTGCGAGGATTCCGCTGAAACCTGCAAGACCCTCATCGATCTCGCGCTCGAAGCGGGCGGAAAGGACAACGTGACGGTTGTGCTGGCCCGTTATGAGTTTCCGCCCGATTCCTCGAAACCGGAGACCGGGGCCGGGTAATCATTTCCTGATCCGATACTGCTTTTCAATCAAGCGCCCCGCGCGACGCCTGTCCTTGCTGGCTGGCGCCAGGGGTGATAGACTCGCGCCCTTGTTGTCGATAGGCTCTGTTGCTCACATTTGCCTGAGAGGATATGACGCATGAGAATCGCGGTGATCGGTGGAGACGGGACGGGCCCGGAAGTAGTGGCCGAGGGCCTGAAGGTTCTCGAGACAGTCGCAGAGAAGGTCGGATTCCAGTACGAGACGAAGGCATTCAACGTCAGCGGCGACCGATATTTGCAGGCGGGCGGGGATCCCAATAATCCCTCCATCCCGGTCATCCACGACAGTGAGATCGAGGAACTCAGGACTTTTGACGCCATTTACCTCGGGGCGGTGGGGCACCCGGACATTGCGCCGGGCATCCTGGAAAAGGGCCTGCTGCTCAGGCTGAGATTCACGCTCGACCAGTACATCAATCTGCGGCCCGTGAAACTCTATCCGGGTGTCTGGACACCGCTGAAGGACAAGCGCCCGGAAGACATAGACTTCGTGGTGGTCCGGGAAAACACCGAAGGCATATACACGGGGATGGGGGGAGTGCAATATCGCAATACGCCCCAGGAGGTCGCCACCCAGATCAATTGCACGACGAGATTCGGCGCCGAGCGTGCCATCCGGTATGCGTTCGAGTTTTGCCGGCGCCGCAACAGCCGGAAGAAGATGGTCACTCTCGTTCACAAGACCAACGTGCTGACCTATGCGGGGGACACCTGGTTCAGAGCCTTCCAGGAGATCGGCGCAAAGGAATACCCCGACATCAAGCTGGACTACAACCACGTCGATGCGTGCTGCATGTGGTTTGTGAAGAACCCCGAGTACTACGACGTCGTGGTCACCGACAACATCTTCGGCGATATCATCACGGATCTCGCCGCCATAATCCAGGGAGGGCTTGGCGTCGCCGCCGGCGGAAATCTCAATCCCCGCGGCGTCAGCATGTACGAACCGATGGGCGGGTCGGCCCCCAAGTACACTGGCAAGAATGCCATCAATCCCATCGCCGCCATCGCCGCGCTGGCCATGCTCCTGCGCGAGACCGGAAGCCACAAGAAGGACGCACGGTTGGTGGAAGCCGGCAACCGGGTGGAGGCTGCGATCATGAGCGTCACGCCTATGATGGCCAGTCAGGCTGCCGGCCAGATGGGTTATTCCACTTCCCAGGTGGGCGATCTGGTGGCCCGCGCGGTCCGCCATCGCTGATCATTCCAGGCACGCGCCACATGGGAAGAGAGCTCTCGCGAGGATCCCGGGGCGCGGCAGCCCCTCGGCAGGAACTCAAACGCCAGTGAAGCAGACCGGAAGGGAGAGATCATGAGGCGTCGAACGATTCCCCACCTGCGCTGGTACATCGCAATCTTGCTGTGCATGTCCTCCGTACTTACGTACCTTGACCGCCAGACGCTCTCGGTCCTCGCCACCACGATCCAAAAGGAACTGAACCTCAGCACGGTCCAGTATTCCCAGATCACGTTCGCCTTTCTGTTCAGCTATACGATCTTTTACGCGGTGAACGGTGTGGTGATCGACTGGCTCGGCACGAGGAAAGGCCTGCCGCTCTTCCTTTCGGGCTGGTCGGTCGCGACGATGCTGCATGCGCTGGCAAGCACGGTGTGGCAGTTCTCGTTCTTCCGCGTGCTGCTCGGGGCAACCCAGCCTGCGAATTTCTCCGCCGGTGTGAAGGCGGTCTCGGAATGGTTTCCAATGAAGGAACGAGCGCTTGCGGTGGGGATCTTCAACTCCGGAACGGCCATCGGTTCTGCCATCGCGACACCGATCGTGGCCTTCATTGCCCTGGAGCTCGGCTGGCGCCAGGCCTTCATCGTTTGCGGCGCCATCGGTTTCATCTGGGTGATCGCCTGGTGGGCCCTCTACCGGCAGCCCCAGTCGCACCGGCTTCTCGCGGACGATGAAAGGGAACTGATCCTTTCCGGCGCGCGCGCGGAGGAGCAGTCTGCTCAGACCGCCGTTCCGCTGCGGCGCCTTCTGCGTATGAAGGAAACCTGGGGGTGCATCGCCGCCCGGGCCTGTACGGATCCGATCTCCTATTTTCTCGGCTTCTGGATACCCAAGTATCTTCAGGATGAACGCGGTTTCACGCTCGTGCAGATCGGTTTCTATGCCTGGATACCCTATGCTGCGCTCGCGCTCGGGAACATCTTCAGCGGGGCGGCGCCCCGCTACCTGGTTGCACGCGGCTGGACGCTCAATCGGGCTCGCAAAACGACCATGTTCGTCATATCGTGCCTGATGCCCGTGTGCTGCCTGCTCGTGACTCGGGTCGAGAGCGCCGCGCTGGCCGTAGCGCTCGTGACGGCCATGATGTTCGGCCATTCGGGCTGGGGAAACATAACCATACCTGCCGAGGTTTTTCCGAAGAGGGTGGTCGGTACGGTTACCGGGTTCGGCGGCGCAGTTGGAGGACTGCTCGGCGCCATCTCCCAGTTATACATAGGGTACGTCGTCCAGCACCTGTCATTCGCCCCGATCTTCATCGCATGCTCGGTGATGTATCTGCTCGGGTTCGCTTTCGTCCATTTTCTTGCCGGCGAGCTCGGCAAGGTTCGGGACCTGTCCGAAAACGCGGCGTGAGCTGGAGCGGCGGTTACTGCGGCTTCTATATGGTTGATCGCGCACGGGGCCTGGTCCGGGCAGTCGTGCCTTGAGGCCCGGGGAGCGTCGCGAATAGCATAAGGCAGTCTACTGACGGGAAGGTGTTCAGTGCTCATCGAATTGCTTTACATAAGTGTTGTCGCTGTTGTCTGCGCCCTGCTCGGGCTCAGCACCAGCAGGTACTCCCGCGGAGGGCTCATCGTCTATCTTGCTTTCGGGTTCATAGGCGCATTTGCGGGTACATATGTTTCCCGCGCGCTGGATTTTGCCGACGTTCCCGACCTGACCATCGGAGTGACGAAATTCCCCGTCATTTGGGCCTTGGTCGGTGCGGTCCTGCTGATTGCGGCGATCGGTGTCCTGGTCAAGGAACGCTGAGCCGTCCAGCGCTTGAGGGATGTTTTCAGCGGATCGGACGATAGGGTAAACGGAGGCATCACAGACAAAAACATGGGCGATCCTGGACTGCGTTTGGCTGAACCGGCGGGTGATCCTGTCCCCCAGATGCCCGAAACCGTCGACGAGACGGGCTTGGAGTTCGGATTCCTGTGTGACCTCGCGCTGAAGATCGTCTATTCCGATACGAACTGCACGTCGGAACGTGTGGCCGAGAAGATCAAGCTGCCGCTGGGTATCGCGGAGGATCTGCTGCGTCATCTCTACCGC
>JACADW010000222.1 GCA_013388445.1 Acidobacteriota bacterium | reverse complement strand
TTTCGATGATGCCCAGGCGGCCTCCCAGGAACTCGATCATTTCCAGCAGGCTCATCAGGCGAATCTCCTCAGCTCGTCGATGCGCCTCTCGAGTTCTTCGGGAGGCATTTCGCGGAAACGCTGCGGCAGGAACCTGGAGTCCGTGCACTCCTTGACGGCAACGAGATCCATGTATTCCAGTTTGCGCGTGTGCGCGCTCGGCCGGACCTCGCGGAAGACACCGTCGAGGATATCCTTCAACGGCGGCCGCGGCTCGGGCAGGAGCTCGTGGGTCCTGAGGGCCCGGACCAGGCTCCCCTCGATCTCGTTGCCGCCGAGCACCAGCCCCTCGACCAGTTCGGGCAGGTCCGCTTCGGTCAAAGGCACTTTCAGTTTGCGCGCGATCGCGAGCAGCAGGCTGCGCATCTCCTCGCGTGTTTCTGGGGGGAAGAGCGGGATATGCACATCCAGGCGGCCCTGTCGTTTCAGGTCCACTTCGAGGAGGTCGGGCCTCGACGTGGCGAACACCCAAATGACCCGGCCCCGGTTTCGCGTATCGGACATCTCCTTGGCGAGCATGGAATAGACGCGGCCCGAGAGACCGCTGTCGGAGGCGCCCGCCTCCCTCCTGCCGGCCGCCTGGTCCGCTTCATCGACAAAAACGACTACCTGCCCCAACGCCCTCAGTACCGAAAAGATCTTCTCCAGGTTTGATTCGGTGGCGCCGACCCACTTGTCGCGGAAATTCTTGAATACCACGCACGGAGTACCGAGTTCGCCTGCCCAGCACTGGACGAGAAAGGTCTTCCCGGTCCCGATCCGGCCCGTGATCAGGTATCCCATGGGGAGGGCGTGCAGGATGCCGCGCCGCAGCAGCTGGGTGTCTTCACGGAGCCACGCCTTGACGGTGTCGTGTCCGGATATGTGATCCAGCGTGAAGGGAGACTCGACGAACTCGAGCAGCTCCTGGCATTCCCGCTCGATCATCTCCTTTTTCTTGTTGGAGAGCCACGAGGCGGTGATGGTCCGGTTGTTCCTGAGCGCCATCGAAATCACGGTCCGGGCGCCTACACGGCTGAGTCCCGTCAACCGTCGCGCCAGAACCTCGAGAGTCACCTCGCACCTGGCAGCGAGGTCGGGGAACGATGTGGCGACAAGCGCCTCGAGATACGCCAGCATCTCCGCCTCGCCGGGGAGTGGCAGCCGGAGTGATGTCGCATGGGGGTTGTTCACTACCAGCTCGTTCAGATCGTGCAAACCCTCGGTGAGCAGGATGGTGACGATATTCGACTGGAGGATGGCCGGGTCGTTGGCCCATCCCAGTACCTTGACGACGTTCGCGCTGAACGGGCCGCCCAGCTGGATGGCATCGCCTCGTGGAACGACAAACTCGGCGAAATCGATGACGACCGCGATCTTGCGGGAGCCCGCTTCCCTGCCGGCCAGGGATTGCAGATTCAAGGTGCGGAGCAGGTAACGGTCGATCAGCTCCATGGCGGCACCCGGCTCCCGCGTCTGGGCAAGGGCACCGGACTGGTCGCCGAGGGCTGTCCGCAGCCATTCCGACCAGTCCTCCGAACCCCGGGTCGCGCGTATGCCGCGCCCGCGGTCGTAGTGGAGCACGGTGTCGTAGCGCTCGAACATCACTTCGTCGAGGAACGACTTGAGCGGAAGCAGCTTCCCTCCTCCGGGTCCGGGGGCCGGAACGACATCGAATATATTACCGTGCAGGATGAACTGGGTCACTGATCCCGACCGGAACATGTCTCTCATCTCGGCGGCCCATGCGGGTAGTTCTATGCTCATCCCGACTCAACTCCCTGCAATCCTTTTACGGGCAACGCCTGTCTCAGCTTCGGCAATTGTCCCCAAATCGATCTGCAATCTGCAATCTGCAATTACTGCGTTTCCTTGGCCGACACGCCGACCGAGAGCGGCGGCGGCTCCGCCAGCAGATCTTCAATGGCTCCGTAGATCTGCTGTTGCTCCTGAATCCATTGACTTGTTCCCCCGAGAGTCGCCGTGATCTGGTCGATGCGCTGTGAGACGGTCTCGGGCGTGGCCGCCAGCACTGCCTGTTCCCTCACCAGCTCGACCTGCTCCTGGATGCGGACAAGCTCGGCATCCATGAACGCGAGCTTCTCGCGCGCCTCCCTGCGTTTCTCGAGCCTTTGCTGGAGGATCTCCGCCTGGCCCGTCAGGCTGCGCCTCAAGTCCTCGCTGAGACCAGCGCTCTTGAGTTGCGTTTCGAGGCCGCGGAGCCGTTCTCCCAGCTGCTCCGAGTCTTCTGGGGATTCCGTGCTCTCGCGCACGATCTTTTCGACGGCCTGCCGCATCAGCAGCATTCGAAGGTAAACCCACAACAGGCGTCCCAGTCCCTCGCCCTGGCTTTCCAGACCCGATTGAATCGCGCCGCTCCGGTACTGGTGCTCGAGGATCGCACGGCAGCGGACTTCCAGTGTCCGATACCGGCGCTGCCCTTCGGGGCTGAGCTGCCCGACGAGATCGTTGATTCTCGCCTGCCAGTTCCTGGAAGTCCTGCTCTCGTAGAC
>JACADW010000285.1 GCA_013388445.1 Acidobacteriota bacterium | reverse complement strand
TGAAGGTCCTCATTATCTTTACACCCATGCCGCCGCGAGCCAGCCCGCCGTCACTGGGGCGTTTCGGGCAACGTTGCCCTGGGGTCTTCCGCCCGGGTGCCGGGTGCGCCGCGGGATTCATCCAGCAGATAACGGCGCAGATGGGCCAGCGCGTATGTCGCCGCCCTCTCGCGGACTGACTCGCGGTCGCCCGGAATGACACGCCTGTCGCTCCAGGACATGCGCTCATCTGCCAGGCCGATATAGACCAGTCCAACGGGCTTTTCGACGGTCCCGCCCCCGGGTCCCGCAACCCCTGTGATCGAGAGGCCCAGCGAGGATTTGCATGCCCGGCGGACGCCGCCGGCCAGCGCCTCTGCGACTTCCGCGCTCACCGCACCGTGGCTGTCCAGGAGGGCGGCCGGCACGCCGCAGAGCTCCCGTTTGACGATGTTGCTGTAGCAGAGGACCCCTCCCAGGAAGTAGTCGGAGCTTCCCGGCACCCGGGTGATCCGCGCTGCCAGCATGCCTGCTGTGCAGGATTCCGCAACCGACAGCGAACGTCCGCTTCCCCTCAGCATCGCGCCTACGACCGCTTCGAGCGATTCACCGCTGGTCGAATAGACGGCGTCTCCCAGGACCTGCTCAAGCCTGGATGCCAGCTCGATCGCCTGCGCCGGTTCCTCTCCACGAGAGACCCATTCATTCAGGTGCAGAAAGATCTGAGCGCTGCTCGCCAGGATCGTCGTCTCCACGTTCCGGTAACGCCTGTATACGGGAGCTGCGAGCGAGTCTACCTCGGACTCCGTCATTCCCACTACGTGCAGCGAGCGGCGTGTCAGCCGCTTGCCTTCGGCGCAGGCCTCAACGCGCGGTTGGACAGACTGCAGGTAGATGGCCTGGAGTTCCCTGGGAGGTCCGGGCAGTAAAGCAATCTTCACTCCCTTCTCCTCGATCCACATTGCCGGCGCGGTGCCGAAAGGGTTGCTGAGAACCTGCGCGCCGTCGATGACCTGAGCCTGGCGCTCGTTGATCCGCGGCATGACGACTCCGCGGGCCGCAAACCGCATTCGGATCACGGCGACCACGTCGGGATCCGTCCGCAGCCGGCGTCCCAGTACACCGGCCACGGCCGGCCGGGTCAAGTCATCATCGGTCGGCCCCAGTCCCCCGATGATCATGATCAGGTCGGAGCGCTCCAGCGCGGCGGCGACAACGCGCGCGATATCCTCCTTGCGATCCCCGACGATAGTCTTGAGGTGTACGCGAAAGCCGGCCTCGTTCAGCTTCTCGGTCAGGAAGAGGGAGTTGGTGTCGAGCCTGTCCGGCGAGAGGAGCTCCGACCCGACCGCAATGATTTCAGCCTTCATCGTTCTCCCGGCAGTCAGCACCAGGCAGTGAACAAGCGATATGCCGCATGCAGAAGGGCGCAGGTCAGCAGGCCCCCCGCGAGGTCGTCTGCAAGGACGCCGACGCCGTTTTCGAGGGATTCGAGACGGCGTATCCCGAAAGGCTTCCAGATGTCGAAGATCCGAAAAAGGATTACTCCAGCCAGGATCAAAGACGGACGCACGGGTAGCAGAACGAAAGACGCCAGCTGTCCCGCGATCTCATCGATCACGATGAACGACGGATCGTGCAACCCCCGATTCCTTACGACGTTATCCGATGCCAGTACACCAAGGACTGTGATCGCGCCCAGCGCGCTCACATGTACATCCGGCGGGATCCCGCCCGTCCGGAGGTATGCTCCATAGTAGACCAGGGCCGCCGCGATCGACGCGAAGGTCCCCGGAGCCGCGGGCAGGTAGCCAAGGCCGCATCCGGTTGCGACCATTAAAGAAAGCCTGTATGTCATGGTTCACCGGGCTCCTCGCCCGGCTTTTCCGGCGGCTTCTCTTCAGTTTCCAGCACGGGCACCCGGTAATCCCCCGAAACCCAGTGGCCGAGATCGATGAGTTTGCAGCGCTCGCTGCAGAAAGGGCGGAATGGGTTGCCCTGGTACACGGTCTTCCTCCCGCATCGCGGGCATGAGTGCTCTCTCATATACGCCTTGGATCCAGGAAATGCCTGGCTATTCCGTACTAAGCCAGCCTTCCCGCATTCCGCCTTGCCCGCAAGGCCAGGTTGCACCATTCCTGCACCGTTATCCGCCCGGCCTGGCGGGAGGGCTGTGGGGAGCCGCCGAAAATCCGGGCGGAAGCGGCACATCTCAAACCGGCATCCTGGATCCTGATGCACCTATTCTAGCGTACAACAGTCCCGATCAGATCGTGCGCGAGCGCCCGCGTTATCCGGATTGTCCGGAACTCGCCCGGCTTCAAGGCCCCGACCTCGGAGTCGCTGATCAGGCAGACACCGTCGATCTCGGGCGCTTGGGACGGAAGGCGGCCCTGAAGCAGGAGATCGCTCTCCCGCGACGCGCCTTCCACGAGAATGGGGAGCTCCCTGCCTACCAGGCGACTGTTCTTGCGTCTTGAGATTGCCGCCTGTTGTTCCATCAACTCGCCCTGCCGGCGCCGGGCTGTCCGGATGGGCACCTGGCCGCCCATTCCGAAAGAGCGCGTGCCCTCCTCATTCGAGTAGACGAACACCCCCAGGCGGTCGAATTCTACATCGCGGCAGAAGCCCAGAAGCTCCTGGAAATCCCTTTCAGTCTCACCAGGAAAGCCGACGATCATGGTCGTGCGGAAGGTTACGTCCGGTATGCCGCGGCGTATTCTTTCGATCATGCGCGAGAGGCTCAAGCGGCTCCCGCCGCGACGCATTGCCCGCAGGATGCGGGTGCTTGCATGCTGGAGCGGCATGTCGATGTACTTGCAGATCTTCTCACTTCCCGCAACGAGGTGCATCAGACGATCGCTGACCAGTTTCGGATAGACGTACAGGAAGCGGATCCAGCATATCCCGTCGATCCGCTCGAGCGCCTCCACAAGCCGGGTCAGGCCGTCCTGCATACCGAGGTCGGTGCCATAGCTCGTCGTGTCCTGCGCGACGAGAGTGATTTCCCGGACACCGCGCGCGGCTAGGTCTTCGGCCTCCCGGACCACCGAATCGATGCGGCGGCTCCTGAATGCACCCCTGAGTTTCGGGATGATGCAGAAGGAGCAGGAATGATCACAGCCCTCGGCGATCTTGATGTAGGCCGTATAAGGAGGCGTGGCAGGCACGCGGGGCGTCCGGTGGTTGTAAAGATACAGATCCGCCTTGCTCCTGCCGAACCTGCCCGGAGCGGGCACCGGCTCCCCCGCAACAGCCCGAGCGATGAGCGGGATCTGGTTTGTCCCCAGGACTGCATCCACTTCCGGCAGATCGGATTGGATCTCCTTGGAATATCGCTCGGCCAGGCAACCGGTCACGACCAATCTCCTGCACGCACCGCTCTTTTTGAACTCCGCGGCCTCGAGAATGGTGTCGATCGACTCCTGCCTGGCCTCCGCGATGAAACTGCACGTGTTGACGATCAGGATCTCAGCCTCGGAGCAGTCAGTCGTCAGAGAGTGGCCTTCCCTGTGCAGATGGCCGATCATGACCTCGCTGTCGACGAGGTTCTTGGGGCAGCCCAGACTCATGAAACCGATCTTCGCCACGATTTCACCCGCAGATGGAAGAATAGTACAACCGGCCGTCACTTGACAGTGTCATCGTGAAGGTTGTTGCGAGAGACTCTGTTCTCGTTGATGTGGCCGCGATCCAGGCTGTTATGGGAACGTGAAGCGCTACCCGGAGACACCTGTCGCCTCCCGTTATCGCGCGAAAGACACAAGGCAATTGGCCGCCGTTCGGCGCATCCGGGGGATTCAACTGAGAAGGGCCCGGAGCGTGGCAAGCAAGGCCTCGGCCCTGGGCCTGTCGCCGGTGGTGAAAGAGCCGCCGAAGCGCGCGCGGTTATAGATCCTCGTCAGTTCCATCAGTGCGTCGCCCGCCGGGTGATCCCTCAGAGCGCGGGCAAACTCGAGGGGAGTCTGCGAACGCCCGCGCTGAAACCCCCTGGCTTCGAGCAGTTCCAGTGCTTCCTCGTAGAAGCTCAGGATAATCGCCGGCCGGAAATGCGCATGCAGCCTCCGATCCAGCTTTCGCCTTAAGGTCGAGGGCCAGCGCGGCCTCACCAGACGGGCCAGCGCGGCCGCCGACAGCAGCGCAAGCAGGGCGCCGGCCAGGGTCGTCAGAAGCGGGGAAGCCTGCATCTTCGACGCAACCGCGAGACCCCGTCTGTGCACGGCCGAGGCCCACGTTTCGGCCCTCGCGAGTTGGCGGTTCGCCCAGGATGACGCGGCGCCGACCATGGCCGACTGCTTCCAGATATCATAGGAGACGACACCGTCCCACCACCAGACGTCTAGCGCATCGAGAGCCGCTGAAACCAGGCGTGCCAGGCCTGTCCGGACCGGGCGCGGCTCGGTCGGCGTCGGGTCGAACTCCAGCCATCCGTAAGGCTTGAAGTAGGCCTCCACCCAGCTGTGTGCGTCAGACTGGCGCACCACCCACATGTCTCCCAGCGTGCTGTACTCGCCTACGCGAAATCCGTTGACCAGCCGAGACGGGATGCCGATCTGCCTCAGCATGACCGCCATGGCGGTGGCGAAGTATTCGCAGTGGCCCTCGCGGAATTCGAAGAGAAACGCAGCGAGCGGGTCGGCGCTTCCGGCGGGGCCTCTCAACCTGAGACTGTAGCGGTACTCCCTGCGCAGGTAGCGCTCCAACGCCTGGGCCTTCATGAAAGGGTGGCGCTCGGCTGCCGTGATCTGCACGGCAAGTCCGGCGATTCTCGGATCGAGTTCCGGAACCTGCAGACAAACTGAACCCGCCTCTGCCGGGTAGGGGGTCTGTTCTGCAGGAATCAGACGTGCGTCCAGGGGCGTGATGTCCGAGACAGCCGAATACCGGATCCTGGCTCCAGCGTGCGGCATCGTGAAGTACCCGCCGTATGCATCGCGCTCGAGCGAGCCCAGATCGCTCGAGAAGGCCAGCACCCTGTTTGCTGCGAATATCACGTCGGTCGAGAGCGCCTCGAGGAACACGGTCTGGAACAGCAACCCCGGTCCCCGGGTGTACGCTTCCAGCTTGAAAAAGCTGCGTCCAGCGACGATTTCCTGCCGGGCCTTTTTGCTGCGCCTCCAGCTGTGTCCGTCGTAGGAATCCAATGCAATCCCGCGCCATTTGAGAGTGAGCGGCAGCTTCGAGGGAGGCTCATTCAGCCTGATCTTCATGGCCACCGTTTCAGATTCCTTGATGGTGCCTATTTCTCCGAGCTCGACCTCATCCGAGAATCCGCTCACCAGCTGCGTCCGCCCATGGGGACGGCGGTAGGTCCCCGGGGAAATCCTCGGAAGAACGAGAAACAACGGGATCGAAAGGAGCAGGACCGTCCCCGTCATTCCCAGGACCAGCAACGTGATCTTGCCGGCAGGGAAGCGAGCAAAGAAGCCAGAATTGCCGGTGGGAAGGTGCGCGGCAAGCAGCAGACTGATTCGCCCCCTGCGCCGGGCGTGCTCGCAGCTTCTGCGCATTTCGAACAGGACCAGCGCGCCCACGGCGGCAAACAGGAACGACACGAGGCACAGGGCGAAAGCGAGATCGGCGCTCAGGACCGAGGCTGCAGCCATCCAGCCGAAACTGATCAGGCAGAGCCAGAGGCAGTCCCGGTCCGATGAGCTTGTAAGCAATACCACCGCCGCCAGGAACATGAGCAGATGAATCAGGCTGACAGGCAACGGCCTGGAAAACCAGACGCAGTCCACCAATGAAAAGAGCACGGAGGCCAGCGCCAGGCCTCCCGGAGTCCAAGCCGGCAGGGCGCGCCGGATCTTCTCCGTGTCGAGGAACCAGCTCACGATGAGGACGAACGCGAAGAGCACGGCGGCAGGCAGCGCGGCGCCGCCGCCCGCCATAACAGCAGCAAGCCCTGAGAGCATCATCATATACAGGAAAAGCTTGAAGGTCCGTTCGAAGCTCATAGGTCCTCGCGGCAGAGGACGTGCGCCGATTGCCATGCTGTACTCGGGAAGCTGTGCCTCGCTCTTGACGTGATGATTATCTTGAGCACCTTGTCCGACATCAGGCGCTCCAGCGTTGCCGGCTCGAGGATGCTGCCCAGTTGTGCGACCAGGTCCGGCGGATTGGGCGACGTGCCCTGCTCGAAGCCGACCACGGCGAGGGCACGGAGGACCTCGTACAGGTGCTCGGTGCCGATGCCTGCCGGAACGTACCGCTGGGGTGAGAGAAACTGGTACTCCGCCTCCTCTTTCGCAAAGTGCCAGGCAAAGCTTGCGGCGAGCGATACGGCCTTTTCGAAATCATCCGGCCTGCTGTCAGGACCGGCCGTGGTGTCCAGGATGAGGCAGAAGGTATTTTCCTCGTCTCGCGCAAACTCGCGCGACATCAGGCGCCCGGTCTTGGCGGTGGCTTTCCAGTCGACGAGCCTCGCGCTTTCTCCGTCGCGGTATGGACGGATCGCGAAGAGGCTCTCCCCATGACCTGTGCGCGCGCTCTCCATCCGGCCGGGCGGGAAGGGGAGCAGGTGATAATAGGAGGAGACCTCGTGTATCGAGGGATAAACCCAGACCCGGCCCTTCGCCGAAACCCTCTCGCCGCGGGCGAATAGCCCGAAGGGGTATCTGGTGAGGATACGGAAGCCTTCCAGTTGGTACACGCCACGGCGCGGGTATTTCTGAAAGACGAGCTCCGAGCGGACGCAGCGCGGGGGAATCCAGGGAAAGTAGGCAGGGTGCCGGAGCACGCTCCGATCGGGCGGCCGGCCGGGTCCGGCGGAGGCCGCGCTTTTGCGGAGCCTCTGGAGCCGCTTCAGAACGGCTCCGCCGTTCTCTGAGGCCAGGTCTTCGACGGTGATCGAGAGCGTGGGAAAGAGCCGCTTCTGATTCTGCACGGATACCCTGACTGAGACCTGTTCTCCCTCAAATACATTCTCCGGGATCTGGAGCGTCACCAGCACCGATCTCAAGGAGCTGCGCGCGAAAACTCCGGACGTCAGGACCGCTGAGAGCATGGTCGAGATGAGGAGGATCAGGAGGTTGTTGCCTGTATGCAGAGCGGCCAGCAGAAGGAGAAAGACACCGAGAATGAAACACCAGCCTGCCGGCGTGATGCTGAAGGAAAATGGCAGGTGCCATCGACCGTGCTCGGTCGCGCCGTCAGAGCGGGACCTCGATGTTTGCCAGAATGTCTTCAATGATCTTCTCGGCCTCCTCGCCGCGCTTGTGGGGCGAAGAGTACTTGGCGCTGACGATCACCCGGTGGGCCAGGACCGGTAGTGCCACCTGTTTGATGTCATCCGGAAGGCAGTAGTCCCGTCCCTCGTAATAGGCCAGTGCCTGGGCGGCGCGGCGCAGAGCCAGCGATCCCCGGGGACTGGCCCCCACGAGAAGGAACTCGGAACTGCGGGTGGCGTCCACGGTTGCCATGATGTAGTCGAGGAGGGGATCCTCGACCCGCACTTCGGTCACCGACGCCTGCGCTTCAAGGATGTCGTCCGTGGACAGCACGGGGACCAGTTGTTCCGGGCGTGCTCGATGGTCATGCCTCCGCAGTATCTCCTTCTCGGCCCCTGCTTCAGGATACCCCATGCGGATTCGCATCAGAAATCGGTCGAGCTGAGACTCCGGCAGCGGGTACGTGCCGTGGTGTTCGATCGGGTTCTGGGTCGCGACCACCATGAAAGGCCGGGGCAAGAGGTGCGTCTGGTTGTCGACGCTTACTCTCCCTTCGCTCATGGCCTCAAGAAGCGCGCTCTGAGTCTTCGGCGTGGTCCGGTTGATCTCGTCGGCGAGCACGACGTTCGCGAAGATCGGACCGCGGCGGAATTCGAAGGTCCGCGCGTCCTGGTGGAATACGGAAACACCCAGGATATCCGACGGAAGCAGGTCGCTCGTGAACTGGATGCGCCGGAAGGAACAGTCGAAGCCGCGCGCGAGGGAGTGTGCCAGCGTCGTCTTGCCGACCCCCGGGACGTCCTCGATCAGCAGGTGACCCTCGGCGAGAAGGCAGATGATCGCGAGCTTGATTGCGTCGGGCTTTCCCCGAATCACCGTCTCGACGGTCTGGGCGAGCCTGCGGATCTTCGGGTTGCGTTCACCTTCTCTCAAGGCGGTGTCTTTCCGTGCAGGCGCCGGTCCGTGAGGCCCTTCGCCTGGCAATCTGAGAATCAGAAAAGCTTGCGCTGTCTTCCGGTCATGTCAATCCCGAAATGCTCGTAGGCCTGGCGCGTCGCTACACGGCCGCGCGGCGTGCGATCCAGGAAACCGACCTGCATGAGGTAGGGCTCGTAGATGTCCTCTATCGCGTCGACATCCTCGTGGATGGATGCGGCCAGGGCTCCGACGCCGACAGGGCCGCCGCCGTACTTTTCGATGATAGTCATCATGAGCTTGCGGTCTATGTCGTCGAAGCCGTGGATGTCCACGTCCATGAGCGCAAGAGCATCCACGGCCACCGAACGTGTGATCTTCCCGTCGGCTTTCACGTCGGCGAAATCACGGACGCGCCTCAGCAGCCGGTTTGCGATCCTGGGAGTGCCACGGCTGCGCGAAGCGATTTCGACGGCGCCGCCTTCGTCGACGTCCACTCCCAGAATCGTGGCGGACTGCCGGACGATCACGGCCAGCTCGTCGTGCGAGTAGAACTCCAGACGGTGAATGATGCCGAAACGGGCACGCAGAGGTGCTGTAATCAGGCCTGCGCGCGTCGTGGCCCCGATAAGCGTGAAACGGGGAAGCTGCATCCGGATGCTCCTCGCCCCCGGCCCTTCCCCGATCATGAGATCGATGTAGAAATCCTCCATCGCGGGGTAAAGGATCTCCTCGATCGCCGGGTGGAGGCGGTGGATCTCGTCGATGAACAGTACGTCACTGGGCTTGAGGTTGGTGAGGATCGCAGCGAGGTCGCCTCGCTTTTCGATGATCGGCCCGCTGGTCGTCCGGATGCTGACCCCCAACTCGTTGGCAATGACAGTTGCGAGTGTTGTCTTGCCCAAACCGGGAGGCCCGTAAAGCAGGACGTGATCCATGGATTCCTGGCGCTTGACTGCTGCCTGGATGCTGATGTCGATGTTTTCCTTGACCCGGGACTGCCCGATGTATTGACGCAGATTCCTGGGTCGCAGGCTCAGTTCGAAGCTCTGTTCGTCCGCCCGCGGCCTTGGGCTCAGCAATGTGCGGCGGTCCGGATCACCCGGCATAGTCGACCTCGATCCTTCAGCCGGCCAGTCGACGCAGCGTCCGCCTCAGGAGCTCTTCGAAGCTCCGTGGGCACTCGCCGGCTCGCTGGACTGAAACCAGCGCCTTCTCGGCGCTGGCTCTAGGATAGCCCAGGTTCACCAGCGCGGACAGGATATCTTCTTCGAGCTGGTCCTTGATCCGGCCCGCGCCTTCTACCTCGACCATCTCCGCGCCCACGAAAGGTCCCATCTGACCCTTCAGCTCGAGGACCACACGCTCGGCGGTCTTCCTGCCGACACCGGGGATGGAGGTGAGCCGTGCGAGATTCCCCTGTGCAATAGCCTGGGCCAGTTCTTCGACCCTCGCGCCCGAGAGGATGGAAATTGCCAGTCTCGGGCCGATCCCGCTGATGGAGATCAGCTTCAGGAAGAGATCCTTCTCTTTCTGAGTGACAAAACCGAACAGGAGGAAGGCGTCCTCTCTGACGTGAGTATGGATCCGAAGGAGGACTTCATTCCCCTCGCCAGGAAGCTCGTAAAAACTGGTGAGCGGTATGTGAACCTCGTATCCCACTCCCTGGACATCGAGCAGTACCTGGTTTGGCTTTTTCGCGATGAGCTGCCCCCGAAGCTGGCCGATCATAGGGCTCCACCTGACATGATAAGACCGACTTAGAGTATTTTGCCGCCCGCCGACGGTCAAGCGCTTCTGTGTGTCCCGCGACCTCGACGGCCTGTGAAACCGGGAGCACACCGGTCCGCGTAAAGTCCGGTTGACGAAGGCCGGCCTGGTGCCCCATTGCCTTGACATTGGCGCGATGTCTGGTTACCTTGTGGCCATCGTCTTTTCGAGGTCGGCTTCCTGTTTTTATAAAGCGGCGGGTGAGCACCCTATGAAGGCGGAGAAGATCTCGGAGTTCACGACTCACCGGCTCTCGATATACCTGCGATGCCTTGCCGCTCTCGACGAGGAGGGAGTCGAGACCATCTCATCCAAGTCGCTGGCGGAACGGTTCAACCTCAATTCGGCCCAGATTCGAAAGGACCTTGCCTACTTCGGGCAATTCGGGGTGCGCGGCGTCGGTTATCCCGTGCGCGACCTGAGAAGGCGGATCTCGAATATTCTCGGCCTGGATTCGCTCCACAAAGTCTGCGTCATAGGCGGCGGGAACCTGGGCATGGCGCTGGCGGAATACGGAGGATTCCTCCAGCACGGTTTTTCCGTGGTCGCGGTATTTGAAAACTCCCCCGCGAAGATCGGAACGACCTGGCGCAATGGAGTCCCGGTCGTCAGCATCGGCGACCTGAAGGAGACGGTCCGGGCCCGGGGCATTGAGATGGCCATGATCGCAGTCCCCGCCGCGGCCGCGCGCGAGGTGTGCGAACGCGTCTTTGACGCGGGCATCCGCGCGATACTTAATTTCGCCCCCGTGCGGGTTGTGCCCCGTCCCGGCACGAAGATCCAGTCGATCGATCTGAGCATCTCTCTCGAGGGACTTTCTTTCTTTCTCGCAGGCCGCGCGACCGGGACGCGGTGAACGGGCGAGAATCCAGGTTCTTCATAAGCTGAACGGGAGCTTCGCCGCCGGGCATTGCGTCGCGACGCAGCCGCTGCTCCGAGCTTCAATTGAGCGCCTCTTATGCATGGTCGGCTCTTCCGAAAGCAGCGAGGTGGAAAGCCGACTGCACCGTTCCTTCACCAATTCGAGCGCCGGCGGAACGGATTCTCATGGGCTTGGGTGCGCACCACGCCCATCTTCTCGGCGTGGAGTCCGGGAGGCCTCCGTCTACGGGCAGAGTGGCAC
>JACADW010000312.1 GCA_013388445.1 Acidobacteriota bacterium | reverse complement strand
TCATGCCGCTGAAGGTCTATAACGAGTGTTTTCATTGTCCGAAGTTCAACACCTGCGACGAGCTGGCCATGGTGCTGCAGCTATGAAGGAAATCAAGAAGTCCCGATCTCGTACCATCAGAACGTGGAGAGCGATCCGGGGAGGTGTCACGGCCCCGCAGGGTTATCTCGCGAGCGGAGTTGCGGCGGGCATCAAGAAATCCGGACTGGACCTGGCAATTCTGCTCTCTGCCAGGCCGGCGAGCGCGGCGGCTCTGTTTACCCGCAATATAGTCCAGGCGGCACCCGTCCTTCTGAGCAGGAAGCACCTGAAACTGGCCGGGGGACGAATCCAGGCCCTCCTGCTGAACTCCGGTTGTGCAAATGCGTGCACCGGTGAGAAAGGGAAACGGGATGCGGCGACCTGCGCGGAGAGCGTGGCTTCGCACCTCGACCTCGAGTGCCACAGGGTCCTGGTCGGCAGCACCGGCGTCATCGGCGTCCCGCTGCCCATGGGGAAGTTACTCAAAGGCATATCCTCGGCGGTGTCAGCGCTCAGCACTCGTGGAGGGGAAGCAGCGGCCAGGGCGATCATGACCACCGATACCTTTGAAAAGAATTTCGCGGTGCAGGGCCGGATTGCCGGCAGGACAGTGCGCATCGGCGGCATGGCGAAAGGGGCGGGCATGATCCACCCGGACCTCGCGACGATGATCGTCGCCGTAACCACCGATGCCTGGCTTCCCCCCGCCGCTCTCCAGCGCATACTCCGCAGAGTCGCCGACCGGACCTTCCACTCCCTGACGGTCGACGGCGACACCTCCACGAACGACATGGTGGTGGTTCTTGCCAACGGTGCTGCAGAGGTCAGAGTGGAGGGTCGCTGGTTGGCTGGCTTCGAGGAAGGACTGACCATGGTATGTGAGCAGCTATGCAGGTGCATAGCCAGAGACGGCGAGGGTGCGACGAAGCTTGTCGAGATAACCGTCCTGCGGGCCCCCACCGATCAGGACGCCCGCCGTGTGGGCAAAACCATCGCCAAGTCGGCGCTTGTCAAGACGGCAATCTGCGGTGAGGAGCCCAACTGGGGCAGGATTGCCTGCGCCGCCGGCTACAGCGGGGTCGCCTTTGACCCCGACCTGCTTTCCATATCCATAGGGAGGACCCTGGTTTTCCGCAACGGCATACCGGTTCCCATGGCAAAGCGCTCTGCGAGACAGCTGCTGACCCCCAGCCAGATCGAGATGGTCGTTGACCTGGGATCGGGTAAAGGATCAGCGAAAGTCTGGACCTGTGACCTGAGCCGCGAGTACGTCGACATCAACGCCGGCTACATGAGCTAGACCATGGCCCGGTCACACACCGCCGGTGGAGATTCCCGTGCTTTGCAGCCAGCCGTTGCACATCCCTTACGTTTGGCCGCTGAGCCATCATCGCCTGAAACGGCAGTCAGATGCGGGCATCGCCAGGCGAAGCTGCCTTTCGAGCCCCTTGACAACCGCGGACTTCCCCCTAAGATACGTCGAGATCGCCTTGGAGCGGGACTGCTTGTCCCCCGGAGTCAGATCATCTTCGTTCCGGGTAAGAGGTGCACCCTGAAATGTAGGCGATTCGCGCGAACGGTATCAGTCTTCAGCTCCAAAGCGGCAGGTGATCCAGGAGCTGGTGACTGACGGCGCGGACATGCTCCAGCACTGCCGGGTGGCATGATCTGCCTTGGTTCCAGATCTTCCGGATCGTGATAGGACGGTTCACCGGCTGCTGGACTAATGCGAGAGGGCAACGGGATAGAGGGCTCAAGCGGCAGGGCAGCGAGGAGGCAAAGCTACTCCGGCCTCTCGGTGCTCTCGATCCTTCTGAGGACAGAGAAAAAGTTGCGGAAAGAGATTCATTTTCAGTAAATTGTGAAATCCCCGAGACGTTAGGAGGCTATTCGGCATGCCAGAACGTATTTACATCTTTGACACAACCCTCCGGGACGGCGAGCAGTCTCCCGGGGCCAGCATGAACCTCGAGGAGAAACTTCTTCTGGCGAGGCAGCTGGAAAAGCTCCGGGTCGACGTCATAGAGGCCGGATTTCCCATTTCATCCGATGGTGACTTCGAATCGGTGAAACGCATTGCCGAAGAAGTCCGCACAGTCTCGATAGCAGGTCTGGCGCGGGCAAACAAGATGGATATCGATCGCTGCTGGGAGGCAGTGAAGCCGGCGGCCAAGCCGAGAATTCACACATTTATAGCCACTTCGGACATCCATCTCCAGTACAAGTTGAAGAGAACGCGCGACCAGGTTCTCGAGGACGCGCGGCAGGCGGTCCGATATGCCAAGGGTTTCTGTGATGACGTGGAGTTCTCGGCCGAGGATGCGGCCAGGTCCGATCTGGACTACCTGTGCCGGGTATTCGAGGCGGTGATTGAGGAGGGAGCAACGGTCCTCAATGTGCCGGACACGGTCGGATATGCGATTCCTTCGGAATTCGGCGAACGGATTCGCTATGTCCGCACCCATGTGCCCAACATCGGTAAGGCGATCCTCTCGGTCCATTGCCACAACGATCTTGGACTGGCGGTCGCGAATTCGCTGACGGCGGTGCAGGAAGGGGCCCGTCAGGTCGAGTGCACGATCAACGGCATCGGCGAGCGGGCGGGCAACGCTTCGCTCGAGGAGATTGTCATGGCCCTCCACACGCGCCGCGACCTCTTGGCTTTCGAAACGGGTGTCAATACAAGAGAGATCTACCCGTCCAGCGGTCTCCTGACGAATCTAACCGGCATGCTCGTGCAAGCGAACAAGGCCATTGTCGGGAGGAATGCGTTTGCGCACGAGGCCGGGATCCATCAGGACGGCATCCTGAAGGAGAAGCTGACCTATGAGATTATGACCCCGGAAAGTGTCGGCATCAAGGACAGCAAGTTGATCATGGGCAAGCATTCGGGACGTCATGCGCTCAAGCGGAAGTACGAGGAGCTTGGATTCGCACTGAATCCGACGGAGCTCGAAAAGGCCTATATCCTGTTCAAGAAAGTGGCGGACAGAAAGAAGGAGGTCTTTGACGAGGACCTCATCACAATCGTGCGTGATGGTCTCCGCATATTTCCAGAAGCTTACAAGCTCAAGTACGTCCAGGCCAGTGGCGGCAATCAGATCCTCGCCGCAGCGGCCGTCATGCTTGAAAAAGACGGCGCTCTGTTGAGAGATTCGGCGGTGGGAGACGGTCCGATCGATGCTGCGCTTCGTGCCATCGACCGGATCACGGGCATGCCGGGGCGCCTGATGGATTACACCGTGCACAGCGTCACCAAAGGGAAGGATGCCGTCGGGGAAGTCCACATGAAGGTCGATTTCGGCACCATTTCCTTCATCGGAAGAGGGGCGAGTACGGACGTGATTGACGCGAGCGCCCGGGCTTACCTCAACGCCATCAACAAGATGGTACATTACCAGATGGCCCTTGCCGAGCATAAGCACACAGAATCGGCGGCCGGAGATTCGTGATCCGGATCGGACGCGAGCGGGACTGCACGATCAATGCTCCCTGCTTGCCGGTATAGTTCAGCCCCGAATCATGATCCACGGCCGGCCGGTCAGAGAAACCGACCGTCTCCGCAGCGGGATTCAGGACCGAGCCTGTACGTCCTGATCATCCGCTGGAAAACCCGGGGAGACCGCTCTGCGACCATGCCAGGTTATCGCAAGATCCAGCTGCCGCCGAGTTCGCGAATCGCCTTCCAGGGCGAGCTGGGCGCATTCAGCCAGCAGGCTGCCGAACGCATCTTCGGATCGGGCATCGAGCCTGTACCCTGCCAGGCTTTCGAAGATGTGTTTCGCAAGTTAAGCCGCGGTGCCGTCGTCGCTGCGGTCATACCGATCGAAAACTCTCTCGCGGGGAGTATCCACCAGAATTTCGACCTGCTCGCCCGCCATGCGGTCGAGGCAGTCGGGGAGACCTTGGTCCGGATCGAACATCATCTCATCGCCCGTCCCGGAGTGCGGCTGGCAGACATAAGGCAGATCTACTCGCATCCTGTCGCTCTGGCGCAGTGCCAGCAGTTCCTGCGTTCGCTCAGATCAGCCGAGAAGGTTTCTTTTTACGACACCGCGGGCAGCGTCAAGCACATCCGCGACAGCAAGATAGCGTCCGCTGCGGCGGTCGCGTCAGCCGCCGCTGCGCGCATGTACGGCATGCGGATCCTCCGGCGCAACATCGAGGACCACCGGGAGAATTTCACGAGGTTCCTGGCGCTCGCCCGCCGCGGCCGTTTTCCTCAGGGCGGAACCAAGACAAGCCTCGTCTTCACTCTGAGGAACGAGCCGGGCGCGCTGTTCAAGGCGCTGTCGGTGTTTGCGCTTCGCGACATCAACCTGACGAAGATTGAGTCCCGCCCGATACAGGGCAAGCCCTGGGAATACCTGTTCTACCTGGACCTGCAGAGCGATGTGCGAAGCGATCGATGCGCAAACGCACTCCGGCACCTGCAGGAGATGACCGCCTATTTCAAGCTCCTCGGTTCTTATCCGACCTACTGATCTCTTGCGGCATCCGGTTTTCACGCTGTCCATACGGCGGGCCGCATCGCGATCCGTCCTCCCGAGATCCGTGCGAGGTTTGGATTGCAGCCGAGCCGCGCTATGGTAGGCTTTCCTTATGTACTCCCGGCAAGAACCCGAAGGCATGACGAACCGGGAAGAGCGCTTCTCCAATGGAGGCATGGAAACCCGGCGGACTCCGAGGCCCGAGTGGCTCAAGGTGCGCCTGCCCGCCGGCGATAGCTTCGGACACTTGCGACGCCTGGTCCGCGAGCACCGCCTCCACACGGTCTGCCAGGATGCCCGGTGCCCCAACATCGGAGAGTGCTGGGCAGCGGGAACCGCCACGTTCATGATCCTGGGGGATGTATGCACACGGTCGTGCAGGTTCTGTGCCGTCAGGACCGGCCGCCCTTCCGGTTATGATCCGGATGAGCCGCGAAGAATTGCCGAGGCGATCGGGGGAATGGGGGTCCGCTATGCCGTGATAACCTCCGTCGATCGGGATGATCTCGCGGATGGCGGGGCGTACGTCTTTGCGGAGACCATACGCAGAACCCGTGCGACCTGCCCGGAGGTCCGGATCGAGGTCCTTGTCCCCGATTTCCGCGGCAGCCTGGATGCCTTGCGCTCTGTCGTGGAGGCGGGGCCGGACGTTCTGGCTCATAATATCGAGACGGTTGCGCGACTCTATCCAGTGGCGCGAGCAGGCGCACGCTACGAACGTTCGCTGGAACTGCTGAGCGCTGCGAAATCATTCAGCTGGAGACCTGTCACCAAGTCGAGCCTGATGCTGGGCCTGGGTGAATCTCGCGACGAGGTCCTGGAATCCCTGGCGGATCTGCACCGTCATGCCGTCGATATCGTGACTCTGGGTCAATACCTCCAGCCGACAAGGGAACACCTGCCTGTGCGGCGTTATTATGCCCCGCAGGAATTTGAAGAACTCAAGTCCTTTGCGCTCTCCCTGGGATTCCGCTACGTTGCGGCCGGCCCGCTGGTACGCTCTTCCTACCATGCCGAGCAGCAGTCCTCGGCATTGCACTTGTTCGCTAACGGTCGCTGATACGGCGGACGGGGATGGCTTGCTTCCATGCCCCCGGCGTCATTCCCGGATTCTCGACAGCGCGAGTGCAGGAATGACTGCAGCCGTGCTGTGGTATGATTAGCTGCGCGGCGCCTATGGCATCCCACTTCAGATTTCTTCCGTCCAGTATGGTCGCCATCCTGCTTATGACAAGCGCTGGATGGGCGCGAATAGCCCGTCTTGACATCAACGGCGCCGTGGATCCCATCACCGCGGAATTCGTCGCGCGCAGCATTGAGCGTGCCGAGTCGGAGCAGGTTGAACTTCTGCTCATGCGCCTGAATACGCCCGGCGGTTTCGCGACTTCGATGGAGGAGATCATCTCACGGATGCTGGTGAGTAAGGTGCCCGTTGTGGCCTATGTAACACCCAGCGGGGCCAAGGCTGCCTCTGCAGGCTTCTTCATCCTTCTGGCCGCTGACGTGGCGGCCATGTCGCCGGGCACCAACACCGGCGCCGCCCACCCTCTGATGGCCATCGGAGGTTTCCCCATCGAGGGGGGCGAGGCCGGCAAGACCCTGACTCAAAAGATCACCAGCAACGCAACGGCGTTCCTGCGCAGCATCGCTGCCAAAAGGAACCGCAACGTACAGGAGGCGGAAAAGGGCGTTGTTGAAAGCAAGTCCTTCACCGACGTCGAGGCCCTGGACAAGAACCTCATTGATCTCGTTGCCGAGGACGAACAGGACCTCCTCGCCCGCCTCGATGGGTACAAGGTCCGGCTGTTTTCGGGCAATGAGCGTTCCCTGCACACGAAGGACCAGGATGTTTCTGACTATGTCATGACCACCCGGCAGAAGTTCCTGTCCCTGATTTCCCAGCCCAACCTCGCTCTCCTGCTCGGGATCGGCGGGCTGATCCTGCTCTACTTCGAGTTCTCGAACCCCGGTTTCGTGGCCCCGGGCGTGATCGGCGGAATCTGCCTTCTTCTCTCGATACTCGGGTTCTCGTTCCTGCCCATCAACTATGTCGGCGTTTTGCTGATACTGCTTGCCATAGGTCTGTTTGTCGCTGAAGTCAAAGTACAGGGATTCGGCATTCTCGGGTTTGGCGGAGTCGTGTCAATGATTATCGGAATCTTGATCCTTGTGGATACTCCGGACCCGGCCGTCCGCATCGGACTGGGCATGGCGATCTCGGTGGCGCTTCCCTTTGCCGTCATATTTCTTATTCTGCTGGTGGCGCTTATGAAATCTCTGCGTCAGAGAGTCATGACCGGCGATGCGGGCATGATCGGGCTCGTAGGTGTGGCCGACAGTGATATTCATTCAGGGGGACGCGTCAAAGTCCGCGGCGAATACTGGACCGCCCATTCCGATACCCCCATCCGGGCGGGCAGCCAGGTCAGGGTGATAGCCGCGGAAAACCTTACACTGAAGGTCGAGGAGATCGGGCGTTAGTCACCGCAGCAGGAACGCCAAGGAGGGAATATCATGGAAGGAACGAGTCTGCCGCTATTGATCAGCGTCGGGATTCTGCTCATATACCTCTGGAGCAGCATCAACGTGCTTCGCGAGTATGAACGGGGCGTAGTCTTCAGGATAGGAAGGCTCCTGCCTGAGGCGAAGGGCCCCGGGCTGGTGTTCATCTGGTGGCCCGTTTACACGCTGGTGCGCGTGAGCCTGCGCACCATCACCCTGGATGTGCCGCCCCAGGACATCATTACCCGGGATAACGTTTCGGTGAAAGTCAACGCGATCGTCTACTTCCGGGTCATGAATGCGCCACGTGCCATCGTGGAGGTCGAGAACTACCTCTACGCCACCTCGCAGCTCGCACAAACCACGCTGCGATCCGTGCTCGGGGAGTGCGAATTGGATGACCTTCTGAGCCGCCGGGAAAAGCTGAACATCAAGCTTCAGGAGATTCTCGACCAGCACACGGACGCCTGGGGTATCAAGGTCAGCCTGGTGGAGGTAAAGCAGGTGGACCTGCCTCAAGAGATGCAACGCGCCATGGCCAAACAAGCCGAGGCCGAGCG
>JACADW010000311.1 GCA_013388445.1 Acidobacteriota bacterium | reverse complement strand
GGGGAACCTGAGTGTCGGTTCGACGGCCGACATCGCCGTATTCGAAATGCTGAAGGGAAGATTCGGCTACCTCGGGACCGGCGGCGGGAAGATTGTCGGCGACCGGAAGCTTCAGTGCGTGCTCACCCTGGTGGGCGGGGAGGTCGTGTACGACCATCCTTACGGTCTGAGCCAACCCCTGTGGCAGGACATCCCGAAGGACTCCCGCTACTGGGTCGACAACAACAAGCAGAATTGGTGATCCGCACGGACAGGCGTCGTTGTCTCCTCGCCTGGCGGCAAAGCTTCGTGGCGCCCTTCAGGGCCTGCATGTTTGCGGTGCTTTACCCACGGTTCCGGCGGCCGCGCGGCAAAAGTGACGTTAGCGGCCCATACCGGTTGTATGTTGAAGGTCAATCTCCTCCAGGCCGCCCGGGCCTTCGAGGGTGTCTGCATATATAAGCCGGATGATCACGTTTCCCTGCTGGTATTCGTCTGCGTCGCGTGTTTCCCGGATGGGAGTCTTGGGCCGGTCGCTGATGCCGATCCCCTCGTTGCTCAGCGTCGGCTGTCCCAGGCGCTTGAGGATCTCACCGCGAGTCTGTCCCCAGTTCAAGGAGAGCGGCAACGAGCCGCGAAAGGCGGCGACTGCCCGTTCCCGGCCTTGCTCATACACTTTCCGAACACTGCCTACCAAAGTCACTTGCCCGATCCTCTGTCCCGCGCCCGAGCGGTCGCTTGAATAGAGGATTACACCGGCGGCGGCAAGGAAGCAGATCCGCGATTCCCCGATTAAAGCGTCGCCCTCGGTGCGAACTACCGGTTCTGCACCCTGGTTCAGATCTAAGATCAATTCTCGGAGGGCGGGGTCATCGAGGCGTTTCCCCAGGACGCCCAGGAGGACGGCAACATCCCCAGGCATTTCGGTGTTGCGTTCCGGCTGCTCCGATGTATGGGCAATGGCGGCGCTCTCGGCTGCGGGGACGACCGGGTGTGCGGGCATCGGAACCCGCCCGATTGCCAAAAGGAACACACATCCGATGACAAGACGCACCGCAATCTCCACGCCCCGCGATGCCGCCACGACAACACGCGGGCAACGATTGACTATCCTATCGACCGTTTCGGGACTCGACCCTCCCTCAAATACGCAATGTTCGCCGCCGCCCGACTGCGGACCTCGGGAACCGCAGTGCATATTCCGCCATCCGGCGTCGGAACCGCAATTCCTATCGCATGGGCAGCCGAGTTTCGGGAAAACGCCCTGAGCGGTCGAAGAAGATCATGACGCGGCGAGTGCGGTCCCGCAACGGTCATGCCGGACGGCCGTACTGATGAATCAATCCATCATTATCCAAGGCCGGCGCGTCGATCGGGTTGTCCCGGCGCAGCACGATCAGCTCGCTTCGGGCGCGCTTGGCTTCCGCTGCGAGGTCCAGGTATGCCTTGAGTGTCATCGTGCCTCGCGGAGTCTTGGCAACCGAAGGCCCATGATCGATGGAATGCGCGACAGGCAGCCGCGCGGCAATTGCAGGCACGATGCCCACGAGATCCAGGCCGCAATGGGTGACGACCAGGCAGCGGATTTCTTTCGGGCCGTGATAATCTAAGCCTCGTCCAAAGATGCTGAGCGTGTCCCGTGCAACATTCGTCACCTCGATCTCAGCGGCGCCGGCCGCCGCCTTCCGCCGTTCCCAGCCCGGAAGTCCCGTTGGCGCCGCTGCGGAGCGGTCCCTCCGGGCCCATGACTCAAGAAAGGGAAACATGATGAGACTGCAATTCAGTTTGCCGGTTCTGTTACTGGCCTTGGGCCTCGCGCGCGACGCCGCAGCCCAGAGCTACGATCTCCTTTTGAAGGGCGGGCATGTGATCGATCCCAGGAACCAGATAGACGCGGTCCGCGACGTTGCCATCTCCGGGGGAAAAATCGTGGCAGTGGCGCCCCGGTTGGATGCGTCGGCAGCTCTGAAGACGGTCGACGTCACCGGGCTCTATGTCTGTCCCGGCATCATCGATATCCATGCGCACCTCTATGCGGGCACCGGAGAGCGGGGGTCGTATGCCGGGGACAACAGCGTGTATCCCGATGGATTCACTTTCCGGGTGGGAGTCACGACAGCCGTCGACGCCGGCGGGGCCGGCTGGAGAAATTTCGAGGATTTCAAGCAGCGAGTCATCGACCGCTCCAAGACGAGGGTTCTTGCATTCTTGAATATCGTCGGAAACGGGATGCGGGGCGGAACCCTGGAGCAGGACCTGGCGGACATGGAGGCGCGGCCTACAGCGGAAATGGTTCTACGTCACAAGGGTCTCATTGTCGGGATCAAGACCGCACACTACGCGGGGCCCGAGTGGGCGCCGGTGGAGCGTTCGGTAGAAGCTGGAACCATCGCGGGTGTCCCCGTCATGGTCGACTTCGGAAGCAACCGGCCCGAGCGTCCCATAGGCGAACTCCTGACCGTAAAGCTCCGCCCCGGAGACATCTACACACACGTATATTCCGGTCTCCGGAACGAGCTGCTGGAAACAGGGAAACTGAACCCCGCGCTCTGGGAAGGGCGGAAACGGAGCGTGATCTTCGATGTCGGGCATGGTGGCGGGAGTTTCGCTTGGCGGATCGCGGTGCCGGCGATCCGGGAGAAGTTCCTCCCCGACTCCATATCCACCGATTTGCACATCGGCAGCATGAACTCGGGTATGAAGGACATGCTGAATGTCATGAGCAAATTCCTGGCCATGGGCCTTTCCTTGAACGAAGTGATCCTTCGCTCCACCTGGAATCCGGCGCGGGAAATCAAGCATGAGGAACTGGGACACTTGTCGCCGGGGGCCCC
Source organism: Acidobacteriota bacterium (assembly GCA_013388445.1). GTDB lineage: Bacteria > Acidobacteriota > UBA6911 > UBA6911 > UBA6911 > JACADW01. The sequence goes on along the minus strand of JACADW010000311.1, from coordinate 2,072 downwards.
GGCCGACGTCAGCGTCTTGCGGCTGGAGAAAGGCAATTTCGGTTTTACCGACATGTACGGGGCCAGACTGCGGGGCAACCGGAAGCTCGTCGCCGAGCTGACCCTCCGCGACGGGAAAGTGGTGTACGACCTGAACTGCATCACACGCCCCGACTGGGACACCCTGCCGCCGAACTATCGGCAGACGGGGGATGCGCGGTGGGATGCCGTTTCGCCCAGAAGAAATTGAGGATAGCAATCTCGGACCACATATTCGGGGAAGGTCCTTCCGTCCGCATTCTCGGAACCCGCTGGGCCGGCTCAAGCCGGTTGGCGGTCGCTTGTTGAACGGTTCGATCCTGATACAATGCTGCTGCTGCCGGAGGCGACCATCCGTCACGGAACCCAACGCAGCTGTGCCTCCAACTGTTTCATCGAACAAGAGATAGCGTCAGCCCTGAAAGTAATGCCGGATGCTGAACCGAAGGGTTTTTCTTAAATCTTCCTCATTGTTATGCGGCGGTGCCGGTTTGCTGCGCTCCAGTTCGGTTTTTTCCGCCGTATCGAGACCATCCGGTTATTTCGGCGTGCATCCGTTCGTGGAACAGCACCCCGAAGCGGTCTTCATCATGCGGACTCACGTCGATTACAAAACGAATTCAGAGGCATGCAAGAGCGCCGGGCTCCATTTTGGCCGCACCCTGTTCGTTCCCATGGACGACACCGGCACTCCCGTAACTCACGACATCGCCGCCAAGCCGAATCTCACCGCCCACCAGGCAATCGACCAAAGAAGGGGATTCACCCTCGAGGATACGATGGGCATCACCACCGATGCGTTCTTCATCGAGGGTCTGTTCGAATCGTTGAAAGAACTCGGCGTTTCCGGAAACAAGTTACATACGCGCGACGTCAACGGCAGCCGGATAATAGAACCCCGTGGCTATGTCGCGATGGGGCAGCGGGTCGGCGCGAGTGTCGTCGGCAAGACCCAGATCGCGACGGTGGACGACGCCAATGACGCGGGCAGATTTGTCTGGAGAGAGGTTCCCGGCGGGGTGGTATACAGGCAGATTCCATACATCTGGCCGTTCAATGCGCCGAACTCATGGAACCTGAATGTGGCGAAATTCAAGGCTCACGCGATGGGCCTGACGCTGACCTGCAAGAACTGGCAGGGTTCGAATGCATCCCCATTTCAGGGTTACTGCGGAAGGTGGCCGGCTGTCGACCAGATGCAGAAATTCGAGAAGGTGCTCAACAGGGAGTGCATCAATCCCAAGGTCCGTGAACTTGTCGAGGCCGATTTCAAGCGGCACATGCGCACCATTCCCCGATGGGACACACCGGATTACCCAAGAGAAGCCCCGGGATACATCCGACTGTACGGCTACTCCACCATATGCCTGGAATTGTGGGCGCACCGGACCATCGACAACCATGCGGCGTCCTCAATCGGGCTTCACGTTGTCGAAGGCATCTACGGGAGAGATGGCGACTTCAACGCTGGACCCAATCCCCTGGGTAGCGAAAACAGCAAAGATCCCTGGCTAAACGCCCCCAGCAGGAACGGAAGGGCCTGGGACTATATGACGAATATCCTTATTTTCGGAAAAGACCCTTACCTCGTCGATATTGTCGGCCATTGGCTTGGAGGTCATGAGCCGGGTAATTTTGGGTTGTTCCACATCGCGATGGAGCGCGGCAGGCTGAACGTGATGAATCCCATGAGTATTCCGGTATTTGAATGGGAGGACGGCGTCGCAGTCCGCCGGCCCCTGACCAGCTTCACCCGGACGCAATTGAGGACGTCGTACCTTCACCAGTATCAAAAGAATGAGCCGCTGTGGCATCTCTGCGACGAGCCGTTCGATTACGCCAAGGTTTCCGAGAAAAAAGCCGGCATACCGGCGAGGCCGACGACGCGCGTGCTGAACCAGCATTACCCGAACGCAAACAATCCTCAGCTGGCAATCGAGTACAGCATTCCGGAGAAAGGATGGACGCTGGTCGAGATATTGGATGAGAACGGCAACAACCTGGAAGTGATCTCGCCTCCTCAGCAAAATCTGTGGGTCCATTCCGGCTCCGGT
>JACADW010000250.1 GCA_013388445.1 Acidobacteriota bacterium | reverse complement strand
GTTCTCTGCCATGCGCGGCTTCCAGTGAAAAGCGATATAGCGTCCGTCCGGCGACCATGAAGGCGAGTCGGCCATCCCCCCTTCCTTCAAAATCCGCCGGACATTCGCCCCGTCGATGTCGCACACGAAGATCTGGCCGCCCAAGGCCTCCCTGCTCGAAACGAACGCGATCTGTTTTCCCGAGGGGGACCAGGTGGGTGACGTGTCGATTGCCGGGTTGTTGGTAATGTTCCGCCGGTTCGTGCCGTCAAGATTGGCGATGAAGATATCGGCGTCGCCGCGCGCGGTCTTGAGAGAGAAAACGATCTGCGTGCCGTCCGGGGAGATGGCGGGAGTGGTCGCAAAACTGTTGAACATGGGAAAGGGCAGGCGGGAGCCATCGACATAGGAATGGATGTTGATCTCCCACCTGCCGGTTCGCGAGCTGGTGAAAGCAATCTTCGAGTTGTCAGGCGCCCAGGCAGGGAAGAGGTTGATCGAGCCGTTGTGAGTGAACGCCCGCTGGTCGAAACCGTCGTAATCCATCACGTAGACCTCTTTGCCAGCGCCTCGTCGCGAGGTGTACGCGATCTTCGTCGACGCGATCCCCCTCGATTGCCCGGCGGTGAGTTTATAGACGATCTCGTCGGCCCACCGGTGGGCAATGGCCCGAACCTGATCCTGATCACCCGAGATCCTCTGGCCAAAGCTCATCGAGCGTTGTTTCATGTCGAAAACGCGCAACTCCGCCCTCAGGATGCCGCCGACCAGGTCCAGAGTCCCCGCAGTCAAGAAGCTCACCTTGAACGGAAGGGAATCCCAGGTACCGTAGTTGATATCCTCGGGCTTCACGATCGGCTGCAGGGGATAAAAGCTCTTCCCTGCGAGCGTGAAGTGTCCCGAGAACTTCAGATCGTCCCATAACACCTGGTTGAAGGTCCTGAGTGCTTCGGCGAGCTGGGGAGCCACCGCCGCGCTCTGCGGCTGGGCGTCGGGCACAGCGAGGATGATCTCCTCCTGGGGCCGCGGGCGGATCGTGATAGGCGCCTCCTGGGCACACAAAGGCGAAAAGCCGCAAAGAGGAACCACAGCCGCCAGCATCAGCACTTTAGGCGTCATCGCACCCCCCGAAGGTCATTCATGGACCAAGTGGATAGATAAACTCCGCCAGGAATTTCAGCGGACGCCCCCGCAAGTGCGGCGGCGGGGGTGCCAGCGGATTCGAAGCTCGGATCGCACGCTCGGCCGTAAGGTCCAGCGCCTCGTTGCCGGAGGATTTCTCTCGTTTGATGTCGAAGATGGCACCGTCCGGGGCAATCGAAAAACTGTAGGCGATCTCGACACGAACCCCCGGAGCCGGCCGGATCCAGTTGGAGCTGATCCGGGCTTCAACCGCGCGCGCGTACCAGGAGTCGCCGAAGCCCCCGGAACCGCTGCCGATCAACACGCCGCTGCCTCCGCCCCGTCCGCCGCCTGATCCCGAACTGATGCCGCCGGCGCCGCCGGAACCCGGCCGAGGTTCCGTAGGCACGACCATCGAGCTCGGCGGCGTCTTCTTTTCGACAGCGGACGTCCCTTTCGCAGGGGCCTGTTTCTTCTCCTTGGGGATGTCAGGAAGCGCAACCGGCTGCTTCTGTGGCGCCGCCTGGTCGGGTTGCTGCACCTCGAGCGCAGGCGGTTGGGGGATGATGGAAGGCTTGAACATCCCGGCTCCGCCGCTCGGCTCGTCCGCGATGCCCACGGTGTAGGATTCCCCTCCCGTGCCGCCGCCGGGGCCGGAACCTATCAGGAGTGCCGCCGGGGGAGGAAGGATCCGGGGCAACAGGATCATGCCGGTAATGGAGACGACGTGCAGGACTGCCGATGCGAGGAGGGTCCGCCCGTAGCGCTCCTCCAGAAGCGGTATGTCGAGCATCGTGACCCGCGTCGTTTCGGGCATAACCGGAACCTATCTCTGGCGTCGCGGTTCGGAGAACGGCTTCGTGACGAGGCGCACCTGGTCGAACCCCGCGCCACGGATGGCGTCAATCACAGAAACGATGGAACTCCATTTGACGTCCTTGTCGGCACGAAGGAATATCTCGTCTTTCGGTCCGCGCGCGTCCTCCTTGAGGCGCTCACCGATAGTGTAAAAATTGATCGCCTCGGAACCATAATAGATGTAGCCCTCGCGGCTGATCGAGAGGACAATCCGCTCAGCGGGATTGGTCTCGGTCACGCTGCGCGTCTCTGGAAGCTGGACGTCGATGCCCGTCTGAAGGATCGGGGCCGTGACCATGAATATGACCAAGAGGACGAGCATCACGTCCACCAGGGGAGTGACGTTGATCTCGGAAAGCGAAGTGGCCGTGCGACCCTGTCCGGTGGTAAAGGCCATCAGGAAAAACTCCGCTCGATGAGATTCATGAACTCGGCTGCGAAATCATCCATTTCGGCGCCCGCTTCCTTGATCCGGTGAATGAACTGGTTGTAGGCCAGCACGGCCGGGATGGCCGCGAACAGCCCGGCGGCCGTAGCCACGAGCGCCTCCGCAATCCCCGGTGCCACCGCTTGAATTGATGCGGTCCGTTCGAGACCGAGTCCCTGGAAAGCGTTGATGATGCCGACCACGGTGCCGAGAAGCCCGATGAAGGGAGTGACCGCGCCCGTGCTCGCCAGCCAGCTCATACTTTTCTCCAGCACCGATAGCTCAGCTGCCGAGGCCCGCTGGAGGGCTCGATGGATGGCCGTAAGATTGCGGTCCGTCAGAAGAGGCCGACCCGGGTTGCCCGCCGTTGCGCCCACCCGGTCACCGGGGGATTGCAGCTGGACGTTGAGCTCCTGGTAGCCGGCCGCAAAGAGCCCGGATAGTGGCGTCCGGCGATAGTGCTCGCATGCCGCATTGACCTCGCTCAAACGAGAGCTCTTCCGAAAGAGCGCGACGAATGCTCGGCTCTGTGAATGCATCTCTCGAAAAGTCAGATACTTACGGAGGATGATCGTCCAGGAGAGAAGAGAAAAGACCACCAGGACAAAAAGGATAGACAACGCGAAAGGCCCCATCCGGGTCACGAGGTCGAGGTACCCGCTCGGAGCCTCGACAGCCGGGCTATTCGCCTGCATGGCAAGTGCTGCCAGGGTAATCATTTCGAATCCTGCCTTCATTGCCTCTCCATAACCAGGATCCCCGCCGAGGGGGCTTGCCCCGCCAAATACCCGCGCGCTTCCCGACGATTGCCGGGCCATCCGGCGCGGGGATCTGAGAACTCGGTGCTCAGAATCCCGGGCGCAGGGGATAATCCCCAGCCAGCAGCGGCGTCCGAGGATGAAGCTCTCGGGTCCAATGCGTAAGTGTCTAAGTAACAAGATTTACAAGCACTGTCAATGACTTATGAAAACCGGTGCGGCAACGGCACGCCGCACGATGGACTGAACCGTGCCGGATGCCCGTTCAAGCCGAAGGGCTCGAGCGATAGAATATCCGCGAGGCTCTGAAAAGCCCCATTCCAACGGGCGCCGATTACCTGCCGCACGGTGCGTGCGGAGGCTTTCCGGAAGCAGGTCGCAATGCGCTGGCGCCACTCGGGTTGCCGGGACCTGACCACGGTTTGCCAGGGCACTGCGGAGCAGCCGGGAGAGGGATTGGGGAGTGCGGTCGGCGACCGCAGATATGATAGACTGACCTGGCAATAAACAGGATTTCGGCTCCCACGGAAACAACGATGTTGAGGCATCTGAGAATACGCGACTTCGCACTCATCAGGGAACTGGAAGCGGATTTCGAGGCGGGTCTGAATCTTCTGACGGGAGAGACGGGATCCGGGAAATCCATCGTCGTCGACGCCCTCGGTCTCCTGGGCGGGGACCGCGCCTCCCCAGAAATGGTACGTTCCGGCGCCGAGCTGGCACTCATCGAGGGTGGGTTCGAGGTCGGGCCGGAAAGCGACGTAATCCATACGCTGAATGAGGCGGGGATTCCGTGTTCGGAGGACCTGATTCTCCTTCGCCGGGAGATCTCCGCGACCGGACGAAGCCGCGCATTCATCAACGATAGCCCCGTCACCCTCGCCCTCACGAGGACTGTAGGCGAGAAGCTCGTGGACATTCATGGCCAACACGACCGCCAGATGCTTCTGGATCTTTCGGCGCATCTGGGGTGGCTGGACCGTTTTGGCTCGAACGCTCCGGCGGTCTCGGCCGTCCGAAATCTGTATGAAAAGCTCCGCGAGATAGACCGGAAACTGGAATCCCTGCGGCTGGACGAGCAGGAGCGACTGCGGCGCGTGGACGTGCTGGAGTTTCAGGTCGGGGAAATCCGTCGTATCGACCCAAGGCCTGAGGAAAAAGAGAGTCTGGAGACTGAGAAGAAGGTGCTCACGAACCGCGAACGAATCCTTTCCATAGCAAATGAGGCCTACGGGCTCCTTTACGAGAACGAGACATCGGTGCTCGCTCAAGTGAACCGGCTCGCCCGTCTGCTGCAGGAACTAGAGTCCATGGACGGACGCTGGTCTGCTCACCGGGAGGGCCTGCAGGAAAGCCGGTACCGGCTGGAGGAGCTCTCCTATGCGGTGCGCGATTACACGACGGAGATCGATTTTTCGCCGGGGCGCCTCGACCAGATCGAGCAGAGGCTTTCGGACCTTGACCGGTTGGCCCGGAAGTATGGAGAGAGCGTTGCGGCCATTCTCGAATTCGCCGGGCGGGCGGAGAAGCAACTGCAGGAGCTTCTCTCTCATGAGGAAACGTCGCGGGCGCTCGACAAGGAACTGGTCACGCAGCTCGGCGAATACGCGGCCGTCGCCGCGCGGTTGTCGAAGAAGCGGCAGGGGGACGCGCTGCGCCTCGAGCGTGAGCTCCGAAAGGAGTTCCGCAGCCTCGCCATGGACAAGATGGAGATGAAGGTGCTCTTCCATCCGGCCCAGGGAGATGGAGGCGGCCGTATCCCGGCGGCCTATGGACCTTCAGGCATGGACCGTGTAGAGTTCCTGGTGGCGCCGAACGAAGGAGAGGAATTGAAGCCTCTCGCGAAGATTGCCTCCGGTGGAGAGCTGTCACGCATCATGCTGGCGATCCGGGCCATCTGCGGATCCATGGACCCCGACCGGACTCTCGTGTTTGACGAGGTGGACGCGGGCGTGGGCGGCCGCGCGGCGGAAGCGCTCGGCAGACGGCTGCTGGAAATTGCGCGGACAAACCAGGTTCTTTGCGTGACCCATCTCCCTCAGATCGCGGCCTTCGCCGACCAGCACTACAGCGTCCAGAAGGGGGTTGTCGGCTCCAGGACGGAGACCTCGATTCGGAACCTCGACTATACGGCCCGCGTCGAGGAGCTCGCCCGCATGCTGGGCGGAAGCATAATCACCGACACCTCGCGCCGTCACGCCACGGAGATGTTGAAACAATCGCGGAACACATCTGCGCACAAAGCGGGACACCGGGCGGGCTGATCATGGCCAGAAATTTCCTGATCGAGACATTCGGTTGCCAGATGAACGATCTGGACTCCTAGAAGATTGCCGGCAGCCTCAGGCACAGCGGCCTGAAGCCGGTCAGCGACGTATCACAAGCGGACCTGATCCTGCTCAACACCTGCAGCGTGCGGGAGAGAGCCGTGCAGAAAGTCTACGCGCGCCTCGGCGAGATCGGGAAAGAGGCCCGGAGAAATCCGGAGTTGATCGTCGGAGTCGTGGGATGTATGGCCCAGCTCGAGGGTACAGGCATCCTGCGACGCGCGCCTTTCGTCCGCATCCTCGCCGGTCCCCAGAAGTCCGTCGTCCTGCCGGAGATGGTCGAGCAGGCCGCTGCGCGGAGGGAGCCCGTCGTCGACCTGAGAATGGATGACGATCCCGAACCGCTGGAAACCTCGCACGTGCTGCGGCAGAGCCGTTGGCGCGCCGGAGTGACCATAAGCGAAGGCTGCGACCGGCAGTGCTCGTTCTGTGTCGTGCCTTTCACAAGAGGGAGAGAAAGGAACCGGCCGGCGGCCGCGATCCTGCGCGAGGTTGAAGCGCTCGTAGACCAGGGATATCTCGAGGTGGTCCTACTCGGACAGACGGTCAACTCCTACAGGGATCCCGCGAGCAGAATCACTTTCGCGCAACTGGTCCGGAGGCTCGCCGAGATCAGGAATCTCGCCCGCATCCGGTTCACTTCGCCGCACCCCGGCGAGTTCTCCGATGAGCTGCTCGAGGTAATGGTGGCGTATCCCCAGGTCTGCAATCAGATCCACCTGCCTGTGCAGTCGGGTTCCACACGTGTGCTGCGCGCCATGCGCCGCGGATACACGCGCGACCATTACATGAAGACGATCGGCAAGATCAGGGCGGCGGCCAGGCCCATTGCGATATCGACCGATATCATCGTCGGATTCCCGGGCGAAACCGAGGCCGACTTCCAGGCTACCCTGAGCCTTCTCGATGAGGTACAATATGACTGGGTTTTCGCGTTCAGGTATTCGCCGCGCCCAAACACTGCAGCCCTGAACCTTCAGGATGACGTGCCCGACGAGGAGAAGCGAAGGCGGCTCAGTCTCCTGCAGGAACAGCAACGGCTGATCCAGTACAACCGGAACGCCGCGTACCAGGGCCGCATCTTGGAAGTCCTGGCGGACGGCCGTGCGAAGTCCAGGTTCACCCTGTCTGGCCGGACCACCGAAAACCGTATCGTAAACTTCGATGGACCGGAGACTCTGCTCGGACGCATCGTTCCGGTCGCCATCACGGGTTTTGGTGCAAACAGCCTGAAGGGAGAATGGGCAGGGAGACGACAGGAGGATTGCCGTGAAAGAGATTGAATTCAAGATCAAGGGCCTGATGATGGATCCTTTGACCAATTCGCCCATCGTCGTTCTGCAGGATACGCAGAGCGATACGCTGCTGCCCATCTGGGTAGGAATCTTTGAGGCCAACGCCATCGCCCTCCAGATCGAGAAGATCGATACGCCGCGGCCGATGACCCATGACCTGATCAAGGGACTGCTGAATCAGCTCAACGCGAAGGTGACAAAGGTGGTCGTGACTGAGCTCCGTGACAACACCTTCTATGCTCTGATCTTTCTCGATGTAGCCGGAAAGGTGATGACCATGGACTCGAGGCCTTCCGACGCCATCGCCTTGGCCCTGCGCACGGATTCGCCCATTTATGTCACCGAGGAAGTGATCGCCAAGTCGGCATCCGCTGCCGCGTCTGCGCCGTCGGCTGAGCGCACCTCGCCCGAGGACATCAAGCAGTGGCTTGAAAACCTGAATCCGGAGGACCTGGGCAAGTACAAGATGTAGCCCGACTTCGACAACTGGAAGGGTGGAGTACCCGTAAGTCGTTGATTCCTTTAGAAGGCACCACCAAGAGTCGGCACTACACATGCATCCGCAACTTTCCCATCTCCGGCTTTCTGTCCAACAGCTGCGGTTTTGGCTGCTCGGGCAGAGTCAAGTTCAGTCTGGACAGCAGCAACAGCTGATCCTTGTCCGGCTGTGTGTATCGTCGGAGCAGCAGTTCCCTCCCGTCTGTCGTAGGCAGAAAAACGTCGATCATCTGAATCGACTTGAATCTGTCGATCACCGATCTCACGGTCAAACCTGGTGCCAAGGCTTCCAGTCGCTGCTTCAAGGTCACTTGCAGCGCATACGCCAGGAAGGCTACAAAAATGTGCGCCTCGATCCGGCTGTCTTTCTGGTGGTAAATCGGGCGTACAGATAGATCCATCTTGAGAGCCTTGAAGGCTTCTTCTATTTCCACGAGCAAGATGTAGTATTTCCACAGCTGGGCCGGGTCTTCGGCGCAGAGATTGGAGCGCAGTAGATATTGCCCCTCATGCCTGCGAACCTTGCGCAGTTTATCTCGGCACAGCCGGAAACGAAACGTCTGCGGGCTGACCGGCTCCTGCACAGAGGGCAACACGATCTCCACGAGACTCGCTGCACGGCCGGCCTCCTTCTTGGCCGCGCCGACCTTCATCAGCAGTTGATCCCGGTCCAGTTTCTGGCGGCTGATCTCCTTCAGGCGATTCCAATATGCTTTCAGCCGCCGGCGCCGTATGCCACGCTCCTTCCCCTGGCGATCACGACTGCACGCCAACACATACAGTTCCCCATCTTCCTTGAGCAGCTTCACCGTGAGATTTTCGTGCACTTCCTTCCAGGGCAACGGCAGCAGCTCTTTCTCAAGCTTCGTCAGGCGTCCTTTGGGCGTGCCGACGAGGTAATAGATGGGCGCCTCTGACTGTCGCATCTGAGTCAGCACATCCTCGGTCGGAATCCCCCGATCCATAATCCATACGCGTCGCGCCTTGCCATATTGGGCTTCGATCTTGTCCAGAAATTGCCGCAGCGTGGTTTTGTCACTGGTATTCCCGTCCATCACTTCGTAAGCCAGCGGGAGACCTTCCGGCGTCACCACCAGAGCAATGACCACCTGCACACAGTCGAAGCGTTTGTCCCGACTGTAGCCGTGCTTGCGCTTGCCGTGCCCGGGCGGATCACATTCAAAATACGTGCTGGTCAGATCGTACAAGAGCACGTCAAAACCCACGTTAAACAGGTCCTGCCAGCGCTGCTTCAGAAAGCTGAACAGTCCTTCTTTGTGCCGCACCAGTTTGTCCAGACACCGCAACAGATTTTGATATGGGACTACCTGATTGTCTTCCCCGAGCAGATCCCCCATGGCGCTCCGGCCATACCAGCTCCGATGCAAATACCATTCGCTTCTCGGTTTGATCAGTCGGTAGCAAACCAGGAGCTTCAACACGTTCAACCAACGGGTCCCCTCCCGACTCGCCGGCAGTTTCTCCGCCCAGTAGCTATCGAGCCGCAACTGGTCCCACAACAGCAAGACCATCCAGCATGCACCCCATTGACGCGGATGCTCCAGTCGCATCTGATTCACGCGCACATGAATTACATCACGATCTGTGAGGGGCGCCGGTCGATCTTCGGGGAATAACGAGACGGTGCGCGTTTCCTGGCCGTTTTCCAGAATGTCAATCGAGCGCCACCAAGCCTCTCTCTGGCTGTCGTTGATCTCACCCAAATACAGGACATGCCTTTGCACCACGCGACCGCCGGTGACACGGTGATTCTCGACAATGCTCCAGTAGCGGTGTTCCTTGCCGTCTTTGACGCGCGACTTCGAGCGCAAAAACATGATGCTATTGTCTACGTGCGCTGGATCGGTGCAAGGGGGTAGGTCGGCACTACAGGCGCTTTGGGCCGATTTTTGGGAATGCCTCTGTTGACATCAAAGGACTTACGCGAGACGGCCCCCCCGCATTTTTTGTATTTGCCGCTTCCAGTTGTTCAAGTCGGG
>JACADW010000361.1 GCA_013388445.1 Acidobacteriota bacterium | reverse complement strand
CCAGGAGATGCGTGATCTTGTGCGTACCCTGGAAGTGCCCTACTGGATCGTGGGCGTGTTCATTGTGGTCATTGTTATCCTGGCAGCACCGTTCATCGCTTTTCACTGGGTGAATGTACGCGAGCTCTCTCCCCAGACGGTGCAGCAAGCCGTAATGATTATGGGTCTCTGTCTCACCTTCCAGTGGCCCACGAGTTTCTATACCGGAGCTCTCATGGGATTGCAACGCCAGGTCCTGCTCAACGTCCTGAATTCAGTAATGGCCACTTTCCGGGGACTGGGAGCCGTGATAGTCCTCTGGCTCGTCTCCCCAACGGTGCTGGCCTTCTTTTCCTGGCAGATCCTCTCGAGTGCCCTACAAACAGGATTGATCGCCTTTTTCCTTTGGCGCAATCTGCCAAAGGCACCTGATAGCCCGCATTTTCGAGGCGACCTACTTCTAAATATATGGCGATTTGCTGCGGGGGTCACTGGCATAACCGTGATGGCTACTTTACTGACCCAAACCGACAAGATCATTCTGAGCCGTATGCTGCCTTTAAAAACCTTTGGCTATTATACTCTGGCCAGCACTGTTGCCATGACCTTATACCGCTTCTTCGGTCCGGTTTTCTCTGCCGTGTACCCACGTTTTACTAACCTAATCGCGCTGAGAGACGAAGAGGGGATCAAAGCTCTATATCATAAAAGTGCGCAGTTGGTTTCGGTTATCGTATTACCAGCGGCGATAGTGCTGGCACTATTCTCCAAGGAAATACTTCTATTGTGGACGCAAGATGCCGCGACTGCAGAGAATACATACCTGCTGGTAAGCCTCCTTGTAATCGGCACGGCACTCAACGGTCTGATGAATATCCCCTATGCGCTTCAATTAGCATCTGGTTGGACCAGTTTGGCCTTTTGTGTCAACATCGTGTCTGTTGCAGTTTTAGTGCCGCTTATGATAATGTTAACAAAACTATTTGGAACCCCAGGGGCGGCAAGCGTTTGGGTTATTCTGAACGGCGGATATGTTCTTTTCGCCATTCAACTCATGCATCGGCGACTTCTCAGGAGGGAAATGCGACGCTGGTACTTGGATGATGTAGGGTTACCTTTGGGAGCAGCATTGATTGGGGCTGGATTAGGCCGTTGGCTCATTAGTAACCAAATGCCGACTTTATTATTACTGATGAGTTTAGTGGTAATATTGGCATGGACAATGTTTGGTTCAGTGTTGGCTGCCCCCCAAATTAGAGAATGGTTTTGCAATAGAATTTTGCGGATAAAAGTGACCTACCATGGTGCCTAAAGCTAAAATAGGTATAGCGAATTCAACACCATTAATTACCACAGCCATTCCAACGTGTACCGTCGGCCTAAACTATTGCAGCGAGCGATTCGGAGCGTGCTGAATCAGACCTATCCTCATGTTCAAGTGTGCGCTCACTAACCCTTTGAAGAAAGTGCGGATATGAACCCAAATTTTTCGTCTCGACCTTTTCTGAGCGTTATCATTCCCACCCGGGAACGGGCGGAGACGCTGAGATATGCCATAGCTACAGCGCTCGATCAGACCAGTGATGCATTCGAGGTGATTGTGAGTGACAACTTCAGCCAAGATGATACCAAAGATGTTGTCCACAGCTTCGGGGATCGTCGCTTAAAGTATATTAACACCCAACGTCGTGTATCCATGTGTGACAACTGGGAATTCGCACTTGAGCATGCAACCGGGGAATATGTGATTTTTATTGGCGACGACGATGCGGTTATGCCTGGTGCGCTGGACAGGTTACTAGAGACAATAGCCCAGACGGCTTGCGAAGTAGTCTATACATGGCCAGTGCCGTTATATACTTGGCCGATGGACGGTCAGCATGCCTGTGTGCAAATTCCGCCAAAGGTGACCTCGACGTTTGAGATCGACCTGAAACGGCGTGCCCGCCACGTGGTTTCCATGGGGACATGGCGATGGAGCCGACTTCCTTCAACTTATCATTCGGCAGTGTCGAGGCGCATCCTCGATGCGATTTCCACACAGAGTGGTCGTGTCTTTCATTCAACACAGCCGGACGTTTTTACAGCCATGGCCATACCGGTTTTTGCCAACCGGGCAATCAGCGTGGAATACAGGGTTACGGTCAACGGTCATTCCCAAAAATCGAATGGGGGGGCGTCAATCGCTAAGGCAGGAGCGGCAGTGAGGGATCGCTTCATCCGAGAATACGGCTCCTATAACCTTCATCATACGCTGTTTCCCGAAATACCCTTGATAGCGAACTTGGAAGCCGATACGGTGCTAGTTGCCATGGACCTGTTTCCTCAATTCTATAGCCAGATGAAGTTCAATTATGATGCTATGTGGGCATGTATATGGAGGTCGGCGCCTATCTATGGGTGGAAGATCATGCCATTGGAGATTATTCGGAAAGGCCGGGAAATCCGACGCTATCATACCTTCAACGTGGCGCACTTTCTGTTTTGGGTAGCCATTCATCAAGTCGCGGCTTGGCGCCGGCGCATCCTGACCAGAACAATGAATCTTAAATCGTTTGCCGAACACACGCCAGATAATATCCGCGATTTTGTAAAACAACTGTCTCTATAGAGCCTTTCTTGAGTTATAGTGATTCCTTTTACTCTGTTATATTCTTGCGAAAAATATGAGAACAAACTGTTACAAATATAGCAATAATAAAGTTTCTGTAAATAAACACATTCACTTGGAGAGTGTGTTAAATTTAACCTGGATCCTGATGCGCTGGAAAACCGGCAAGGTATAGTGGATGAAAGAGCCATACGGTGAAGGGATAGCGACCCACACTGGCCCCGAGTCATGCGTTGTTACCCGTAAGGGTGAGCGCGAAGCGTTGACAGGGGTACGCATAGGCTGGGTATGGAGCCACGAAATCAGGTTCATCGCTGAAGAGCGATCCTCCGGGACGCCGACGCCGTCAGGTTGGCGGAAGGCAACATTGGATGCAGCGGTAGTGCGAGAGGCATTCAGGCCCGCGTGGTCGGAGATCCCAGGCATGTGCGGAAACACCTTGATTGGGAACCGGGAGATCCCGTCTCTGTCTGTGGAGTTGACAGACTGCATCGGGAAGTCTGAGGACACACGTCGATGATAAACGGGGGCGGGAAGTCGGACAGCCTTATAGTACCTGGGAAGCCGCTGAACAAGGCCTTGGGACAGGCTACGGAGGTAGTGGAGGGAAGGAGGCTGGCCAAGGGGAACTTGCTTGAGCGTAACACACTCCGGACACAGGGCCGAGGGGGGTGTGCCCAGTGCGATCGAACGAGTACGTCAGGCAGCTCAGCGGGATAGGAAGATGCGGTTTACGGCCCTTCTGCACCATGTTTATGCCATCGAGCAGTTGCGGGCGGCCTACTTTGCATTGAAGCGAGAGGCCGTCCCGGGTGTAGATGGAGAAACATGGCGGCAATATGGGGAGAACCTGGAGACGAATCTCCAAGGACTTTCTCAGAGGCTTAGGCGGGGGGCTTACCGAGCGAAGCCTGTTCGTAGGGCATACATCCCGAAGGCGGACGGGCGGCGAAGGCCGCTCGGAGTCCCTGCGCTGGAAGATAAGATTGTCCAGCGTGCCGTTGTCGAGGTACTGAATGCCATCTATGAAACAGACTTTCTCGGATTTTCGTATGGGTTTCGGCCGAAGCGTAGTGCACATCAAGCCCTGGATGCGCTTTCGGTTGGGATCTGTACGAAGAAGGTAAGCTGGGTGCTCGATGCTGATCTCCAAGATTTCTTTGATACTTTGGAGCACAAGTGGCTGGTAAGGTTTATCGAGCACCGCGTGGCAGATCGGCGCATCGTGCGACTTATCCAGAAGTGGTTGAGAGCCGGTGTGCTGGAGGATGGGAAGAGGATACAGAGTGAGGTGGGGACAGTTCAGGGT
>JACADW010000203.1 GCA_013388445.1 Acidobacteriota bacterium | reverse complement strand
CCCGCCTGAGCAACCAGGACTTTCTGGCGCTGAAGACCTTCGGGCTGGTCACTGTGCTGCTCGGCATGTTCCTCCTCGTTTACGGCACGGCTGCCTTCCGTGCGGCGCTCTTCCCGCTGCTCTTTCTGTTTTTCGCGGTTCCCCTGCCGGAGAAGCTGCTCGCGACTGCCGTCTCGCTGCTGCTGCGCGGGTCGGCCGAATTCGTGGCGATTCTGTTCAGGGTGTCGGGAACTCCTTTCTATCGTGATGGGGCGGCATTTGCCCTGGCCGGAGTGAATATTGAAGTAGCCTCCCAGTGCAGTGGGATCCGGTCGAGCCTCGCGCTGGTGATCACGGTGCTGCTTGCGGGATACCTGATGCTGCGCTCGGGCTGGAACAGGCTTGTCCTGGTGCTCGTCGCCGTCCCGATGGCGATGTTCAAGAATGCCGTCCGCATCGTGGTGCTTACCCTGTTGGCGATACATGTCGAACCAGGATGGTTGACAAGCAGCCGATTGCATCAGCGGGGGGGAATCCTGTTTTACCTGCTGGCGCTGTTGCTGCTGGTGCCGGTCTTGTGGGTCCTGCGAAGATTGGAGGCCAGGGAGTTTAGCTCAAAGACTCTAAGACGCTGAGACTCGAGGACTCGGATGCTTGAGATCACTCCGACAATCGCTTCGGTTCTCTCCGGCGCGGCGGTGCTTTTCGGGATGCTGCTGGCGGTCGTTGTGTTTCTGAAGGACATGCGGTCGCCGTCACACCAGAGCTTCGCCGCCGGAATGACCCTGCTCGCACTCCAGCAGGTGCTTATCGGCCTGAGCCGATCGGCAATCCTGCCGGAAGACGTGCTCTCCATTCAGCGATGGCGCATGGCTGTTTCATCGCTCATACCCGGGATCTGGCTCCTCTTCAGCGTTGTCTTTGCCCGGGCGAATTATCGCGACTTCCTGCTGAAGTGGAAGTGGGCGCTGGCCGCGGCGTTTGCCCTCCCCGTCCTGCTCGGAACCGCATTCAGCAGCTCGATTTTCGCCGAATCTCCGATTGCGTTAGGCATGTCCAGCTGGCTCCTGCCTCTCGGACCGACGGGCAAGGCACTCTTTGTCTGTTTCATCATCTGCGCAGCCCTCATCCTGGCCAATCTCGAGCGTACCCTGAGGGCGGCAACCGGGCGGATCCGCTGGCAGGTCAAATTCACCGTTCTGGCCCTGGGAACCCTCTGCGCCGGCTGGATCTATTCGGGCAGCCAGGCGCTGCTGTACAGGGCTCTGGATACCGACCTCGACATCCTGCTCCCGATCACCCTTCTGGCAGCATGCGCCCTGTTCTTTTGGGCGATGATCCGTTCCGAATTCCTGAACGTCGATGTGTACCTCTCCCACACCACCATCCAGTATTCGCTGACGGTCCTGCTTGCCGGAGCCTACTTCGTTGTCGTCGGGCTGATGGCCCAGTTTCTGGACTACGTCTACCCCGACAGGTCCCTGCCGCTGAACGCCCTTCTCGTCCTGCTGGCCCTCACCGGACTGGGCATTCTCCTGCTTTCAGACCGGCTGCAGGAGCGTCTGAGGCGTCTCGTCACCCGGCACTTCCGGAGGCCGCGTTACGACTACCGCAAGGCGTGGATGGAACTGACCGAGAAAACCAGGTCGCTGTCCGACCTTCACGATCTTTGCACCGAGTTCGCGAAGACCATCTCTCACACCCTGGGCATTCTCTCGGTGAACATCTGGCTTTACAGCGAGTCCGACCAGCGGCTCACCCTCGCCGGTTCGACCGTGTTTACCCGCTCGCAGGCCGGGGACCTCGAGCGGAGCGGAGCCATGGTTTCTCAATTGGCGGCGGCCCTGAAAAAGGATCCGGGCCTGGTTGATTTCGGCAGAAACAAACTGGCCTGGCCGGAAGACATAGTTCGAGCCAAGCCCGAGTTTTATTCGGAATACGGCCTCCGGTATGCAATTCCCTTCGGAGCGGAAGACCGGCTGGCGGGAGTCATTACACTCAACGAGGACAAGGTCGGCGGTTCGGACCTGTCGACGGAGGACCTGGAACTACTCCACACTTACGCCGCACAGCTGGCGGCAAGCGTCCTGCGGCTTCAGCTGACCGAAAGCCTGAGGCAGGCGCAGGAGTTTGAGACCTTTCAACATGTTTCGGCATTTTTCATTCACGACCTCAAGAACCTGGCTTCCCGGCTGTCGCTCACGATGCAGAATCTGCAGGTTCACTTCGATAACCCCCAGTTTCGCGCCGATGCCCTGAGACTTATCTCCCAAAGCCTGGCCGCCATTGATGAGAAGGTCGGCAGGATCTCCTCGCTCCGGCAGAAGCTGGAGCTGAGGCTTGAAGAGACCGATCTCGCCGAACTGGTGAGGGCCGTGGTGGGCGAGCTGACAGAAAGCGGGCGGGTGGAACTTCAAGTGGATATTGAACCGTTACCCCGAGTGCTACTGGACCCTGAACAGATACGAAAAGTCCTGACAAACCTCGTGCTCAATGCCCAGGAAGCTGTTGACGATAACGGCCATATACGTGTCGTTGCGCGTGCGGCAGACGGCATGAT
>JACADW010000221.1 GCA_013388445.1 Acidobacteriota bacterium | reverse complement strand
TTGGCGAGACTTTTCCAAGCGGCGGTGGGAATCCGCGCTTTTTGCGGATTTCCACGGACGCGGCATTTCCATCAGGCCATTTATCATGTCGTTTTACCCACAAATTTCACTGAAGACCCAGAATTTCAAGAGCGCACTCAGGACTCTGTCGCCGGCGTAGTCCGTGAGCGCAATTACATTATTGCCCAGCGGGCAGACGGATCAACCGCCAGAGTGAACCTGGGCCGGGACGGTAAACCCGTGATGGCCCTAGTTAAGCTGGTCCCTCAGAGGAAAAGTGTGGTTGTATCCTATCCAATTAAGGCCGTCTCAACTACCTGGTATTCCCGCGAGGCCGTACAAGCATATATACAAAAACCGCATGATCCCACCTGCAACAATCACCCAGAGCTTGTCGAGGAAGCGCAACATGAAATGGGGATTTTAGGAACGGGGAGCTTTCACGGAGTATCTGTTGTGAAGCACGTCCGCGAAACGGAGGAGGCAATTATCGAGACGTGGGAATCCCCGGAGTGTAGCTGCGAGGCCGTCCTGACCAGGGCAACCTGGAGAAATCCTGACGGGACCGTGCAGGGAACGACTGAACAGATCGCCACCGCGATACATTTGGGAGAGCCTGATCCGTCCCTGTTTGAGATCCCTGCGGATTTCGCGGAGAAGCCCCCGTCAGTTGTGGCGAACGAAACGTCTCGGAAGGTGCACAATCGCGATTTCCCGTCAGACTCACTCAGAAAGCTCGGATCAGCGGACAAAGCATACAGGGATTCACAAGCACACCGCCCAAACAACTGAACAGTGGCGCACCCTTTCAAATCGCCGGCAACAGCTCTGGCAGGACACCCACAGCGGGGTGTGGTTTTGAGAAGGAATGGGAATGAAAGCCTGCCGTGATTAGCCTTTCTCGCCCCTGTTCAGCTTTCAGGCCTTGTATCTCACCCTTGCGTCATCCGGTCTTAGGAATTGACCCAAGGCTATCTCACTGATCCTGTATCCACGGTGACCAAAGCTCCTGGCTACCAACTCCCGCTTGCGGATGTACTTCAGGACGGTACTGGGCCTCACCCTCAGCTTTTGAAGCAGGTGTCCGGAGGGATCAATCTGCAATTCTATTCTGAGCCAGGTGACGGAGAATAGGCAAGGTCAGTGCACCACCATCCCGGCGTAGCTCACGACCTCGCTGTCGTCTCCCGTGACCTCTCCTGAATGAGAGTACCGGATCAGCTCCCCCTTCGTTGCCCCGAGGTCACGACAGCAGACCAGTGCGGCGACCGTCGGCGCGAATCCACACATGCCGATGTCATTTTCGAGCACGGCGCGGTGCAGGCCAGCCGGATTGACTGCCAGGACCTGGTCGATCGCCATCTGGTCCTTGCGCCTGTTCACTTCGGCGGATTCGTAGTGATTCATGTCCGAGCTGGCGACAATCAGGGGCGGCTCGGACATCGATCGGATTGCGCGGGCCAGGGCGTGGCCCAGTTGCTCAAGGCCGTCATATTCGGTGGCCGCGACGCAGATGGCGGAGAAACGGAACTCGAACGCCAGCCTCTGTAGGAAGGGGATCTGGACCTCAAGCGAGTGCTCGCGGGCGTGAGCAGCGGGATCCTCGCGCAGCAGTCGGCATTCATCGAGCAGGCGGGCATTCATTTCTTCATCGACTGGCGCCGTTCCGAGCGGCGTGCGCCATTGGCCTGCCGGGTAGAGCGCCATTGCGGCCCCCCTTCCGGTGTGGTTCGGCCCGAGAATGATGAAGCGCGGCGGCAGCGCTACCGAGCTGAAGACCGCCGCCGCGACGGCGCCCGAATAGACGTAACCCGCGTGCGGAGCGACTACTGCCTTGGCGCGGATGGGCGCATCGACCTTGACCAGGTAGGAGTCGATCGTCCTCATCAGGGCTCGTGGATCGCCCGGATAAAAAGTTCCTGACACGACAGGCTCACGGATCATGGAAGCACCTCCCGGCTGAACGTGATTGTACCTGAAACGGCGTCTTCCGGGCTTCGAGAATAGTCTCCGGCCGCATGTTTCCGGGTGGGCCCGGCGCGGCGGGTACTCACCGGCCGTTGACTACGCAGCGGCGTTGTCGAATGTGAGCTTCGAACTCATCGTAGAACTTCTGGATGTAGCTCTCCACGGGCATTGCCGCAGCGTCCGAAAGGGGACAGATCGTGAGCGCCTTCATGCTCTTGCAGATGTCGAGCAGGACTTCGAGTTCGCCATCGCGACCCTGACCGGCCTCGATGCGCCTCAGGATCTGGTACATCCATTCGGTGCCTTCGCGGCACTGGGTGCACTGGCCGCAGGACTCCTCGGCGTAGAACTTCGTCACGCGGGTGATGGCCTTGACCATGCAGGTCGAGTCGTCCATCACGATCACTCCGGCGGATCCGAGCATGCTGCCCGCCTTTGCCACCGAGTCGAAATCGAGCTTCACGTCCACCTGGTCGGCACTCAGCACGGGAACGGATGAGCCCCCCGGCACTACTGCCTTGAGCTGATGCCCGTCGCGCATTCCGCCGCAGTGCTCGAAGATGAGTTCCCGCAGCGTGATTCCCATCGGGAACTCGTAGACGCCCGGCCTGCGGACGTGGCCGCTCACGGCGAAGAGACGTGTGCCTGTATTCCGCTCGGTGCCGATCGCCGCATACCAGTCGGGACCGTGCAGGACGATATGCGGGACATTCGCAATGGTCTCGACGTTGTTGATGATGGTGGGGCACTGGTAGAGCCCTATCACGGCGGGGAAGGGCGGTTTGAGCCGCGGGTGACCGCGTTTTCCCTCGAGCGACTCCAGCAGCGCTGTTTCTTCACCACATATGTAAGCTCCCGCACCCCGGTGCACGAGCAGATCCAGGTTGTAGCCGGAGCCGAGGATACGTCTGCCGAGATAGCCTCTCGAGTAGGCCTCTTCGATCGCCTGGTTCAGCACGCCGGCGCCATGGATGAACTCGCCGCGGATGTAAATGAACGCCTGATGACAGCCCAGAGCGTACGCCGAGATGATTGTGCCTTCGATCAGCTGATGCGGGTCCTTTTCAATGATGATCCGGTCCTTGAAGGTCCCGGGCTCGCTCTCATCGGCGTTCACGCAGAGGTAAACGGGCTTGCCGGAGTCCTTCGGCACGAAACCCCATTTCATTCCCGTGGGGAATCCGGCGCCGCCTCGGCCGCGCAGCCCGGATCGCTTCACAATTTCGATTATCTCCGCCGGCTTGTATTCGCTCAGGGCCTTGCGAAGCGCCCGATAACCGCCGAGCGACTCGTAGACCCCGATGTTCCGCAGGTTCGGGACATGCATGTTCCTGGTGAGGACCTTGATGGACATCCAGTGTGCTCCGGGTTTCGTGAACCGGGCTATAGTACCACACTGAGCGCGGCACGCGGACGCATAGGGCGCGCCGCACGCATGGGTTCAACTGACGGTGGCGGTTTGCCCGGGCGGAGCGGACACTGCGCGCCGAATTGCGCAACATCCTCACCGTCGGCGCAATCCCGCGAGCTGGCCGCAATAAGATTGGTTCTCGGGCCGTCCATCGGCGAACCGATACGGGGAATCCTGGGCGAAAGTACCGGCTGACGCCGACCATGCGGGAGCACACGTATCTCACCAGATCCCGGACCATCGACGGCGGCATGGCAGATCCGCGTCTTTCGCTCAGGGGTCTCTGGGCAGCCGGCTCAGTTACTGAATTCTCCGGCCACGCGAGTGGACGGGGAATTCAAAGCGCGCGCTTGTCGGCCTCGTTTCGGGTATGCTTTATGTGAGGCCGGGAATGCTGGACAGATTGCGTCAGGTCTTTGAGCGATGCCAGCGACGCTATCCGACCATCGGTCTGGCCTTTGAGGATCTTGCCGCGCATGTCCACCAGATTGTCGAATCCGAGGCCGTGCACCCGGAGGGCATTTCAGATCTTGTCGATCGGCTGCACCACGAAGATCTCTTTCTTGCTCTCGCCTGTTCGCGGGGAGACCGTATTGCCTGGGAGTACTTTGTCGACGAGTACCTTCCGCTGGTGCAGCGATACGCCGGACAGGCGTGCAGGAACATGGCTGAGAGCGAGGATCTGGCCCAGGAGATAGTTGCAGGACTGCTGGATGACCGGAGACGGTTCGCCGGCTATAACGGGCGTGGCTCCCTTGCGGGCTG
Organism: Acidobacteriota bacterium; assembly: GCA_013388445.1. Classification (GTDB taxonomy): domain Bacteria; phylum Acidobacteriota; class UBA6911; order UBA6911; family UBA6911; genus JACADW01. The sequence continues at coordinate 331 of JACADW010000221.1, read as the reverse complement.
GTTGCGAGTGTCTGTGTCTCACGCGGCGATCGATCGGTTCCGCCGCAACCGGCGGGAGGTACCCCTTGACGAGGCCGGGGATGAGAGGGATCTCGCGGACCCCGGCCTTCGGGCCTCCGGCCTGGGTACCGCCGACCGCCTGGATGCCCGTTGGGGGCCGGCCCTGCTGGCGGTGCTCAGCGAAGAGATCGGACAACTCAGCTCCAGGGACAGGCTCCTGCTGGGCCTCTACTATATCGAGGGCGTTCCGCTCCGGCTTGTCGGCGATCATTTCGGCGTTCACGAAGCCACGGCCTCGAGATGGCTTGACGCTCTGCGGCGGGGGCTACGC
>JACADW010000001.1 GCA_013388445.1 Acidobacteriota bacterium | reverse complement strand
CTTTAATCCGCAGTACAGCTCGAACTGGCAGGCGCAGTTCACTCAGCCTCTGCTCCGCAATCGCAGTATCGATCAGAACCGGGGCACCATCAAGCTGGCGAACCTCGACCTGAAGCTGAACGACAGCCAGTTCAAGCAGAAGGTGATGGACACCGTCGCGCGGATCCAGGGGTTCTACTGGGATCTCATCGGTGCGATCCGAGACTACGAGATCCGCCGCGAGTCGGTAAGACTGGCCCAGATTTCGCTCGACAACAACCGCAAGAAGGTCGACATCGGCACTCTGGCGCCTATCGCAATCACCGAGGCGCAGGCAGAACTGGCGAGCCGCGAAGTGGACCTGATCGTCGCCGAAGAGAGGATCAACACGGTGGAAAACAGTCTGCGGAACCTGATCTCGAGCGACCGCAATGCGGAGATCTGGCGTCAGACAATCGTCCCAACGGAGACTCCCGAATTCAAGGAATACAAGGTCGACCTCGAGCAGGCCATCAGCACGGCCCTCGCCACCCGGCCCGAACTCGAGCAACTGTCGCTCAGGATGGAACAGAATGACCTCAGTTACTCCCTGGGCAACGACCGGAGGAAGTGGCAGCTGGACCTCGTGGGTCAGTTCGGGACCGTGGGTGCCGCCGGTCCGCAGACTCTCGTCAATGGTATTCCTCAGGTGCCGGACTCATTGGTCGGCGGGCCGCTCCATTCCTACAGCGTCATGCTGACCGAGGGTTTCTACAACTGGTTCGTCGGCGTCACCATCCAGATACCGCTCCGGAACAGGGCCGTTGACGCTCAGCTGGCCCAGTACAAGGTTCAGAACCGCCAGATGCTCATGAACCGGAGGGTCCTCGAGCAGCAGATCCAGACCGAAATCCGCAACGCGGTCCAGACGATCGAAACAAACAAGAAACGGGTGGAAACCGCGCGGGTGGCGCGAGAGCTGGCCAGGGAACAGCTCGAGGGCGAAGAGAAGCGCTTCCAGGCCGGCCTGAGCGAGAACTTCCGCGTCCTCGATCGTCAGCGCGGCCTTTCGCAGGCGCAGGGCGTCGAATTGCAGGCGTTGATCGCCTACAAGAAGTCGATCATCGACTTGCAGAAATCGATGTACACGCTGCTCGAATCCAACGACTTCGAGATCGCAAAGACCAGTTCCGAAAATATCGCAAATCTCAAATAGCCGAATCCCAATCCTGGATGCACACTGCGGAGAGCGCAAAGAGTTGTTCTTTGCGCTCTTTGCCTTCATGCAGCCGGACTACCTCCACCGGCCTTAATTGAATAGTCTCTTCCCAGGAATACAACTTCAGGTTAGAGTGGTTTCATGTCCATCTTGCACTGGCTCTACTTCCTCTTCGGGCTTGTCTGCGGCAGCTTCCTGAATGTGTGCATCTACCGGATCCCGCGACGCGAATCGATCGTCTCTCCGGGGTCACACTGTCCCGCATGCGGAAGCCGCATCCGCCCCTGGGACAACATCCCGCTGCTTTCCTACATCTTCCTACGTGGGAGATGCCGCGCCTGTGGCTCCCCGATTTCGCCCCGGTATCCGGCGGTGGAGCTGATCACAGGCCTTGCGTTCCTCGCCTGCGCGAAGCAATGGGCATTCACCCCACCGACTTTCGTCAATTCCCTATTTCTGGCCCTCATCATCGTGCTCGTCTTCGTAGACTTCGAGCACCAGATCCTGCCGGACGTTGTCACGCTTCCCGGCGCGATGGCAGGTATCCTGTTGAGCCCGTTCCAGGCCGAGGCGGTATACAGGGATTTCCTCACGACGGGCGTCACGGCGGCGCTGCCCTGGGAGCTATCGCCTCCGGTTCACTGGACCGGCGCGATTGTGGGTGCACTGATCGGAGGCGGGATTCTCTTTATCTTCGGGTGGGCCTACGAGCGCATTCGAAGACGGGCGGGCCTCGGGATGGGCGATGTCAAGATGATGTCGATGGTCGGTGCGTTTCTCGGCTGGCGCCTGGCACTCATGACCATTTTCGCAGGCTCTCTCGCCGGCAGCGTCCTTGGCCTTTTCCTCGTCCTGTTCAAGGGCAAGACACTGCAGCACAAGCTGGCATTCGGCACATTCCTCGGCGCCGGGGCCGCAGCCATGCTCTTCCTGGGCCTGCCCTTCCTGGGCTGGTACACTGCACCCCGGTGATCCGAGGTGAGTCCGCCCCACCCGCTCGTTTTTTTCGCTCACTTTGCCGATTTTCCGTTGGATGGGTAGGAGGGATCGACGAAGTGACGGCAGACAGACCCGGAATCAGGAGGTCGAGGCGGGCGGCCGATCCCGGCCTCACCGTCGAAGGCAGGGCTGCGGGCTCAGGCGCGCATGTCGCCCGATGTCAGGGCGGTCTCTCGTACGCGGCCTTCAGTCTGGCTGAAACCACCATCGTTCTGGCATGCGCGTGCCTGCTGGGCGCTCTGGCGGCGCCGGCGCTGCGGACAATCCATGCCGAGTGGTCGCTCTGGGGTGGCACCTATCAGGTCGAGTCTGCGCTGCAGTGGGGTCGCCTGCAGGCCATCACGAAGAACGCGTCTCTGATCTTTGAAGTTGGTCAGGGAGGACACTCCATCTGGTGGAAGGACGCCGCGACAGGAGAGACCTATGAAACCACGGTCCGGTGGCTGCCCAGAGGGGTCCGAATCGGCGCGTGTCCTGCCCAGCCCGTGCGGTTTTTTCCACGGGGCAATGCTGCACCGGCTGGAAGTTATGTTGTCGCGGGTGATGCGGGTGAGTACCGGGTTGTCGTGAGTCCCGCAGGGCGCATCCGCGTCGAGAGGCTGTAGCTGCGTGCCTCGCTCCCAGGGCTGAAATGCCGCGTGGAAGACCCGGCTCACTGGGCGAGCTGCCGGGTCAGCTCGACCAGCGCTTCGAGCTTCGCGATGGCGTTTCCGGAATCGATGGCCTCGCGCGCCAGGCCGATGGCTTGCCGGAGTCCCTCGGCTTTTCCGCCGGCCACGAGTCCGGCCGCCGCGTTCAGCAGGACAACGTCACGCCTGGCTCCGGCAGCGCCGGAGAGTAACTCGCGAATGATCTCCGCGTTCCGGCGGGCGTCGCCGCCCTGGATCTCTTCGATCGGCGCGCGCGCGAGGTCGAAGTCCTCCGGGGTCACATAGTAGGTGCGGATCGTTCCTTCGCGCACTTCGGAAATCTTGCTCTCGCCTGTGATGGTGATCTCGTCGAGGCCGTCGAGGCCATGCACCACCAGGGCGCGGCGGGCACCGAGTTCGAAAAGGACCTGGGCCATGACCTCCGTCAGCTTCTCGCTGAAGACACCGAGCACTTGGGCATTGGCATCCGCCGGATTGCAGAGCGGGCCAAGCAGGTTGAATACCGTTCGAATCTTCATTTCCCGGCGCGGCAGCATCACATAGCGCATGGCGTCGTGAAGCAGGGGGGCATACAGAAAGCCGATGCCGACCTCGTCGATACAGCGGGCCACGGATTCCGCCGGGAGATCGATGCGGATTCCCAGGGCTTCCACGACATCAGCGCTGCCGCACAGGCTCGAGACGCTGCGGTTGCCGTGCTTGGCCACACGGATCCCCGAGCCGGCAAGGACAAAGGCAGTGGCCGTCGAGATATTGAACGTCCCTGTGGCATCACCTCCCGTACCGCATGTGTCGACCAGCATTTCCCGGTCTGTGCCGGAGAGTGCGGCCGCAACATCCGCTTTGGGCCGCACGCGCACCGCCCTTGACCGAATGACCGACGCGAAGCCGATCAACTCCTCCACGGTTTCCCCCTTCATGCGCAGGCCGGTCAGGAACGACGCGATCTGGGCATCGGTCGTCCGTCCGCTCATGATATCGGACATCACCGACGCGGCCTCGACCCTTGAAAGGTGCTGGCCCTCTACGATCTTCCTGATGGCCTCGACGATCTCCATGGACTTCACAATCCCCTTTCCAGCGACGATCCGCCGGTGGTTGCTCAATGCCGACCAGCGGGCCTCGCACCTTAAAATCCATGCGTGTCCTTCACCTCAGCAACGCAAGCCGGGTGATGCCGCATGGCGACATGGGAGTTTAGCACTCCGAATCCCGAGTGCAGGCAGCCGACCTTGCCGTTCGGCCCTGCATGACAGGGCGAGCGCGCAAACCTTCGTGTATCTATCTATGCAAACGGCTCCCGGAAATCAAGATTCACAGAGGCGGCCGGTATCGCCGATAAGTCATCCTGTGCGGACGGAGCGGCCCGGCGCTTCCGAAGGGCGTCGCTGTCTCCGTTAATCATGCAGGAGCATTGTGTCGATATGAAAAGCGGACGAGTGCGCTCAAGTCCCCCGAAAGAAGGATCCGCAGAGGTGATCCGATGCGAAGGGTAGACGAGAAGAGGGATTTGCGGCGCCGCGCCTGTGGCGCGCAGGCCGATGGTTTCACGCTCATCGAGATGCTCATCGCCCTGCTCATCCTCTCCTTTGGACTGCTGTCGGCAGGCCAGCTCATGTATCTCGCCATGGGCTCCGCTTCCCTGGCCCGGTCCAAGGGGAATGCTGCGATGGTCGCCCAGGACAAGCTGGAGTTTCTCGCGGATGTATACAGGCGAAACCGGGCAGACGCAGACCTGACCGTCGGCGACCACGGACCTGAGCAGGTCGAGATTCTGAATCCGAACTCAGGGACAGCGCTGAACCGCTTCCGGATCGTTTGGAACGTCAGTACTGTCCCCGATCCGAGAGCCGGAAAGGTCCTGCACGCGCGGCTGGTCCGCGTGACGGTTACGCCGCTTGGAACGGGAGCCGCGGTCAACAACCAGATAGGTCTGAACAAGACCGTGAGCGTCAGCTCGATCTTCAGCACCCGTTTTCAATAGCACTGAGGGAAGATGCCCATGAAACGCAATTCCCGGTCGGGGACTCTTGCTGCATCCGCTCTACGGGAATCCGGATTCAGCCTGGTCGAATTCCTCATTTCCACGCTGGTTCTTCTGCTCGTGGCAACGGCCGTTTTCGCCGTGCTCGCCGAGACCCAGCGGGCGGCGAGCTATCAGACAGAAGTCCAGGCCGTGATGGACAACTCGCGCGTGGCGCTCGAGACCCTGGAACGGATACTGCGCCAGGCGGGAAATAACCCACAAGGGGCCGCGCTGACACCCATCACAATCATCAGCCCCACGGAGGTTCAGGTACAGTCGGACCTGACCGGCTCGGTGCCGCCGGACAGGGGGGATCCGGACGGCCAGATCGACGACCCTGGCGAAAACCTCACAATACGGTATAATGCCGGCAATCGAACAATCGAGCTGATCCCGAACGGCGGATCAGCGATGCCCGTGGCCAACTACATCTCGGCTTTCACCATCGAATGGTTTGATGCCTTGGGAGCGGCGACAGTCAACGGCGCGGCGGCGACCCGAGCGAGGATACGGCTTACCGCAACCACCGCCGTTCCGAATCCGCAGACCAGGCAGATTTTCGGGATGCAGCAGGCCTGCGATGTACTGATCCAGAGCCGTCTATAGGTCCTGGCGCAACAACAACAGGCTGTTGAGTCACGGCGCGCGTGACCCTGGAGGAGAGACGATGAAACATAAATGGTGTGCGATGGCGGGCGCCCTGGTGCTGGTCTTTGCGGCGGCGGCCGCAGCCCAGTCCCTTGCGGAACTGGCGAGGAAAGAGAAGGAACGTCGCGAACAGGTGAAAAGCAGCGCTCCGGTGATCACAAACAGCGACACGGCCAAGTACGCAGGCGGCGCTGTGACAACCCAGTCGCTGCCGTCTGATTCGGGCAAGCCCGCGCCAGGGAAGGAAACCGGCGCTGAGACACCGGAGGCAGGCGTCAAGCCAAAGGCCGACAAGCCTGCCGACGATGAACCCACAGACCTGTTCGGCAGACCCGAGAGCTTCTGGAGACAGACACTCGGCGACGCGCGCAAGAAGGTCAAGGACCTCGAGGATGAGTCTCGCATACTGCAGCTCAGGATCGCCGACCTTCAGAATCGCTTCTATCGAGAGGATAACGGATTCGCGCAGCAGGAACTGCAAAGAGAGATCAACAAGACCTTCTATGAGCAGGACCTGAACAAGCAAAACCTGGCAAAAGCCAAAGCTGAACTGCAGCAACTCGAGGTGGAGGCACGCAAGAGCGGCGCACTGCCCGGCTGGATCGAGGGAAGACCCTGACGGGATCCACCAGCCGGAATCAATGAACGGTCACAAGGACCGTGGTCGGCACGCAGGAACTGCCGGCCCCGGAAACCCTCCGCCCGGCACCCTGCCCGTCCACAGAACGGCGATACCACCCGTCAACGAACTGGCTTGCACCTCAAGAAACCCCGCCTGCTCCAGTTCTCGCACCAGCGCCTCGGGCCCCGGAAACTCGCCTACACTTTGGGGCAGATACCGGTAGGCGTCGGAGACTTCCGAAACAAGCCGTCCGATCCGGGGGAGGACCTGGAAGAAATAGAAGCGATACAGGCCGCCCAGCAGAGGCATCGCGGGCATGCCGAAGTCGAGGATCCCGACCAAACCGCCGGGACGGAGCACCCGTTTCATTTCAGACACGCCCGCTGCCCGGTTTGCGAGGTTGCGCACGACAAACGCCGACACGACGGCATCGAAGACGGCATCCTCGAAGGGCAGCATCAGCGCATCAGCCGCCAGAAGCGCCACGCACCGACCTATTCCCGCGCCGCGTATCTTCCGTTTGGCCATCTTGAGCATCGGAAGGCTGAAGTCGCCGGCGAAGACACGGCTGCTCGCGGGAAACGCAAGGGAGAGATCCGCAGTTCCGCAACCGAGGTCCAGAACCCTTGGACCGGCATCGGCCGTCCTCCGCAGAACCTCGCGTACGCAAACCTTGCGCCAATATCGGTCGGTGTTCAGAGAAAGCAGATGGTTGAGCAGATCGTAGCGACGTGCGATCGACCCGAACATCGCGCGCATCCGGTCCGCCCACTGCTTTTCTCCGGTGCTGTATGAATAGCCGCTCATTACGCAGCAGTCGATCCTGAAGCAGGCTTGGCAGCCGGAACTCATAGGATTTCCGCTTTCGTGGCAGCACGCTTCGGCAGAGGTTCGATCAAGCAAGCTGCCCCGCCTGCGGGGATATTCCCGTCAAATGCCGATATCGCCGCCGCTTTGCAGGAAGGAGCGGAGGAAGCGTTTCAGGTGACGGGGATCGATGCCCGGTAGGATTTCCGTCGTGCCCAGCTTTGGCAGCAACACCATTCGGATGCGGCCCCCGCGGAACTTCTTGTCTCGTCTGAGTGCACGCCACACGTCCTCAAGCCGGACGCCCTCCAGGGATGGCAAGTGCTCGACCGCATGGATCAGTCGGACCAAGCGCCCGGCCTCCCGCGCGGTGAGCAGCCCCAGTTCCCTGCCGAATCCAACAGCTGCGATCATGCCCCAGCCGACCGCTTCACCGTGCCGGAACCTCCGATATCGAGTCGCAGCTTCCAGAGCATGTCCGACCGTGTGCCCGTAATTCAGAACCATGCGCGGGCCCTCTTCCGTCTCGTCGCCGGAGACCACCTCGGCCTTGATGCGCGCGCATTCGATCACAACATGATCCAGCGCTGCGGGCCGGCATTCCATGCAAACGCTCAGCTTCTTCTCGAGATAGCTGATCAGCGGTTCGGAACGGATCGCGCCTGACTTGATCACCTCGAACATCCCCGCGGCCAGCTCTCGCGCGGGCATGGTGCGCAGCAGACCCGTGTCAGAAAGGACGGCGCTCGGCTGGTGGAAAGCGCCGATGAGGTTCTTCCCCTGCCGGACGTTGAGACCCACCTTGCCGCCTATAGCGCTGTCCACCTGCGCAAGGAGGGTCGTGGGGATGCTCGCATACGGTATTCCGCGCATGAACGTGGCTGCCGCGTACCCCGCGATGTCCCCCACCACTCCGCCGCCGAACGCGACCACCCATGACCTGCGGTCCGCTCGAGACCGAAACAGCCCGTTATAAATCCGGATCAGTGTTTCATGGTTCTTGAACCTCTCGCCGTCCCCGATCGTGATCACGGGACAAGCCCCGAAGGCGCTCTCCAACGACCCGAAGAGTTCCTTCCCGTGCAGACCCAGGACCGTTCTGTTGGTGACGACAATCGGCGGCGAGGCAAACCCGAGCCGCTTCAGTCTCGCACCGGCAGACCGGATCAATCCTTCGCCCACCATGACCGGGTAGCTCCGGTGTCCCAGTTCGACAGTCAGCGTCATCAAGCCGATCCATCCATCGTAAGTGACCGGGATTGCCGCCAGACTCCGCTCATCGAGTCAGACTCAAGTTACGTGCCCGTGCCGTAAGCTAGCGGGAGATACCCTGGAGAGGGCTGCTTGCGGTGGCGTAAAGTCTCTTGGGAATGCGTCCGGCCTTGTAGGCGAGCCGCCCCGCTTCGACAGCCCTTTTCATGGCCGCGGCCATGGCAACCGGATCGTCTGCACCGGCGATGCCCGTATTCATGAGCACGGCATGGCAGCCGAGTTCCATCGCTATCGTCGCATCCGATGCGGTGCCGACCCCGGCATCGATGATAACCGGGACCGAAACGGTCTCGAGGATGATCCTGATGTTCGCGCGATTCTGAATTCCCATCCCGGAACCGATGGGGGCACCCAGAGGCATGACCGCCGCCGCTCCCGCATCCTGCAGCTTGCGCGCCACAATCGGATCGTCGTTCGTATAGGGCAGAACCACGAAGCCATCCCTCACGAGGACCCTTGTCGCCGCAAGAAGCGCCTCGGTATCCGGGAACAGAGTTTTTTCATCTCCGATGACTTCGAGCTTCACCCAGTCCGACAAGCCCGCCTCCCGGCCAAGGTTCGCCGCGCGGATCGCCTCTTCGGCCGTGTAGCACCCCGCAGTGTTCGGCAGGATCGTGAACCGATCCCTGTCGATGTAGTCCAGCAGCGATTCCTTCGACCGGTCCGACAGGTTCACCCGCCGGACGGCGACGGTGACGACTTCGGCGCCAGAGGCTTCAAGTGCCTCCCGCATCAGGGTGAAACTGGAATATTTTCCCGTCCCGATAAAAAGCCGTGACCGGAATGTACGGCCGCCGAGGGCCAGTGAATCATCTGCAAGCGAATATGTCATACCTCAACTCCAGGCCTCGCCCCGGCTCCGTAAAGACCTCGCCTCGAGTCTGTGCGTCCCCGCGGTGAAGGATCTTTGCCGCGCGGCAACAGACTCGAGCGTCAGTAAATGGACGTGAGAATTCCGAACCCCGCCGGGAGCCTTCTGCAGCAGAGCGCACGTGGAGCACCCCCCCTGGCTTTCGTCGCGCGGGACGACGGTGCTAGCCGCCCCCGACAAATTGAACGATTTCAACCTTGTCACGATCGGAAACCGCCGTCACCGCCCAATCCCTCCGCCGGACGATGCGCCCGTTCAGCTCCACCGCGATCCGATCGGGTGCGATGCCGAGCTGAGAGAGCATCTCCAGGACGTTGGACACAGCGGGCAAAGTCCTGTTTTCGCCATTGATTACCAGCGTCAGATGATCCTTCACAACGCAATAATAACGGCTGCTTCTCGGCCAAATCAAGAGGCATCCAAGCGTCGGTCACCGGCCAGAAAAGCCTTGACACCGCGAGAAACAGTCCACTAATATCATCCCTTCTCCGACGGCTCTGGAGCTCGCCCAAGTAATTGATTTCCAAGTACTTGCGCGATTCGACGCGAATCGCCGGATAAACGCTGGTGCACAAGCCCGACCACGCATGCTATCGGATACCACGAGACAGAAGATCGGAGCGCTGATCGGGAAATATCCCCAGCGGCGGTCCGCGCTGATACCTTCGCTTCAGCTGGCACAGTCCGAGGCCGGCTACCTCGCGCCTGACGTGATTTGTGAAATCGCGGAGATATTTGATCTCTCCCCGAACGAAGTCTACGAGGTCGTCTCCTTTTACACGATGTTGTACAGAAAGCCGGTGGGCAAGTATGTCATCCAGGTTTGCACAAACATCTCGTGTCTGCTGTGCAAAGCGGAAGAGATACTGGCACATCTCGAGAAGAGGCTGGGGATCAAGCCCGGAGAGACGACGGCGGACGGCAAGTTCACCCTTCTCGAAGTGGAATGCCTCGCGTCGTGCGACACCGCGCCGGTGGCGCAGATCAACGAAGACTACTATGAAAACCTGACCGTCCAAAGGATCGACGAGATCCTCGAATCGCTCAAATAAATGGAATCGGCACTCGATACGGCGCTGTTCTACCTGTTTGCGGTCGTCGCGATGGCGGCGGCGGTCAATGTTCTCCTCCAGCGGCGCGTTTTCTACTCGGCACTCTCCCTGATTGTCTGCCTGACCTCGGTTGCGGGCGTTTACATGCTCCTGCAGTCTCCCTTCATCGCGACGGTTCAGGTGATCGTCTATGCGGGAGCGATCATGGTTCTGTTTCTGTTCGTGATCATGCTCCTGGACCCGTTTTCAGCCGAGGCCGCAAGAGACAAGAGGCGATACCTGAATTATGTCGCTGTCTTGCTCGGCCTGGCAATCCTGATATTCCTCTATCCGCTCCTGAACGCCTATGAGCTGGCTCATGTTCCCCGCCTCCTGGACTCTGCGGCGGGCGGCGTGGGATCCGTCCGGAGGCTTGCCGCGGTGCTGTTCGACGAGTATCTGCTGCCTTTCGAATTGACATCTGTCTTGATCCTCGTCGCCATCGTCGGCGCGGTCGTTCTGGCCAGGAGGCAGGCGAAGGCATAATATGGGCCTCCACCACTATCTGATCCTCAGCGCGTTGCTCTTCGCCGTCGGGGCTGCCGGCGTCATAGTAAAGAAGAACATCATCGCGATTTTCCTCTGTATTGAGCTCATGCTGAACGCCGCCAATCTGTCGTTTGTGGCCTTCTCACGCTACCTGGACCAGGTGCACGGCCAGATCTTCGTCTTCTTCGTCATGGTGGTCGCAGCCGCGGAAGCCGCCGTGGGCCTGGCGATCACCATCACGCTTTACAGGAACCGCAGGACGCTCAACGTGGACGATGCGGATCTGATGAAGTGGTGAGGTCGGGCTGATGTTGGACTACCTGTGGCTGATCCCGCTGCTCCCCCTGGCCGGTTCCGCGTTGAACGGGTTGGCTGGCAAGCGTCTGGGCAGTTCCTTCGTGACCTGGGTCGGATGCGGGAGCGCGGGGCTGGCGTTCCTCGCGGCCGCGGCCGCCGTCCTGGACCTTGTCCGCGCGGCGCCTCAGAATCGAGAGGTGCTGATAAGCTACTTCACCTGGATCGCCTGCGGCGATTTCGTCGCGGAGGCGCAGTTCCTGCTCGACCCGCTCTCGGGCGTGATGATCCTGGTGGTCACCGGCGTCGGCTTCGTCATTCATGTCTACTCGATCGGGTACATGCACGGTGACGGCGGGTACTACCGCTTCTTCTCCTACATGAACCTGTTCCTCTTTGCGATGCTGGTCCTGGTCATGGCCGGCAACTTCCTCATGATGTTCGTCGGCTGGGAGGGTGTCGGGCTGTGTTCTTACCTTTTGATCGGGTACTACATCGACCGGAAGAGCGCCGGTGACGCGGGCAAGAAGGCGTTCGTCGTCAACCGCATCGGCGACGTCGGTTTCATCCTCGGGGTCTTCCTGGTGTTCGCGACGTTCGGGTCGCTTGATTTTGCCGAGGTCTTCCGCCAGATCGCATCCGCCCCCGTACGGTTCCCTGCGGAAACCGGTGTCGGCCTGCTGACGGCCATCGCTCTGCTGCTTTTCGTGGGAGCCATCGGTAAGAGCGCGCAGATACCGCTGTACGTCTGGCTGCCGGACGCGATGGAGGGTCCGACGCCGGTCAGCGCCCTGATTCATGCCGCGACCATGGTGACTGCGGGTGTCTACATGGTCGTGCGCTGCGCTCCCATTTACAGCCGCTCCGAAGCCGCCTTGGGTGTTGTGACGGTCGTGGGGATCCTGACCGCCTGGCTCGCCGCGACGATCGGCCTGACGCAGACCGACATCAAGCGCGTGCTCGCCTACTCGACGGTCAGCCAACTTGGGTACATGTTCGTCGCCGCGGGCGTGACGGCTTTTTCCGCGGGAATCTTTCATCTGATGACACACGCCTTTTTCAAGGCCCTGCTTTTCCTGGGGGCCGGCAGCGTGATCCACGCCATGGGCGGCGAGCAGGACCTGACGCGGATGGGAGGCCTGCGCCGGTATGCCCCGATCACATACCGGACCATGTGCATCGCGGCCCTCGCGATCAGCGGCATCTTCCCGCTCGCGGGTTTTTTCAGCAAGGACGAAATACTCTTTTCGGCGTGGGCCGGCGGGCATCCGGTCGTTTGGGCCGTCGGTCTTGCCACGGCCGGGTTGACCGCTTTCTACATGTTCCGGCTGACCTTCCTCGCATTTCACGGTCCCGAGCGCTTCGGGGATGATGTGCGGCATCACCTGCACGAATCGCCGCCAAGCATGACCATCCCCCTGGTCATCCTGGCGATCCTGGCCACCGTCGGCGGGTTTGTAGGCCTGCCACCGTGGATGGGCCTTGGGCCGAACCGCTTCGCCGAGTTCCTGGCGCCCGCGCTCGCGCACGCCCATCGGCCGGAGACGCACGAGATATCTCACAGTGTGGAATTCGTATTTGCCCTGGTCTCCGTGCTGGCGGCCCTGATTGGGATTTTCTTGGCCCGATACATGTACGTCGGCAATCCTGCAGCCGCAGGGTTACTGGCCGCCCGCGCCAGAGGACCCTATACGCTGCTGTATCGAAAGTACTATGTGGACGAGATCTACGACCGCCTGCTCGTCAACCCGATAGTCGTGGTCTCGAGAGAGATGCTTTGGAAGGGGATCGATGTCGGAATCGTCGACGGGACAGTCAACGGCGTCGGCGCATCCATGCGGGTATGGGGAGGGTTGTTGAAATACGTCCAGAACGGACTGGTCCGCAGCTATGCGAGCTGGATCCTGACGGGCGCAGCTTTGCTGCTCTACTACGTCGCCCGGATGCGCGGTTGAGAGGACGGCGATGCAGATCACTCATATCCTCAGCTGGCTCACCTACCTGCCGGCGGCCCTGGCCGCGGCCCTCGTTTTCTTCCCCGGGGGATCCGCGCGTGCGCTGAAGTGGTTCGCAGTGCTCGGCTCGACCGGCGTCTTCCTCCTTTCCCTCTATCCTGTCTATCACTTCGATCCCGGTTACGGGGGGATGCAATTCGTAGAGGAGTCGGCCTGGATCCAGGCGGGCGGATACAGCATCAGCCACCATCTCGGCATCGACGGAATCAGCCTTTTTCTGGTCGCCCTGACAACCTTCCTCACCCCGCTTGCCCTTCTCGCATCGTGGAATTCCATAGCGCAGCGGCTGAAAGGTTTCCTCATCTGCATGCTCCTGCTGGAAACCGGGATGGTCGGCGTATTCTGCGCGCTTGACCTGGTGCTCTTCTATGTGTTCTGGGAGGTCATGCTGATCCCGATGTATTTCCTGATCGGCATCTGGGGCGGAGAGCACCGCATCTATGCGGCCGTGAAGTTCATCCTGTATACGATGGTCGGCTCGCTTCTCATGCTGGTGGCCATCATCTACCTCTTCCTGGCAAACGGCGGAACGACCTTCGACCTTCTTGCCGTTTACCAAAACCTCGAATCGGGCAGGCTCGTGCTGAGCCATCGGGCCGAGTTCTGGCTGTTCATGGCATTCCTGATCGCCTTCGCCATCAAGGTCCCGATTTTCCCCTTCCACACCTGGTTGCCCGACGCTCATGTCGAAGCCCCGACGGCCGGATCGGTCATCCTGGCCGGCGTGCTGCTCAAGATGGGCACATACGGCTTGCTGAGATTCTGCCTTCCGCTCTTCCCTGCCGCCGCCGTGGCGGCCGCGCCGTACCTGTCGGTGCTGGGACTGGTGGGGATCGTGTACGGAGCGCTCGTCGCGATGGTTCAGCCCGACCTGAAGAAGCTTGTCGCTTATTCATCGGTGAGCCATATGGGCCTGATCATCGTGGGGATGTTCGCTTTCACTTTGCAGGGTCTTGAGGGCGCGACGATGCAGATGCTCAATCATGGCCTCTCGACGGGCGCGCTGTTCCTCCTCGTGGGGATGATCTACGACCGCCGGCACACGCGGATGATCGCAAACTTCGGCGGCCTGGCGCACAACAGCCCCGTACTGGCAGCGTTCTTCCTTGTCGTGACGCTCTCGTCGATCGGCCTGCCCGGCCTCAACGGTTTCGTCGGTGAGGTGCTAGCCCTTGTAGGCACATTCCTGCGAAACCGCACCTACGCGGCCATCGCGGCCACGGGGATGATCTTGGGCGCGGTCTACATGCTCTGGATGTATCAGCGCGTCTTCCTCGGCAAGGTTACGGACCCGGCCAACGCCGCGATGGGCGATATCCGCAGCCGCGACCGGGCTGTGTTGATCCCGATCGTCATCATGATGCTTTGGATGGGCGTCTATTCGGCTCCATTCCTCCGCCGGATGGATGCCAGCCTGGAACTGGTCCAGAAGCGGGTGCACGATGCCCGGGCCCCGGAGGGCGGATACCAGGTCCGCCAACTCAAGACTCCCGCAATAAGAAAGAGTGACGGCAGATGATCGCAACTTACTTGCCGCTGGTCCCGCAACTGATCCTGATCACAGCAGGCATTCTGGTAATGCTGCTCGAGCCCTTTACGGCGCCGGGACGCAAGGGCCGGCTCGGGCAGATGGCCGTGATTGCATCGGCGCTGGCCGCCTACAGCCTCGGCTTCCAGTGGAACAGCACGCCGCGGACCCTGTTCCACGGCATGTTTATCGTCGACAATTTCACCATGTTCTTTCAGTGGCTGTTTCTGGTGATCACGGCCATCGCGGCCCTTGTCTCCATCCGATTCAACCAGCGCGAGGAGATCGAGCGGGGGGAGTACTACGCCCTGTTGCTCTTCGCCTGTTCCGGCATGTCGCTCATGGCCGCCAGCGGCGACCTCATTCTCACCTTCCTCGCAATCGAGATACTCTCGATCGCCACCTACGTGCTAGCCGGTTTCAAGCGCTCGGACGCTCACTCGAACGAATCCGCGCTGAAATACTTCCTCCTCGGGTCATTCGCCACAGCGTTCCTCCTCTATGGAATCGCACTGATCTACGGCACATCCGGGAGCACCAACTATCAGGTGATCCGGGACGTGGGCACACTCCCGGGGCAGGTTCAGGTGACCGCTGTCGCCGGACTGGTGCTCCTTCTGGTCGGCTTTGGCTTCAAGGCGGCCCTGGTGCCCTTTCACGCCTGGGCACCCGACGTGTACCAGGGAGCTCCCACGCCCGTGACGGCCTTCATGACGGTGGGTCCCAAAGCCGCGGCATTCGCCGCGCTCCTGAGGATTCTCGCGCAGGCGCTGCCGGCGATGGCCGATGATTGGACCCGGCTGCTCTGGGCAGTAAGCATCCTGACCATGACCCTCGGTAACGTGGTGGCTGTGCTCCAGACGGACCTCAAGCGCATGCTCGCCTATTCGGCCATAGCCCATGCGGGCTACCTGCTCATCGGTGTGGTGACGAACACGGGCAACGGTTTCGGCGCCGTCCTTTTCTACCTCGTGGTTTACACCGTGATGAACCTGGGGGCGCTGACCATCGTGCTGTCGCTCAGCCGCCAGGGCGACAAACGTGTCAACCTGGAGGACTATGCCGGTCTGAGCCGCAGCGCACCGTTCATCGCCGCCTCCCTTTCGGTGTTTCTGATCTCACTGGCCGGGATCCCGCTCACCGGCGGGTTTCTCGGCAAGTTCTATCTCTTCAGCGCGGCCGTCGAGGCAGGCTACATCGGGCTCGCCGTCATCGGCGTTCTCAACAGCGTCGTCTCGGTCTACTACTACTTCCGGGTTATGGTCGTGATGTACATGAGGGAGGCAGCCGATAACGCACTCCCGCCCGAGCCCATCAGCCCCCCAGTGCTGGCAATTATCGCGATCGGCGTGGCGGGCATCCTCTGGCTCGGCGTCTACCCGGCGGACATCCTGAACCTTGCCAGCAATTCCGCTCTGACACTAAAATAGTCCTGTATCATCCCCGACACCTCGAATAACAGGCGGACACGATGATTGACGTGCGGAAGCGTTTGCAGGATGAGCTGAATGCGATCGAACGAGAACTGCGTGTGGACCTCCCGCGGGAGATCCTCAAGGCCAGGGAACACGGGGACCTGAGCGAGAACGCCGAATTCAAGGCGGCCAAGGAGCGTCAGCACTTCCTCGAACAGCGTAAGGCGATTCTTCAGAAAAGGCTGGCCTCGCTCTCGCTGGTCAACCTGGATAAGATCCCGACTGACCGGGCGGCGTATGGGTCCAAGGTGGTGCTCTACGATTATGAGACCGACAAGGAGATCGCCTACCGGCTGGTCAGCCCTGAAGAGTCGGACGTGGCCGCGGGACTGATCTCCATCACGTCACCGATCGGGAGAAGCCTGATCGGCAAGCAGCTCGGCGAAGTCGTCGAGATCAGAACGCCGGCGGGGAAGAAGGACTTCGAGCTCCGAGGCCTCACTACCATCCACGAGATAGAGGATTAATCCCCGTCGCAAGAGGCCGCAGGGCGCACGAACAGCGCCGCTGCCCCTGCGCCCAGCCGATCCGTCGCCGATCCTCCTGCCCTGTTATCGGAACAACAGCAGCATCACAACGACGAAGGTCAGCAGCGCGAG
>JACADW010000303.1 GCA_013388445.1 Acidobacteriota bacterium | reverse complement strand
GTGATACCGTGCGTATCGCCTGGGTGCGGTCACCGGGCAGATTTCTCACCTCCTCGACGACGGTCTCCACGAGTGTACGGCTCCCGTTGGCGTCGCGATCGTAGACTCGGATGGTGGTCCGCATCCCGTTGTCGCCGAGCGGCGCCGTTTCCTTCTCCGCTTCGGACGCCGAGCCATACTGCCCTCCCAGCGAGATCCTGTCGAGCTTGCGCGTTTCGAGCCGCACACCAGCGCTTTCACCCGCCGGATCGAGCCATCGAAATGACGGAATCTTCTCCTTTTGACCTTGCTCATCGTTCTGCTGAGGGGACTGGCTCAAGAGCGGTCCGAACATAAGCGGCATCGCCGCCAGGACAATCAGGATTCGCCGGGTCATGATGGGCCTCGCAATCTTCTCCGATCCCCCAGGAACGGCAACCAGGGGACCGCTCCCTTCGGAATGCCCGTGCATGGGGACTCGAGATTTCACAATCACTGATTCCATTCCTGCGGTTCAGGAGTGTTTCACAAGAAATCTCACATATCTGCCAGGCGAATATCAATTTCTGCAGGCAAGCCCATGCCGAATCCTCTCAGCTGTGCCATGGTGCCGGCTTGGCTCCCTCTCCTGGGAATCTGTTCTGCTGCGATGCTCCCGGCGGGCGACGCCAGCCTCCGCACATCCGGACGGCCTGCCCGCGTGAGAGGGCGCCCGGCCTCTCCGAGCCAGACATTACACGCCGGCGGGAGCGTTGGCGCTCAGGTCGTGGTCCTGGTCATGGATATAAAGGTTCGATAGTGCGTCCTTGACCAGGTCGAGTGTCAGACGGGGCTGAATCCCCTCAAAGCGGCATGTGGCAATCGCGTGTTCAACGATGAACAACGGATGAAACGCGGCGCAGCCGGAACCTGTCTTGGGATAGAAGTCGTTCACGAGGTAGTTAAGAACCACATCGGGCAGTTCGAGCCCGTTCTCCTCGCACACCCTGTGAAAGATCTTCACATAGTCGCTGAACTGCGGCGGATCGATCCGCAGCTTGTACTTGACCCTCCGCAGCAGCGCTGCGTCCATAAGCTCGTTCGGTGGAATATTCGTAGAAAAGATGATCAGTTCGTCGAACGGCAGATCGAATTTCTTCCCCGTGTGAACCGTAAGGTAGTCAATCCGCTTCTCAAGAGGGACTATCCAGCGGTTTAGCAGATCTTTCGGGCGGACCAGCTGGCGCCCAAAGTCATCGATGATGAAAACCCCGCCGGCAGCCTTGACCTGAACAGGCGCCTCATAGAACTTCGAGATCGGATCAAAATCCAGGTCGAGCATATCCAGCGTCAGCTCGCCGCCGACAATCACCACAGGCCTCCGGCACTTGACCCAGCGGGGATCATCCCTGCGTTTCAAGAGGTTGATGATCTCTCTGTCCGCCCGCGTCGGGGCTGCATCGTCGACCAGGGCCACGTGGACCGTGGGGTCGAAAATTTTGATGATCTGGCCATCGACCTCCATGCAATAGGGTATGTAGAT
Organism: Acidobacteriota bacterium; assembly: GCA_013388445.1. GTDB lineage: Bacteria > Acidobacteriota > UBA6911 > UBA6911 > UBA6911 > JACADW01. Next base: position 6,621 of record JACADW010000303.1, on the reverse strand, counting down.
CGCCTGTCTGAAGACACGCCCGATCGCCTCGCTGATGGAGGTCTTCCCGTTTCCGGGCGGGCCATAGAGCAGCAGCGAACGCCCCGAGTTGACCGCCGGGCCCAGCCTGCGTATCAGCCGGCTCTGCAAAACCAGATGCGAGAACACCTTTGCGAGCGATTGGGCGGTGACACGTTCCATCGTGATGCTTTGCCGGGCGACTTGGGCCTTGTAATCGTTCAGGTTGACCGGAGCCGGCCCGACGTACTCACACTGCTTCACCGCATCAGCGGCGAGATCCCGGCCGCAGGAGGTCAGGCCATACCGGAGCAGCGGAACGGTGGCGCTGACGGAACCGAGAACCTCCACGAGTCCCTGCTGTTTCAGGCCGGTCAGCAGTTTCTCGACCACCGGCTGGCTGAGCTTGAGGAATCCGGCGACTTCGGGGCCCGTTTCGAATCCGATGACATGGAGAGATTTAAGGACCAGGCTGCCGAGAAACTTGGAGCTGAGGCCGGTGGACTCTATGGTCGTGGGCATCACAGGCGCCTCGGCCGCATACGGCTGCCCCTCGTTCTGAAGGACGAACTCTTCAAGAAACCTGTTTGCGCCGATGTCCTGACCAGTGCGCGCGGATTCGACCAGTTCAAGCTGCCTGTGCATAAGCCTCTGCTGTCCGGAAGCGGTAAAGGGGTACTTTCCTCATCGGCCGGCATGGGCCTCGGCTGTACCCCTGGTTTGCCGCTTGGGCGCAGGGGTATCCGGTGTCTTCACGGTTCTCTGGAACCAGCGGGTCTCCGCAGAGAAAGGAGCTGCCTCAGGATGTCGCCGATTCCCGTCAGGCTTCCGGAGCCGATGTCTTCATCGCCGTGTGTCTCCTCGACCCAACGGCGGTAGATGGCTTCGACACCAGCTTCGGGAGCCCTGGATTTCATGATCTCGAGCAGATCCCTCGATCCGGCGCGCCCCGGCCGGCCGATTTCACGAGTGACGTGGGTATGGCAAGACCGTGACAGGATTGATTTGGCATTTTTCGGCCTCTGTGCTAGTAATCGGCAGGCGTGCGGAACTTGCCCCAGGAAGTGCCGTTCGCGCGCGGCATTGAACGGCGTGGGCGGCCGGACCGCGGCCTCGGACTTGAGGTTGGATGTCCGATTTGCCTATGCCGGTTCCGCTTGCGGCAGATTTCCATCGCAGCGAAGAGGTAAAGGAAATGGCCGGATTCCGGGTGGTCCTCTTGGAGAGCGGTTACGGGAGCAACAGAGTGGAGCGCGAGATCGTGAGCGCCGCAGGGGGCGAGCTGATCGACGCGCAGGACCGGCCGCTCGAGTTCAGGCTGGAACTCTGCCGGGATGCGCATGCGATTCTGCTGCGCCGCGTGCAGGTGACGGCAGGGATGATCGCGCAGTTCCGCCGTTGCCGGGTGATCGTGCGCTACGGCGTCGGCACCGACAACATCGACGTCGAAGCTGCCACGGATGCAGGGATCATCGTCGCGAATATCCCGGACTACTGCATAGACGAGGTTTCCACACACGCCATCGGCCTGCTGCTGGACTGCGTTCGCGACGTTTCCTGGACGAACGCCCGGATGAGAGCAGGGGAATGGGATGTCGAGCGCGAGATCAAGCTCTATCGCATGGCAGGACGTACGCTGGGAATTGTCGGCCTGGGACAGATCGGGAGCGAGGTGGCACGGAAGCTGCGGTCCTGGAACCTGCGGATCCTGGCAACTGACCCTTACGTGGAGAGGGAGCATGCCGAATCGCTCGGCGTGAGCCTCGTGACTCTGGAAACCCTCTGTCGCGAATCGGACTATCTGTCCCTCCATCTGCCCCTGCTGCCGGAGACTCATCACCTGATCGGTCGGCGTGAATTCGGCCTGATGAGGCGGGGATCGATCCTCGTCAACACCGCGCGCGGCGCTGTTGTGGATGCGGCGGCGCTCCTGGAAGCACTCGATCAGGGCCCGCTTGCCAGAGCCGCCTTGGATGTCTTTGCGGAAGAACCTCTGCCCCCGGCCTCGCCGCTGCGCAGGCACCCGAAGGTCTTGCTGACCGACCATCTCTCGTGGTATTCGGAAGACTCGCAGACCCAGCTGCAGCGCTCCGCTGCAGTGGCTGCAGTCACCGTCTGCACAGGCGGGCTTCCGGGATCCCTGTCCAATCCGCTGGTCCTCCGGAAGCTGGGCAGATTCGCTGAGTGGCAGCCGGCCCCCTGCATGCGCTGGCAGCTCCGTCGTGCTCAAGCCCGCTCGGGCGATGGCAAGACTGCATGTGATCCGGGAAACCCACAATTATCGCCGTGAGGCGGAGCCGGAATAATGGAGTGCCGGAGTGCTGGGAGGTGATCATCCCGGGACAGGGCAGATGACTCCATTACTCCATGTCATTGCGCGGGGACTGAGCATTGACGCTGCCGCTTCTGGATACTAACGTTTCGTTCTTCTGCTGATTTGCAGTCTTACCTTGAGTGGAGCAAAGGATGATGAGTCTTCTTGCATGGCTGTTGATGGCGGCGCTTGCGGGCGCTGCCCCGGAACGGGCCCAAAAGCCGAAGCTCGTGGTCGTCATCGTCGCGGACCAGTTCCGCTATGACTACTTGACCCGCTTTCGGGCGGACTACAAAGAAGGGCTTCACACGCTGCTCGAAAAGGGGGCGGTCTTTACGAACGCCTACTTCGAGCACTTCCCGACCGTCACCGCGATAGGACACAGCGCCATACTGACCGGGGCAACCCCCTCCGTCAGCGGCATCATCGGCAATGACTGGTATGATCGGGAAACCTCCACACAGGTCACAAGCGTTTCTGACCCGGCGGTGTCGAACGTGGGCGGAAGCGGCGGCGGGGGCGCATCCCCTCGGCGGCTTCTGGTGAGCACCGTCGGCGATGAGATGAAGATCGCCAGCGGCGGAAGGAGCTGCGTGATCGGAGTTTCCCTGAAGGACCGGGCCGCGATTCTGATGGCAGGCCACCTGGCGGATGCGGCGTACTGGTATGAGGGCTCGAGCGGTCGTTTTGTTACAAGCACTTATTACCGATCGCACCTGCCCGATTGGGTCGTCCAATTCAATTCCACTGCGGCCGGTCAATACAAGGGCGCACAGTGGCTGGGACGGAAGCTGCCTGACGATGAGAGGGCGTACTCGGCACTCGTGGCGACTCCCTTCGGAAACGACCTCCTGGAGGCTTTTGCCGAGGCTGCAGTCAAGAATGAAGAGCTGGGCAGCCGGGAAGCCACCGACCTTTTCGCCATATCATTTTCGTCAAACGACTACGTTGGACATCAGTACGGTCCCGATGCCGCCGAGGTGCGCGACATTTCGATCGAGACCGACCAGGCGATAGGCAAGCTGTTCCGATTTCTGGACCAGCAGATCGGGGGTCGGAACATACTCTATGTTTTCACGGCCGATCATGGTGTCGCCCCGATGCCGGAAGGTTCCGCAGGCCGAGGAATTCCCGGCGGGCGGATGCCTGCCGGCGTCATCCAGACAACGGTTCAAGCCGCGCTCGCAAAGAGATTTGGCGAGGGCAAATGGATCTTGAGCCCATCGGAACATTCCCTCTATCTGAACCGTCCGCTCATCCGCGAAAAGAAGCTGAGCATTGCCGAAGTCTGTGGGGCAGCCAGGGAAGCCATAGAGGGTATCCCGCGCGTCTTCCGGGTCTATACAGGCGAGCAGCTCGCCAGCAGGGCCATGTATGAGGACCTTGTCGGGCGAAGGGTGCTCAACGGGCACCACACCTCCCGTGGCGCCGATATCTACATCCTTCTGGAGCCCTACTGGATGTTCGGGCGGAGCGGGACAACGCACGGCACCGCCTACAGCTATGATGCCCATGTGCCCATCATCCTCATGGGTCCGGGGATCCGGCCCGGGAGGTACGATCAGACGGTCACCCTAAACGACCTCGCGCCGACGCTCAGTTCCCTGCTCGACGTGGAGCCTCCCAGCGGCTCCGTCGGCCGTGTCCTGACCGAAGCCCTCCTTTCGAGATAGAATGTGGGATGATGGGAGGGGGCAGCGGCTCGGGCTGCCGCCGGCAGAAGCTTCATTCTCGCGCCCGGGTGTTCCGTGCCGAACGACACGACCGACGACGAGCTTCGGCACCTTGTCCGTATCCTGGGTGCCTGACAAGGCGTGATCATCGATACATTCACGGTTGGTTGCTGCGTGCCGTCCGGTTTGTTGTGCCAAAACCTCCTTTCCGAAAATTTCCTATCTATAGCGGATGCTGAGCATTCTTTATCAGGACTCTGACGTTCTGGCTGTTGACAAGCCTCCCGGCAGAGTGGTTATTCCCGATCGTGCGCGTGCGGGGAAGTCACTCCGGGAGATTGTGGATGACTATCTGACCGCTTTCGGCGAGCGCGGTTACGTGGTTCATCGTCTGGACCGGGGCACGAGCGGAGTGGTGCTGTTTGCACGCAGTGCCGCGGCTCACAGGGCACTGAACCTGAGTTTTGACCGTGGTGAAGCGGAGAAAGGCTATCTCGCCCTTGTGGAAGGGGATATGAGCGGTGAGGGCACGGTCGACACTGCCTTGTACCCCGCCCGGCGGGGGCGCATGCGTCCGGCAAAGAAGGACGAGCGGGGGCAGCCGTCTCTCACCCGCTGGAAGGTGCTGGAGCGCTTCGAAAGGCTTACTTGGGTTGAGCTCCGCCCTGCAACCGGTCGAAGCCATCAGTTGCGCGTCCACCTTAAGTACATCGGGCATCCTCTGGCTTTCGATCCCACCTATGGCCGTAAGACCCCGCTGACTGCATGCGATCTTGTTCCCGCCGTCTCGTCCGCCGGTCGAAGGATCGTGCTTCAGCGCACACCGCTTCATGCCTGCTGGATCCGCATACCGCACCCGTCGGGTACCGGTATGCTCTTTGTTGAGTCGCCGCTTCCGGATGACTTGAAGGAGGCTCTGCGACTCCTGCGCGCGGCCGCGCCTGAGACAGAAGGGTGATCCAGCCTTGGGCCGTGCTTGACAGGTGGGTGCCGGCTGCCATCACCGCATATCGTGGGCCGGTGGCGCTTTCCAGCCATCCCGCACAACCGGAACCGCCGGTCCGGCACTCACCCGGCATCTGTTCTCAAAACAGGGCATAAACAGGTACCGGGCGAATGGGAGCACGTAACCTCGTCAGTTATGACCGTCTGCCGGCCTCGCTCATGCCAGAAATTCTCTTGCTCCCGCGGCATCGCCGCGATAGAAACACATCTGTGCCCGGCCCGGAGCCGGCTCAAGGAGGGATCTCGTGCGGCAGCTGATTGTCAACGCCATAGGCCCGGATCGGCCGGGGATCGTGGGTGAGTTCACAGGACATCTGCATGCCGGCGGCGCCAATGTCCTGGACTCGCGCATGGTCAATCTGAGAGGGCAGTTCGCCATCATAGTCCTGTTTGAGGCAGGGGATGAGGCGGCGGCCCGCCTGCAGCACTCGCTCCCCGCGCTGGCGAAGGAAATGGGGCTGACGCTGACGATTACGGAAACCGAGCCGCATCCGCGACCGCTTCAGGGTATCCCGTTCAAGCTCAAGACGTACTCGATGGACCAGCCGGGGATCATCCACCAGGTCAGCGACGTCCTGCGTGCGCGCGGCGTGAACATCGAGGAACTGGCGGCGCGCCAGGAATCGGCGCCATTCATGGGAACGCCTCTGTTCCTGATGGAGATGAAGGTAACAGTCCCCACCGGTATTCCCATCCGGGAGTTACGTTCCGAACTTCAGTCGCTCTGCGATTCCCTGAACTGCGACATTGACTTCGAACCCGCTTGATATCAAAGCGGCGGCAGAAGGCCGCATTCCGAAGGAGAACGTGATGAAGCGATCACTGTTCTTGGTCGTACTTTTCCTGCCGCTCTGCTCCATGGCTCAAACATCCCCTGGTGTCGCACCGAAGGTCTGGCAGGCCTTTGAAAACGAGATCTCGGGTGACAACTCATTCGACCTGATCCGCCACCTGACGCTCTATCACTCACCAAACGGCAGCAACGACGATTTTGAAGCCCAGGCCAGGTGGGTTGCCGACAAAGCGCGCAGCTATGGGCTTGCCGACGTGACGGTCTTCTGGCTGGGCGGTACCGGCCGCCCGTGGAACGTGCAGTCAGGCGAGGCCTGGATTGTCGACCCGGAAGCCGCCAAACTCGGCGACACACTGGAATCTCCCCTCCGTGTGGCGGTCAACAGCCGCAGCACCGACATGACGGCCGAGCTCATCGATGTCGGTTCAGGGACGCGTGAATCCGATTACCACGGCAAGGAAGTGAAGGGAAAGATCGTACTTGCCGGCGACAACGCTCACGCGGTGCATGCGCTGGCCGTATGGAAGTTCGGCGCCGCCGGCGTCATCGCCTACGCGCCGCAGCGCCCCTATTTCCCCGACCAGGCGGCTCTGTCGTCGGTCCCATACAGGTCGGACGACGGGAAAGACGGCACATTCGCCTTCATCCTCACCCAGCGGGAGGGAGACGGGCTGCATGCCCGTCTGGAGGAGTCGGCCCGTGCCGGGAAGACAATGCGCGTGCGCGTGAATATCAGGACTTCGTTCAACGAGCCGCGGCAGGGAATCACCGAGGCGTGGATCCGAGGCACGAACCCCCGGAACGACGACATCGTGCTGACAGCTCGCATGCAGGAGGAG
>JACADW010000274.1 GCA_013388445.1 Acidobacteriota bacterium | reverse complement strand
GCACAAGGGCCGCTTCCATGAAGACGATCCGGTACTCTTAACCCGGCGGGCGGGGATCCAGAGGCGGGCAATGTCTGTCTTTCACACCGGGAGCATCGTTCATGGTTTATGATGGGCTCCGGCCGGGAGGGGCCGGCGTCTTTCATCCACAGTTTTTCGCAGATGAGGGTTCGAGCATGAGGAAGGCGATTCTTTTTCTGGCACTAGCGGGGTCCCTCCGGGCCGAGGAGCCCCCGTTGGATATCGTCATACAGCAAGGTCGCGTGGTGGACGGCACCGGAAATCCGTGGTTCCTCGCCGACGTTGGGATCCGCGGGGGCAAAATAGAGGCGATCGGCGATCTCCGCGGCCGCGCGGCCGTCCGCCGGATCGACGCGAGCGGCATGGTAGTCGCACCCGGCTTCTTCGACATCCACAACCACTCCGACTACACCATCGTCGAGGACGGGGATGCCCAGAGCATGGTGCGGCAGGGAGTCACCTCGATGATCCTCGGCGAGGGGAGTTCGGCAGCCCCGTCGAAGCGGTGGAGGAACTTCACCGGCTACTTCGACGAGCTTCGCCGCCGGGGAATTTCCACGAACATCGGTTCCTTTCTCGGCTCGGACCTGGTCTGGCTCGCCGTCCACGGGGATCGGGCCGGCCCTGCAGCCCCCGAAGAGCACGAGCGGATTCGGGCCGTCGTCCGCTCGGCGATGAAGGAAGGCGCGTTGGGAGTCGCTTGCTCCCTGAGCGGCCCTCCCGGCAATTGGATCGACACCGCCTCTCTTGTGGCCATGTGCGAAGCGGCGGCGGAGTTCGGCGGGATCTTTTCCATCCACATGCGGACGGAGGGTTCCGGCGTTTTCGACGCGGTCGCGGAAGCCGTCGAGATCGGCCGCCGCGCGCGCATTCCGGTGGACATCCTCCATCTCAAGATCGCCGATCACAAGCTCTGGGGGCGGATGCCCGAGCTCATCGCCAAGATCGAGGAAGCCAGGACCCGGGGCCTGGAGATCACGGCGAATGTCTATCCTTATCGGGCGGGGCAGAACAATCTGTCCAGCATCATCCCGCCCTGGGCCCATGAGGGGGGCGTGCAGGCCATGATCGGCCGCCTCAGGGATCCGGCGCTGAGGCCGCGGCTCGAGCGGGAGATCCTGGAGGGGATTCCCGGCTCCGACTGGTACAACCACTACACCGCGACCGGCGGCTGGGAGGGGATGCTGCTGGTCTCATTCTCGAACCCCGAGTACAAGCGCTTCGAAGGGAAGCGCATGAGCGAGGTGATCGCATCGCTCGGCAAGCCGCCTCTCGAGGTGCTGTTCGAACTGCTCGAGCGCAACAACGGCTCGGTCCCGACCGTTTACTTCCACCATTCGGAGGAAGACATGCGTTGGGCGCTGCGCCAGCCGTTCGTCTCGATCGGTTCCGACGGGACGGCGGTAAAAACGGAGGGCCCGCTGTCGGCCGGCAACCCTCACCCGCGCTACTACGGCACCTTTCCCCGCGTGCTGGGCCGCTATGTCCGTGATGAAAAGATCCTGGGGCTCGAGGACGCCGTGCGAAAGATGACGTCCGCGAACGCTGCGAAGCTCCGGATCTACGACCGGGGCTTGCTGCGGCCGGGGATGTGGGCCGATGTGACCGTGTTCAGGCCGGATACCATCATCGACCGTGCGACATTCGAGAAGCCTCATCAGTACGCGGCCGGGGTGGAGTATGTGGTGGTCAACGGTACACCGGTACTGGAGCGGGGGACGCATACCGGCGCACGGCCGGGCAGAGTCCTCCACGGCAAAGGAGCAAGATAGACCCGGACTTCCTTCGCTTCCGAACCTCCAGGGAACCCTTTTCCCGATGAAGATGTGCAATTGCCGGGCGATGAGGCCAGGAACCGAGACCTGCCTTGCCCGACCTCCATGGAGGCGCTCATGCGCAGACGCACTTTCCTGTCGATGATTCCCGGCAGTGCAGCTCTGCGGGCTTTCCCGCAGGGGCAGAGGATCCCGTGGTACCGCAGGGCGCTCCGCTGGGGGCAGACGAATATCACGGAAAAGGACCCGGTCCGGTACGACATCGCGTGGTGGCGCGATTACTGGAAGCGGACCTGCGTTCAGGGCGTGATCATCAACGCGGGCGGCATCGTCGCCTACTACCCCAGCAGGTACCCGCTGCATTATCGTCCCGCGTGGCTGGGCGACCGCGACCTGTTCGGGGAACTCTGCAGCGCCGCGCACGCCGACGGCCTGGTCGTGCTCGCGCGCATGGACTCGAACCGTGCATCCGAGACCTTCTACCGCGCACATCCGGACTGGTTTGCTCGTGATGCCGATGATAGTCCGTACCGGGCCGGCGATCTGTTCGTCGCCTGCATCAACAGCCCCTATTACGAAGAGTATCTCCCGTCGATCCTGCGCGAGATCATCGAGCGCTCGCGCCCGGAGGGCATCACCGATAACAGCTGGAGCGGGCTGGGACGCGAGACCATCTGCTACTGCGACAACTGCGAACGCAAGTTTCGGGAGCGATCGGGGAAGCCTGTCCCGAAGAAACCCGACTGGGACGATCCCGTCTACCGCCAGTGGATACGCTGGAACTACGACCGCCGCCTGGAGATATGGGATCAGAACAACCGCGTGACGCAGGCGGCTGGGGGACCGCACTGCCTGTGGGTCGGCATGAACAGCGGATCGGTTCTGGGCCAGAGCCGGAGCTTCCGCGACATGAAGGAGATCTGCCGGCGCGCGCAGATCATCATGCTCGACCACCAACGGCGGGGAGACACGGACAGCTTCCAGGAAAACGGTCATGCGGGAAGGTTGATTCACGGCCTGCTCGGATGGGACAAGCTGATCCTGGAGAGCATGTCGATGTATCTCTCAGCCACGCATTCCTTTCGTCTTGCCGCGAAACCGGCAGTGGAGGCACGCATGTGGATGGTCGCCGGCTTTGCCGGCGGGATCCAGCCCTGGTGGCACCATGTGGGCGCCTACCACGAGGACCGGCGCGCCTACCACACGGCCGAGCCTCTGATGCGATGGCACGAAATCAACGAGCAGTACCTGGTCGGTCGCACACCCGTGGCGGCTGTAGGTGTGGTCTGGTCGCAGGAAAATGTCGACTTCTACGGACGGGATGACCCGTCAGTCCTGGTGGATATGTGCTACCAGGGAATGGTTCGGGCGCTCTTGCGCACGCGCATCCCCTATATCGCCGTGCACGCCGATCACATTGAACGCGATGCCCCGGGGCTCACCCTCCTCGTTCTGCCAAATGTGGCCGCCATGTCCGAGGCTCAGTGCGAGTCCGTCCGCAGATTTGTGGCCCGCGGCGGCTCGCTGCTGGCGACCGGGGTCACCAGCCTCTACGACGAGCAGGGCCGGCGGCGAAGCGATTTCGCGCTGGCCGACCTGTTCAGAACCAGTGCCGCCGCGAGCCGGTTCGGAAGAGCGGATTCGTCGGAACGGAGATGGGCGCGGGAGACCTACCACACCTACCTGCGCCTCACGCCGGAGCTGCGCGCCACGGTGCCCGGGCCGCGGACGGGAAACGAAGTGCTTGTACAGGGCCAAAGACATGCGGTCCTGAACGGCTTCGGGGAAACCGACATCCTGCCTTACGGGGGCATGCTGGAGCCGCTCGATGTGGACTCGGGCACGTTGGTGCCGCTTACGTTCATCCCCCCATTTCCCATCTACCCGCCCGAGACGTCGTGGATGCGGGAGGAACGAACCAGCGTGCCTGCGCTGGTCCTGAGCACACACGGCAGCGGAGGCCAAGTCGCCTATATGCCGGCGGACATCGACCGGCGCTACGCCCGCTCGAACCTGCCGGACCACGGGGACCTGCTCGCCAACCTGATCCTCTGGACCTGCAAGCATCAGCTCCCGCTTGAGGTCGACGGGCCGGGATTGCTGGATTGCCACCTGTACCGGCAGGGGGAACGGCTGATCCTGCACGTCGTGAACCTCACCAACCCGGCGGCCTGGCGCGCGCCTGCGGAGAGTATTTTCCCCGTCGGTCCGCTCCGATTGCGCGTCCGCCTCGCCGACGGTTCCCATCCGACAGAGGTGCGTTCCCTGGTGTCCGGCAGGCAGCAGCATCTGAGCACCGAGGCGGGCTGGGCCCGTTTCACGGCCGACTCGATAGCGGACCATGAGGTATTCGTTCTCGAGTAGCGGCCGTCGACCGCGGCCGGCAGACCGGCCTGCCGATCCGGCCATAGGAGCGGCTCGCCGCACGAGAGCACGCGCCCGGATTGACTCGAGACTCTGCTATTATCGCTCGGACTGCCGGTCAGGCTTGATCTTTCACACAACCGGGAGGACTACATGAATCCAGTGCTCGACGCCATACGCAACCGCAGGTCGGTCCGGGCCTATGAGCCGCGCCCGGTCGCCCGGGCCCTGCTCATGACTATCATCGATGCGGCCAACCGGGCCCCCTCGGGCATGAACACGCAGCCCTGGAGGTTCGTCGTCGTCGAAGACCCGGAGCTCAAGAACAAACTCGTGCAGACGGCGGTGCCCAACTCGAAGCGGTATCTCGAACCGCTCAGGGAGACAAATCCGGCAAGGCACGCCGTGATCATGAAACGGTACGAGGAACTCGAGGACCCCGTGTATTACTCCGCCCCGGCGATCGTGTTCGTCATAGGCAAGGGGGCCTATGCGGCGGACTCCTGCCCCCTCGCATGCCAGAACATGATGCTGGCGGCGCAGTCGCTCGGCCTGGGTACCTGCTGGGTCAAACTCGGGTCGCTCATCCTCGACAACGACGAGCTCGTGCGGGCGCTCGAGCTCAAGCAGGGCGAGACGATTTTCGGGCCCATACTGGTCGGATACCCGAAGCAGATCCCGGAACCTCCGGTGAAGAAGGATCCGGTCATCAAGTGGATCTGAGGGGCCATGCAGGAGACCCGTCGCCCCTTACTCCAAGCGGCGGGCGGTCCAGGCGATCGCGTTCCGGACGAGCCTGCGATAACCCGGGTGCCGGATTGTGCTGTCGCCGTGTCCGAACTGGATGTAGACCACACGAGCTTTCTGATACGGTCCTATGTAGACCACCGGCCGGTCGTTGTGGGGATTGTCCGTCTCCATGAGTGGCGTGATTCCCGGCGAAAGCCACATGCCCCTGTAAGCCTCGTCCACGAGTGCAAGAGGCCCTACGCCCCGCAATACCGGATGTCTCTCAGCCGACCGCACAGCCCGTGCGATCAGGAGCACGTCGTCCTTGTACTCCGACTTGGGGTGCGACCCGGATGCCTGCGTGAAGAACTTCCCCCCGGTCACCTCCTCGTACCACCACGGCCAAGATGTGTAGTCCACGATCGCGTGGTGGGTCGACACGATGCCGCCGCCCGCCTCCACGAATTCCCGAAGGTTCGATCGCTCGTTCTCGCCTATCTCCTCGTGCATGTCGTGCAGGAGGACGACGTCATAGCGGTCGCGCATCTTCGGCGTGAACGCCTCCGCCCGCGAACACGCGTGACGCCACTGGATATTCTCATCACCCTCGAAGAGCGTGTAGAAGGATACCGGATAGCCGTGGCCGCCCGTGACCACGAGCACCCGGACAGCGTTCTCCCGCACTTCCGGCGCGGCAGTCAGCTTCGAAGGCAATGTTACCGTGCCCGTCGCCGCCCACTCCACCGAGCGGACAAAGGCCGTCACAAAGCCTTGCTGGTACATCGAGGCGGTATCATGGCCCAGAGTGGTGTGGACCACTCGTCCTCGGCCGAACGGAACGGTCCAGAGCACCGGCTCTTCCCTGCCCGTCCCTCCCACCTTCGGGTCGCTGTAGGCGCGGGCCAGAACATCGACGTTGGGCAGCAGGTCCATACGGTGGTAGAGCTCGTCGTCGGCGAGAAAGGACTCTTCAAGACCCAGGCTGACGGGATGGTCCCTATGCACCCAGCGGGCCGTGAAAACGTGACGAGCGGCATGCCCTATGTTGTCCGGTTTCCACGTCGAACCGATCATCTGGGGGTACGCCACCCACCCGGGATCCGATGTGGCCGCCCAGCGGCCCTTTTCCATCTGCATGCCGAAGAAGCAGCCGTAGCTGACCCCGTGCAGGGCGACCATCCCCTTGCCCTCCCGCACGAACTCCTCCACGGCCCGCTCGGTTTCCGTGCCCCAGCGGGGCCCGTTGTAGTTGAGAACCAGAACCTGGTACCGGGCAAGGCTGCGGGATGTCAGACCGCGCACCTCCTCCGCCGCCTTTACATCAAACCTGCCTGTCTTTTCGAGGAGCCCTCTCAAAAAAGGCGTGGTTGACCGCCAGTCATGGTAGGGATAGTCGCTCTCCCCTGTAAGAATCAGCACCGGCACGCGGTCATCCACAGGGAAGGCGGCAGCCGCCGCAACACATAACGAACACAGCACCAGAACGAGTTGTCGCATCGGGGTTCCATCCTCCGTGCGCGTCGGCCGCTCTGCCGGCCGCCCGTCGCTATACCTTCTCCGGCACCACGTAGGGGTGGCGATAGTCACGGGTGAGATAGGCATTCGCCTCGTCGTCGGCGGAGAACTTCTCCGTGTAGGAGTTGAACGCAAGCCTCCTTCCCGTACGGTAGGAGATCTCGGCCAGATGGCAGATCGAGGCCGACAAGTGTCCCTCGAGGATGTCGGCGGTCAAGTCCTGCCATTTGCGGGACCGCACACAGTCGATGAAGTTCACAAAATGCGGCTCGTCCCCCGTGCCCCGCCGGTTCAACGGATCAGGGGCGATCTCCTTGGCGGATCTCCGCGGCCCCGGCTGGTTCCCTTTCCCGTAATAGGTCCTAAATTCACCGGGCGCGAGCATCATCCACCCCTCCGACCCGAAAAACAGGGCTCCGACCCTGACTCCTTCGGCCCCCGCCTCGGGATAGGCGATGGGCGTATACAGATTGTGGACTTCGAGGCGCAACATCGTCCTGTCCTCGTATTCGCATGAGGCACAGATGACGTTGGGGGTTTCCTGGTCGGAGTCGAAGACGTAATATCCGCCGTCGCTGTAGATTCTTGCCGGTAGCGTCATCTTCCCGAGGCTCCAGCGCGCAATGTCGATAAAGTGGACGCCGTTGGCGGTCAGGTCGGAGTTGCCGGTGTCCCAGAACCAGTGCCAGTTGTAATGGAATCTGTTTTCGTTGAAAGGCCTGTAGGGCGCCGGCCCCAGGAAAAGGTCCCAGTGAACCCCCGGGGGGATCGCGCTGTCCTGCTTTCGTCCGATGTTCTCCCGGAATCCGTAGTAAAAGGTCTTGATCATGTAGATCCTGCCCAGCTTGGCTTCCTGGATGAACCGGACCGCTTCCTGCACCATCGTGTTGCTGCGGTACTGAGAACCTGTCTGCACGACGCGGTTGTATTTGCGGGCTGCCTGGACGGCGCGCCGCCCCTCCTCCACGCACCAAGAGACCGGTTTCTCCACATAAACGTCCTTCCCCGCCTGGCAGGCCCAGATGGTCTGCAGTGCATGCCAGTGGTCGGGCGTCGCGAGGGACACGGCATCGATGCCCTTGTCCTCGAGCAGCTGCCGGAAATCGACATAGGTCTTCGGCTTCCTGCCGGACATCTTCTCAACTTCCGCAATCGCCGCGGGGAAGAGACGTTCATCGACGTCGCACAACGCCGCGACACTCACGTTCGGGATTCGACAGTAGTTTTGGTAGTGGGCCTTCCCGCGATTACGGACGCCTACAACGGCCACCTGGACCGTATCGTTCGGGCTTGCCTTGGCCGGTCCGGAGCGGATCGCGGGCGCGACTGAGGCAACGGCGGCAACCGACACTGCGGAGTCTTTCAGGAAACTGCGGCGGTCGATCGGTTTCATGTCATTCCTCCTGGGCTCGTTCCCATTCTGCAAGCTCCACGAAACGATGTAAACCCCCGAGCGCGCCGGCGAATCACGGATTCCACCAGGCGTCGAGGAGACGGTGCAGGCGCTCGAGGCGCGACGGTTGCTCCCCGGCCAGGTTGCGGCGTTCTTCGGGATCGGCGGCGATCCTGTAAAGAAGGGGGTGGGAGGGCACACCTTCGCCGCTGCGTCCGGGACAAGGGACGATCAGTTTCCACTCCCCTCCGATCACCCAGCGTGAGAGGACATTCGCGGCAGGATCGCCAAGATCCACGATGTCGTGCGTAAAGCAGGCGCCGTAGAGCGTATCGCGCCTCCGCAGCGCTGCGCTGTCGAGCAGGTTGATGCCCGGCAATCCGGACGGCGCCCGCACCCCCGCCGCTGCAAGAAGCGTGGGCATGATGTCGATGCTTCCCGCGAGGCGCTCGGACCTTTGCGGTTTCACCTTCCGCGGCCAGCGGACCATGATGGGGGTGCGAATGCCGGCATCGTAGGGCGTGCGCTTGGAGCGCAAGCTGCGCGAATCCCCTTCCGGAGACTGCACCCAGCCATTGTCGGCCACATAAAGGACGAGCGTATCATCGGCAACGCCTTGGCGGTCGAGGTGCGCCAGCAGCTCGCCGCAGGTTTCGTCAAGCCACTCGACATTGGCCCAGTAGCGCGCGTGCTCCAGGCTGGGAGCCTTGTCCCGGTAGCCGTCAACGAGACGCTCCGGCGCGTCATGCGGCGAGTGGGGCAGCATGGGCGCATACCAGACAAAGAAAGGCCTGGCCTCGCTGCGTGCTCTGGCGATGAAATCATAGATAGGCTGCATCGTCGTGCGCCCGATGCTCAATCCATCGTCGCCGTGCCGCCCGCCGCGGCGCCTGTCCCCGTGGGTCATGCCGTCGGTGAATCCGCCGTCCTCGTAGCTGCCCATCCACCATTTGCCTGTCTGCAGGCTCGCGTAATTTTTCCGCCCGAGCAATCGGGGCAGCGTGGGCACCCGCCGTATGAGAGAGCGCAGATCGTCCCAGGCGGCGACATATACCGGATGGTTGCGCCAGTCACCCGTCTTACCCCCGGGCGGCGCAGGGGGATCGTTGCCGGTAATGCGGTGATCCTGCGGGTAGCGCCCGGTGATGATCGTCGCCAGGCTCGGTGAACAAAGCGCGGTCGGCACATACCCGCGCGTATACAGGAGCGATTGCGAGGCCAGCCGGTCGAGATTCGGCGTCCGGATGTACGGGTGCCCCATGAAGCCGTAGTCCTGCCAGCCGTGATCATCGGAGATTATGAGTACGATGTTCGGAGGCCGGTCTGCGGCCTTCGTTGCCGCGGACGCCAGCACGGCAGCGAGACATAGGGCGAAAAGTCGCTTTATCATGACAGTCCCCAAAAATGTAGGTCCTATTTAAGCCTCCGGCCGGGAGTTTGCCACCGGCAGGCGCAGCTTTTGATCTTACCGGTTCCCGCATGCTACCGTGCGGACCGGCGGCGACCGATTCATGGATACGGCTGCCTCTCTGTTGCCCGCCGCAACAAGGTGCTCCCCGCTTCCTTTTTTTCCGGCTTGAGGAACGCCATCCCTCCGGTCATGGGCGGGGACCTTCACGAGCAGCCTTGCCAAAGAACAGCAACGCCGCCGGACAGCCCATCTCCCTCTGCCTGCAATGAGCATACGCCAGTTTGCCTCGAATGAGCGCGTTACCCCGGAACGACAGGATCAGGAGTGCGCCTAGCAAGAGCGCAAGCGACACTGAAAATCGCTGGACCACGAGGACAATCCCGCCGACAAAGGGAATCAGGAAGACCATCAGATCCGGCACGAGATCTTTCCACCCGATTTGCCGGTCTGCAAAAACCGCAGGGTCGCCTTTCTCGAACAGCAACCCGCAGAGCCGGCCTTTGCCAAAGGCACACTGCCTTCCGTGGTACCAGCAATCGACGCAGGTGTGCCTCAGGAGTCTGAACTCAAGCCAGATACAGTAGGCCAGGTAGAGGGCCGACCACAGCAGGCCGAAGCCGGACAGAATATACGCCCCGATTATCCAGATGCTGATGGATAGAACGTTGGAAAGGACGACAACCCAGGGAGGATAGCGATCGTAAGCGACCTGCTCCATGCTCCGCCTCCAGTCGAACTGCCCTTGATGCTAGCACCTGAGAGATATCTTGTACCAACTTTCATCCGGCGGGAATGTCGAACGGGTTGGTCGGTCATGCGCGGGACGTGTCCCCGAATGCACAGGAATATGGACGGGCGGAGCGGGTTGCCATCGCTGCACGCGACCTGGGCCATGCATCGATATTCTATTATCGCGGAAGGGAGGAGGATGGGTCCGCTGGGACACTGAGGGCACACATCCCGGGGGCATGGTTCACCTGTCGGCAGATGGCTTCTATCCCGAAACTGCCGAGCCCCAGCCGGGATGGGTTTCAGAGGATCAGTCGGAATCTACTCGCAGAAAACGCGCAGATTCTGGAACCAAGCGGCCAAGACTCCCGAAGCACTCAAGTCCGGGACCCTCAGAGAATGAGCATTACATCCATGACTACTGAAGTTCTGGGGTTGTATATGACCGCCCTGCCTTCGATGACTCCTCGCGCCAGGCCGGGCTTCAAGCGAGCCAGTCGGCGCTCCAATTCGACGGGAAATGCGACTATCCGCTTGTCGAGGCCCGGCGGCAGATGGCCCTTGCGCCGCAGCTGCTTCTCGAGTCCAGGCGGCAGTTTCCCTCCCCGCTTTGCCAGGCCGGGCGGGAGCTTCCCGGGGTGAACCGCGTAGTACTTTCGAATCGCATCCCGGTCATTTCCGACAAAGATGTCCACTGCAATGCTGGTACTCGTGCCGGCCGCACGACTGGCAGGAGGGGGCACATCGCCCTTCTTCTTTTGGCCAGACGCGACGATCGATCCTGTCGCCAGAATCAGCGCAGCGCATGTGGACACCGCTGCCAGGTATCGTTTCACATTCATCGCTTGCCTCCTTGCGTTTCTTCGGCTTCCTATCCCTATCTGATCGTTCACCCGGGCTTGCGTTTCAGCCCCGATCTAAAAATCCATCGTTCGGGCGCAGGTTCTGTGATCCCCGTCACCAAGGACCTACCCGCTGCGCTCCGAGAATGCGGCTCTTGATGTGAGTCCGTGCCTCCTTCGATCCGGTTCGACATCATTTCCAGGAACAGGATGCCGAGCAGCCGCCGGCCCGGCGCTTCCCGTCGCGGGGTATGGCCGAAGGGCCCCACCGGCGCACGGTGAGCGGCGATGACCGCCGGCACCGGCTCGACCGCGACGACCTTCTTGGCCCGGGCATGTTTCCGTGCGTCATCGGGCTGCCCAGGCGCGTGAACGGCTGTTCCGATCACCGGCAAAGAGGTATGGGTGCGTGGCTGAATGGACACATGCGAGCGCAACGTATGGTAGAAATAGCGTTTCACTGCGGGAACTCACCCATCGAAAACCAAGGGGCAGGCCCGGGGTCGCTGCGTTCCTGCGGACCCTGAGGCTGCCGGTTTCACGGCGCCGGGACCAGGAAAATGACGAAGATCGTAGCAAGCATTGAGATCAATGCCCCAGTCCAGGAGGTGTTCGCCTTCGCGTCGGACTGGAGGCGCTGGAAGGACTGGTTGATCGGTTTGTCCGGATTCAGGCCTACGGTCGGGATCACCCTGGGTAACGGCACGCGGTACGCGTACAGAGCCTCGATCCTCGGTCTGGCACTGGACCTCGAAACCGAGATACACGACTACGAAAAGAACGTGGGCTGGCGAGGGGTCGCAATCAGTGGTATTTCGCACAGCACGCAATGGGTGTTTGAACCGGAGGATGGGAGGACAAGGCTCACGCACATTCTGGAGTACGACCTGCCTCTGCAGTTTCTGGGCGCTCTCCTGGACAGGTTCCTGATGCGTCCCCGCTGGCGCAGACGCCTGAAGGAATCGCTCGGAAACCTCAAGCGCATCCTGGAATCACAGAAGGAGTCGAAGCCGGCCCATGAGAACGCAGCCGGCATCTGACGACTCCAGCGGGATAGCTGCCTTGACCTTCATAGACGGTAAAGATCAAGCGCGAAGGTTCGCCGGACTGCACGCAGTTAGGCGCTGGAACGGGTGCGGTCAGAATCCACGGTCTGCAACGCCACCCCGGACACGTTGCGGCTCGCGGGCAAGGGGTCCATGATCGTCAGGGAGACAGTCCCCGAGGCCGCTGCCTTCATGACGATCCGGGCGGAGGACGATCGCGGTGATGTACTAGCCTCGATTTCCACGGTACTGGAATGGCCTAACCATCGCCGGTCGGTTCCCTTGGGCGGGTGCTATGAATGTCATGAGGGCATCAGGAGCGTTAGTAATATCGAGTACTGATAATATCAGACATGTCATCCTATTGATTGACACCTAACTCTGACCTTCCGCTCTGGCAAACACTTCGTGTCCACAGGATCCCCGTCGATAGGCACCGCATCTT
>JACADW010000249.1 GCA_013388445.1 Acidobacteriota bacterium | reverse complement strand
CCGGGGGCGTGCTACTCTCGGGGCACGTCGCATGCTGCGCGCGGGCCCATAGCTCAGTCGGTCAGAGCAGCTGACTCATAATCAGCGGGTCGCAGGTTCGAGTCCTGCTGGGCCCACCATTAAAATCAAGCACTTACGGTCATTGATCAGCGGAGAGAGAGCTTCTTGCCGAAAATTGTGCCCATTTTTGTGCCCTATCTCTTCCAAAAAGGGCGTCAGGATGCGCGTGCGCATGTCGAGTCCTGCTTGGACGAAGCGACCGCAATGGCTTCAAGCGCCCTCCGCTTTGCTTCAGTCCTGATGTGCGCGTATCTGGAAAGCATGGCATGGGATACGTGGCCGGCGATCGCCATGATGGTTTCGTCTCCCGCTCCGCTTTCCGCCAATCGGGTAATCGCTGTATGCCTCAAATCATGGAGCCTGACCTTAATCCCTGCCTTTTTTCGAACGTTGGTCCAAGATCGTTTGAACGTCGTAATCGGACGATCCGGCTGATATGCGCGATCAGCTCCGAAAGGAAATAGGAACAGATCCGGGGCCACAGGCGCGACCTCCCGCTCGTACCAAGCCTTGTGCTCTGCCAAAACCGAAAAAAGCTCGCCATTGATCGGGATCGTGCGGCCTGCTCCGGCAGCCGTTTTTGATTGCCCGACGGTGATGATTCGCTTGAGAAAATCGACTTGCCCCCAACGCATGGTTCTGATTTCGGACTCGCGCATCGCCGTGTTGATTGCGATCATGATTGCCGGGTATATCAGCCGCGACCGTGTGGCCTTCAGATCCACCTTCCCGTTTGCGGGCTCCGTCGGCACGCGTGCAGCCTCGAGCAGGGATGCAATTTCCTCGTCGTTAAGGGCTCTGCCACAACTTTCCGCCTGCTTGAGCCGGAGCTTCTTTCGTCGGCGCAATCGCAACCGGACGGAATCGCCGATTTCGCCCATGATCTGCAAGAGAACCATGACTTCGTTGTTGATCGAACTCGCAGCGGCACCTTCCCGAAGGCGAGCTGTTTGGTATTCGCTGATTGCTTCCTCTCCGATCTCGATCAGCATGGCATTTCCGAAGTAGCGCCGGAGGTGTGCGATGCGCTGCTTCATGTAGCGATGAGAGCTTTGCCTTCGTCGAACTGCATAGTCCTTGAGATATGCCTCCGCCGCCTCCTCGAAAGTCTGCACCCGCTTGGATCGTTCATGGGCGGTGATGCCGTTGTAGCCTTCCTCGAGCTCGCGTCTGCGCTTTTTCTCGGCCTCCCTGGCGAGGGTCTTCGCGGTGGTCTTCGCGCTTTCCCGGATAAGCCTGCCGGCGAACCAGAACTTGTACCACCAGATTTCACCACGGCGGTAAAGAGACATTGTTGCCTTCCTTTTTCTTCGGGCGGCCTCCCTTGGCCCCCCACTCGCGCATCTTGCGTAGAAACTCTTGGCGGCCCCATTTTTCCATACGAGCCTGCGCGCTCCGCCTGCCCAGGATGCTGGCGGCATTGCTGATCACAAGAGAGTCCGGCTTCATCGATCTGAAGATAACCTAACGTTAGGTTATTGTGAAGGGCTTCTTGCGCGTGGCTTCCGTGCATTCATCCACGAACCTGGAGAGGTCCGCTTCCGAATATCGAATCAGCCGGCCGAGGCGCGCGAATCGCGGACCGCGACGCTCGCGCCGCCACCGCCGCATAGCCGCCACCGTGCAGCGGAGCCTCTCAGCGGCTTCCTTCTCGGTCAACAGCTGCATTCCGGAATCACCTCCTTTCTTGCCGTCCTCGGCCCCGCCGGCTCGAGCTCGCCCGCTTTGTCTCGGCTTTTGATCAAAGCGTCGAGCAGATCGCTCACGATTCTCCGTCCTCCACTATGTGGTTGGCGAGCGGCCCGAGGACGAAAGGTTGTCTTGCACCCCTTCGGTTTGCCGTCTGCGGTCTCAGGCGGGGCCTGTGGTGATTTTGTACACCTACGACCCTTTTCTCGCTCGTTTCCAATTCCGTTCCCACCATTCCCAGAAAATTCCCACCCCCTATAGGGGGGGTGGGAATTTGGGAATTGGAACCCCGATGGGAATGAGACTGAAAATTGGGAAAAGGTAATCGTCTCGAAATAAAAGACTTGTAGTTAACCTTTCCCAAAAATTCCCAAAAATTTCCATTCCCAGCTCATTCCCAACCTTCATCTTCATTTGCATCAGTTACAGCGATTTTGGAACTTGATTTCATCATGTACAGACTGTCCTGCTTCGTGACGATTTCGTTATCCAGCAACTTGCCGAGGATGCGATAGATGCTTGACTTCCTCAGGCCCGTCTTGTCGAGTAGATCTTTAACCCGCATTGGCCCCTGCTGGAGAGCAGCGATCAAGCGATCCTCGTTGCTAACCTTGGTCCGGATGCGTTCTTGCCACGGGACCAATCGCCATGCCAGGGAATCCGTGCTCGAAAGCCGCTCGAGCTCCATCGGCGGCAACGGCGGCGCATGGCGCAGCTTCGAGAAAAGAACCTTCGTCCGTAGCGTTCCGTCCGACCTGGGAGGCTGCGGGTAGATGCTGACGACGCTGTCGACTTCGGCCGCCAGATAGAAGCTGCCGGCGGCGTCGTCCATGCCCTCATAACGGCCTTCACGCCCGCCGGTCTTGCGATGGTGGTGGATGACGAGGACACCGCATCCGGCCAGGCGGGCGATCATCCGCAAGATGCTGAAGAGATGTTTCACCCCGTCGGGATCGGTCAAGGGCAGCGTCGAGAGATCTTTGAGGGGATCCAAGCAAAGCAGTAGGGCTTGCGTGCTGCGGATCTGCTCCAGAAGCGCCATGACGCGCTCGCGGTTGCCGGTCTCGCGCCTCTTTTGATAGCCGTCGGGCTCATAGAAATTCAGAGCGAACGAGCTCCCCGGGCAGATGGTCATGAGATCTTGGTGCAGCTGTCCCATTCCCCGCAATCGCTCGGCCAGCGTCCACGGCTCCATCTCCGTCTGCAAATATATGGCCGGGCCGGCCGTCGTCGGGAGAAATTCGAGGAAAGGCTTGCCGGCCGCGACGGCATGGCAGGCGGCCAGCGCAATGAAGCTCTTGCCGCAGCCGCTCGGGCCGGCCAGGAGCGCGATCCCGCCCACCGGCAGGATCTTGTCGATGACCATTGCGGGTCGCGTCGGCGCCGAACGGACAAGCTCGCAGGCCGCAATTGGGCGGATCGGGAGAGGGTCGGCCGCACAAATGATTTCGTCAGCGTTGCGCTCGGGGACCCATGAGTTGTAGATCAGCTTCAGGGCCTCGTGCGGACCGTAGCGTGCAATGAAATCGTCGATGCCTTGCTTTGTGCCGTCAGGCCCGGGCGGGATGACGACGATGCGAACGTCGGCACCACGAGACCGGAGCAGCTGGGCGAGGGTATATTCCGCACCCATGGCGCCGCTGCGCTTGCTGCGCTTGAATTCCAGCGCCTGCGTTTTCGTCGCCACATCGCTGTCGAAGATGATGTGCGCGGTTCGGCCTTTCCACTCCCATAACTCAAGGTCATCGATCAAGTGCGTGTGGCCTTCCTTGCGAATCTCTTTGGTCCCATCCGGCAGGAAAACGGTCACCTTGTCGCGGTGCCATCCGCCGTTGACGCCCTGCAGCCCGATCACGCACGTCGGCCGGGTCGCAATTGGAACGACGCATTCGGCCAAGGCGAGGGCCTTGAATTCGCCCTCGGTGATGATTACGTCGACCTTGGCATCCGATGCGTGCTCGGGCAGGGTGGTGTGCGGATAGAAAGCCCGAATCTTGTCTCCGGCGCGGGAAATGTACTTCGCTCTGGCTCCGTTGATATTGAATGGGGTGTCGGGCTTCAAGCGCCAGCTCGCGATCTCCCCGGATTGAAGGTCGCGGTAGGCGAAGGCGATGCCCTGCAGCCCCTTTTTCCTCTGATCTACGGGCAGGGAACTCTCAAAGCCGAGCTCTCGCGCTTCGTTGTCCGCCAGGCTGCGCAGCCCGGACGCAAGGGCGAAAGCCTCGGAGATAGCCCTCTTCTTGAGCTCCTCGATGTGATGCGGCCGCAACTCAGCAGGGAATTGGAGCCTATTCACGATGCGTTCTCCAAACAAAACCCCCACGCCTTGGCGTCAAATCCGCACGAAAAGGACTTCGGCGCCACGGGGCTCATCCAATCTCGCGCGTCCGCTGGATCGTCACGCGATGGGTATCCTGGCGACGTGATTCATCCTCACCCCTCGGTGCCCTTGGCACCACCAATGCCTCGAGGTCGCTCAACCGGAATCGCAAGGCGCCGCGCACCTTAAACGAGGGCACAAGGCCCCGCCTTGCCCAACGCCTTAAAGTGTCCGCTTTGACCCCGATTTCGAGAGCCCCTACCTCGGCGCTTACCAGTCTGTCTTCATCATTGACCGCCATCGATACCTCCTTTAGAATGATGTCGGGAGATCTCAGGATTTTTCTGGATATCCCTTCGCCTATAAGTTCTCAAATGCGACACCTAAGTTCTCGAGTGCAACATCTGCTAAGCTCGCTCCGGGAAATTGCGCAGCTTCTTCATGCCGAAGCACAATGCCTCCTTAGGCCCGGCACGATAGATGCTGAAAAGCTTGCGGGGCAATGGCGTTCGTGCGAGGACAGAACTCGCAAGGGGTCGGTGGCATTCCGAGCTTTTCACTGGCCGACCGCCAATTGGCTGCTGCTCACACTGATGCAGCGCGAAATAGATGAGGGCGGCAGAGACAAATGGGTCGATACAGCATGGATCACGGTCTATTTTGGAAATGCCACTATGCTTGAGGATACGACCGGGAGATCACCTCAAGAAATAGGAAAGGCTCGCAGGCAAATGCGGAAAGTGCTCCGGCATTTCGCTTTTCCTAAAAACACTCCGCGTGATCTTTTTCGCGAACAGCCGGATTGGATTCGACCTGGCGCCAAGACTCGAATTTCGCGCTACAGAGTCACGGTTATAGATGATAGAACGTCATTGGTAACAATCCTGGAACAGCTCTCTATTCTTATGGCCCAAGTTGGCCTGGCAGATGAGTCGGTTTTGCGTTTTTTGGAGCGCAGGATACCAGACGAGGAAATGCGTTCCAAGCTCATATTGGGTTTTGTCGACCCGGATCGACCCGGCTCATACGGAGAATACCGCAAGCGACTGATGCGTGAGGCTCATAGAAGGGCGTCGCGAAATGGCGCTGAATCTCTTGATCGGTTTACGGAGGCCGGCGCTGTGCAGCAGGATCCTGAGCGTGGAAAACAACTCAGGCGGCCGCCTTGTCGATCGCATCATCCCTTGGGTGTGACAATCCGGCAGCTATCAGAGGAAACCGAGATTCCAGCCAGCACTCTTTATCGCATGATCAGCCGTGGCGAGGTGCCATTCGCCATGGACGAGTTCGGGATTATGCGAGTGCCTGAGACGACAGTACGACAGCTGAATGAAAAGAAGGCCGAGGAGTTCCTTTGGAAAGTAGTCTTAACGATAAGGTCCAGGCAGTCAAGCGTGGCTGCCGCCCGTAGGTGGGTGCAACGGAAACGGAGGCAGAAAATCGACCCAAGACATCTCCTGCCTAAAGACCTTCTGCGAAAGATCTTGAACCGTCATAACGGCTCGCAATGATCGCCATTCGCCGCCCGATGGAAGCGCGCTGAGCGCCTCGGCGACCATGCTGGCAAGGTGTAGTATCAGGTAATCAATGTAACGTCGCGATAGCGACGTCTGACATGGCGTACGGACTCGGACTTGGTCGGATTCTTGCGCGTCTTCGGGGCGGCACGCAGGCGAAGCCGGGTGACGGACTGGTCGAGCAGATCTATCTGTTCTGCTATTTTCGGACTCGGCTTTCTTGCGAGCAGCTGCCTCCGCTGGCGCAGCAACCGCTTGAGCGGCCGCGCGATTTGTCGCCACCAGCGGTTTTTGCCGCAGTTTTGGGATTGATAGACAAGGGCGCGACAAGTTCGGCACTGGGCGTTAAGAAGAGCATTTGATTCTGATAATGGGGAAATGGCGTAAAGCGTCCGTACCCTCCGCCGGCAGCCCATGCACACCATCCAGAGGCGCGTCAGCTGTCTGTCGGACAGGGCGCGGCTGGGCCATGGAGGCCAAAACGGTTCGGCCAGGAGATAGACAAAAAAACAATTCCCTTGGATGTCAAGGCGCACCGGCCGGGCATCGTCGGCGGCTTTCAGAAGCTCTTTTCGCCCAAAAATGCGCCGCAGGTCGGCCAAGCGAATTGCAAGACACTCCTCCACAAGGGGCCGCGGGGAATAGAAATAGGCGGAAGCGCCGGCGTGCACATTGGCGCCAGATCCAAACGTGGAATTGCCTGAAAAGTCCTGAAATCCCATGGTGTCAGCCGCTATTCGCAATGTTCAGGTATTTACTGAGTGCGATAAGCCCGG
>JACADW010000366.1 GCA_013388445.1 Acidobacteriota bacterium | reverse complement strand
TCTCCGGGTCATAATTGTTGTGAAAGCCGGCTGCCTGGGTTAATTGATCAATCGCCGCCTGCTCGCCGGTGAGGAAGTGCCAGCCGTCGGCCGCGCCGGGCCGGCGATACTGCTCCAGGTAAACCGCTTTTTTGGCTGCCGCCAGTTCCGGCGTTTCGGTGGGGTCAATGCTGACGGTGACAATATCGAACTGGTTGCCCGCATCAAAGGTCAATCCATTCAGGCTGGCCACCAACCCATTAAGCACCAGGGTGCAAAGCATGGGACATTCGTAGTAGGCAAAAACCAGGATGACCGGCTTTTGGTCAAAATAATCGGCCAGTTGCACCGATTGGCCGGCCTCATTCCGAAAGGTCAACTCCAGCGGGAGCTGTTGGTTCAACTTTTGCTCAAACTCGACTCCTTTGACGATCTCATCCGCCGGGTTCGATCCGTGGGCTTGGGCAGGCGTGGCTCCAGGAATGAGGATAGAGGATAGAAGATAGAGGATAGAGGATAGAAAGTAGAGGATAGAAGATGGTAGATGGCGAGTAGCAGAGGGCAGGTAGCAGGTAGCAAACAGCAAAGAGCGATTTGCAAATTTAAAGTTGTCGGTTGTCTCAGCCCAAAGCTCTAAACTTTGACGTCTCATTTTTTTTACTTCCAACCTTCCAACCTTCCAGCCTTCCTTACTTTTTCTCTGGTGGTCGAGTGGGCAGCCCTCGCTCCAGAGTCAACTCAATGGCCCGCTCGATGGGAATATGGATCACCCCGGCTTCCTTATCCACCCAACCATAGTTGTTCAGAAGCGCATCTTCCTCACTGCGCATCCGCTGCATAGACTGCTCCGGGTCACGCTGCAAAAGGGGTCCAGAGGGCAATCCCTGAGCTTCCTCTAACAAGGGCGGCGGCGGGGCGCTGCGGGCAGACTGGTCGGCGCTCAGGAAACCATACAACAGGCCAATGCTGACCGAAATGGCCCCAACCACGACGAGCAAGATTACGACCGACCAGACCAGGGTACGTAAATTAATATCCCTAACTTCGTAGCCCAGTTTCAGACTTTCGTCAGGAATGGGTTGAGGTTTGTGTTCTTCCATAATCTAACAATTTCTCCTCTACTCCAGCATCATAAAGGGGTAATAACGATTTCTTTTTCAACTGCCAAATAAACGCTGCCAGCCAGATGCCGCCAATAGCAATGGGCGCAACAATCATCAACCAATCCAGATAAAAACTCTCGTGAAAGGCCGGGATGATCAGCCAGTACAAATCAACCAGGCGCATCAACAGGACCAGGCCGGCCACGTTGACCAACCAGTTAATCCGGCGTTTGACCGTACGCGAGAGCAACACCAGGAACGGGGCGAAAAAGTGAAAAATCGTCAGCAGCAGGCCGACCACTTCCCAGCCGCCAGTGGTCCGGCGGTAGATCCAGGGCGTCTCCTCGGCCAGGTTGCCGGACCAAATAATCAAATATTGCGACAGGGTCATGTAAGCCCACAGCATCACCCCGGCCAGCAAAAAGTTGCCCAGGTCGTTGACATTCAGGGTTGAGACCACTTCCACCAGCGAGGTGCGTTTCATCAGCCAATTTAAGACGATGATGGCCAAGGCAAAAGCCGCCGCCACGGCTCCGGTAGCAAACATAAAGCCATAAATCGTCGAGAACCAATGCGGCTCGATGGACATCATCCAATCAATTGAGGCAAAGGTGACAGTCAGCCCAAACGCGCCCAGGCCAAGGCCACTCAAGCCGCGCAGGCGGCGACCGGCAGCCAGGTCAAAGGATTGATCCAGGTGGAGCAGCCAGCGATTGAGCAACAAGGCCAGTCCAATCCAGACCACAAAATAGAGTACCGTACGAGCGATGAAAAAAGGTATATTCAGGTAGAGCGACTTGTGCTGCAACAGCTCATCATGAGCTACGGCGGCGGGGCGCGCCCATTCGTAGAGGGTCGGCAAACCTAATAGAATAGGCAGGAATAACACGGCTAACAGCGGCAGGGTCAACATCCCGGCCCGGAGAATGCGTTGGGTCACGTAGCCCCAGCCGCCGCCGGTCATATTGTAAATCATCAAAATAGCCAGGCAGCCGAGGGCTACTTGCATCCAGAGGATATAGCCGACCAGATAGGCCGGGAAAAACTGCGCCGGACTCAAAAACCAACCTATCATCAGGAGAACGAAACCGACTCCACCGACGATAAGGGCGAGCATTTGTAAACGATTCAGTCCAGAAGGGACCTGCGTCTGGTTCATTGGCCCAGCTCCTCTAATTTCCTGCGCTGGTCGGGAGGCACATCGTCAATAGTGGCATTCTGGCTCAGTTGCAGCGCCTTGATGTAGGCAATAATCGTCCAGCGATCTTCCGGCGGAACCCGCGAGGCGTAGCTGTACATCACCCCAAAGCCGTTGGTGATAACATCATAATAGTAACCCGGCGGCGCATCGCGCAGGCGGTCAATGTGGAACGATGGCGGGGCCTTAAAGCCGCGCCGCACAATCATCCCCTGGCCGTTGCCCAGGCGGCTATGGCATGGCGAGCAGAAAATGTCGTACTGCTGACGCCCGCGTTCCAGGACCTCACGGGTAATCTCAATGGGAAAGGCGTCTACCGGCGTGTCATCCTCATTCATGCCCTGGTACATGGCCTTATCTAAATCCAGGTGTCCCCGGGCGACGGTATCGGGCAGCAGCGGCCGGGAGGCCTGGCCATCCAGAAAAAAGTCGCTGGATTCCAGCGGCTTGACTTTGGCCTGTTGGCGCATATCGTACCAGCAGCCGCTGAGCAGCAGCAGGCAGGCGGTGAGAATTAGAAGATAGTAGATAGTGGATAGTGGATAGTGGATAGAAAACGACTTAAGAACGATAAAACGCACCATGAACGCCTCACTTGGCAGGTTTGCAGAAAATGTCAGCTTTTTGAATCATCTTGTTAAGCATAGCTCCAATATGTTGCCAAGCTTGATCTAACTCTAGGTGCAGACCAAGATTGATATAACCACATTCACGGGCATGATCAAGCCAAGCCTGGGTTTCCATTGCTTCGCCAAGAGCCTCATTCAACTTGTTAACAAAAGCAGCTTCATATCTTCGTCTAGCCCAAGCCTCAGCAATCATCGCATTGACTGCACGAGAAGAGCGGCGAATTTGGTCCGTTAACGAATAAGTTTCTTCCTTCGGAAAGTCCTTGCTAATCGCAAAAATCCTCTTGGCCTGTTCAAGCGCCAGCTTATACACATTCAAATCCCGAAAACTTTTGATGACCCGTATTGCTCTTTCGCCATCCTCCATAACTCCTCCCATCCTTCTCCCCTCAATCCTCTATCCGCTATCCTCCATCCACTATCCTCCATCCACTATCCTCTATCTTCTATTCTCTACCCTCTATCTACTATCTTCCATCCTCTATCTTCTACCCAGGGTATTTATACCGCTCTATCTCTGACACTTTTTCGGGCTGAAAACTTTCGAGAAACTTCCTGGTTTCTTCCAGGTCAAACTTTGGATCCCTGGCCTCGATTTGTAAAAAGAAGCGATCCCGCGTGGCTGCCTCGAAGCCGGGCACGCCAAACACAGGATGGTACGGCTGAGGCAGCCCGTTTAGCCCTAACATACCCAGCACTGCCGCAAACGCAGCCAGTAAAACCGTCATTTCGAAAGTAGCTGGGATAAAAGAGGGCCAGCTATGCAACGGCCGCCCCCCAATATTCAGCGGGTAATCAATCACCGAGGCGTAATATTGCATCAAGTAGCCGCCGATAGCTCCCACCAGCCCACCCGCCAGAACGATATAGGGCAAACGTGTGCCGCGCGCACCCAGGGCGTGGCCGACTTCCTCGATGGGATAGGGTGTATAGGCGTCCATCTTGCGGTAACCCATGTCGTGAGCCTTATGGGTCGCCTCAATAAGGGCTTCCGGGGTGGTAAATTCGGCTAACAGGCCATATAACGTCGGGTTATTCATGCGTTTTCACTCTCCGGCACTAACTCGCGCATCTCAAAAATCGAAATGACCGGCAGCACCCGGATAAACAGTAACAGCAAAGTCAGGAAGAAACCAATCGTACCGATGAACATCGTCCAATCGAAAATCGTCGGGTAGTACATGCCCCAGGCAGAGGGCAGAAAATCGCGGTGCAGACTGGTTACAATGATGACAAAGCGCTCCAGCCACATGCCGACATTAACAATCAGCGAGATGATAAACAATACCAGCAGGTTATTCCTGACTCCGCGGAACCACAACAATTGGGGAATCAGCCCATTGCAGAGGATCAGCGCCCAATACAGCGGCGCATAAGGGCCGGTCATCCGGTTTAGGATAAGATATTCTTCATACTGGCTCCCGCTATACCAGCCCATGAACAGTTCCATCATATACCCGTAAAAGACAATCAGGCCGGTAACCAGCATAATTTTGGCCATGTTGTTGATGTGGCGCATGGTGATAAAATCTTCCAGCCCGTACGCCTTGCGCAGGGGAATAGACAGGGTCAGGACCATGGCGAAACCGGAGAAAATAGCGCCGGCGACAAAATAGGGCGGGAACATCGTTGCGTGCCAGCCGGGGACGATCCCTGCCGCAAAATCGAGGCTGACCACACTGTGGACAGACACGACCAGCGGGGTAGACAGCGCCGCCAGCATCAGATAAGCGGCGTGATAGCGATTCCAATGGGCGGCAGAATTGCGCCAGCCCAACGCAAAAATGCCGTATAAAATGCGGAGCAGCGGATTTTTTGCCCGGTCGCGCAGCGTGGCCAAATCAGGGATTAAGCCGGTATACCAAAATAGGAACGAAACCGTCGCGTAAGTTGAAATGGCAAACACGTCCCAAACGAGGGGGCTGCGGAAATTAGGCCACAAACCAAAAGTGTTTGGATAGGGCATCAGCCAATAATCAAACCAGGGGCGGCCCGTATGCAACAGAGGATACAACCCAGCATTGGCGATAGCAAACAGGGTCATGGCTTCGGCAAAGCGGTTGATTGAGGTTCGCCACTGCTGGCGGAAAAGCAAGAGAATGGCCGATATGAGTGTCCCGGCGTGGCCAATACCGACCCACCAGACAAAGTTAACTATATCGAATCCCCACCCGACAGGGACATTGTTGCCCCAAATACCAATGCCGCCATACAACAAATAGGCAATTGTGCCAAACAGCATCGCCGTTCCCAAAGAGGCCAGGGCGAAGGCCACAAACCAGGCCAGTGGCGTTCGACGCGAGAGCACCAACGAGCTGATCTTGTCGGTGACCGAGCCGTATGTATAGCCCGGCCCAATAACCGGCGCGGGCAATTGCACCTCCGGTGTTTTACCCAGCATCTCCGATGATTGCATCAGCTTATTTTTCCTCCCAGTTCAGCATTGGGATTCTTCACCTCGGCCAGGTAGGTGGTGCGGGGTTCGGTGTTCAACTCTACCAGCAGCCCGTAATTTAACGGTGTAGCTTTGGACTGGGCCACCTGACTGCCTTTATCGTTGATGTTGCCAAAAATAATCGCCTGGGTTGGACAGGCTTGCTGGCAGGCAGTCACTATCTCGCCGTCACGAATGGCCCGATTTTCTTTTTTGGCCTCGATCCGCGCCGCATTGATGCGCTGCACACAGTAAGTGCATTTTTCCATCACCCCCCGCTGGCGCACGGTTACATCGGGGTTCATCAACAGTTTCAGCACCGGGACATCCTCATTGCTGTACTGCAAAAAGTTAAAGCGCCGCACTTTGTAGGGGCAGTTGTTGGAACAGTAACGTGTTCCCACGCAGCGGTTATAGACCATATTGTTCAACCCCTCGGCATCATGCACCGTCGCCACCACCGGGCAGACCAATTCGCACGGCGCTTTCTCACAGTGCATACAGGGGACGGGCTGGAAATGAGCCGCCGGATTATCAAGCTCCCCTTCAAAATAGGTGTCTACCCGGATCCAGTGCATCTCCCGGCCCCGCAAAACCTGGTCCTTGCCGACTACCGGAATATTGTTCTCAGCCTGGCAGGCGATAGTGCAGGCGTTGCAGCCGATACAGGTGGTCAGATCAATCGTCATGCCCCAGGCATTACCGTCATACTCGTATTCGGGATACAGGGAGATGTGTTTACCTTCACCTGCGGAATGTTCCTGGGCAAAATCGGGCCGGGCCTGGTAGTCGGCCAGGGTGGCCGTCCGTACCAATTCGCGCCCTTCCATATTGAAGTGCTGCTGCGTGGTCACCAGAGAATATTGCTCACTGGTAGGGCTAATCTCAAGACCGGTATCAAACCAGGGCGCTTCTGACGTGCGCAAAGTGTAAGCATTGAAACCGACCCCATTCCCAACACTACCCGCCCGGCTGCGGCCAAAACCCAGATGCACCGTGACCGAATTGTCGGCATGGCCTGGGGTAATCCACACCGGCGCGCGCACGCTGCGCTCCCGATAACGCAGCTCGACCACCTGTTCGTTGCTTAACCCCAGCCGTTCCGCCGTCGCCGGGCTGACCAGCGCCACGTTATCCCAGGTGATCTTGGTCATTGGCTTGGGCAGCTCTTGCAGCCAGCCATTGTTGGCAAAACAGCCATCCCACACTGATGGGTCAGGCCGGAAGACGATTTCCAGGCTCTGCGGGCCCACAGCTTGTGGAGCGCTGCCAAAATCAGCCTGGACAGAAACCGAGGTGGCCGGCAAGGTTGTATCGGCCATGATGCCATTGTGCAAGGCTGTCCGCCACCGGGCCTCAAAATCGCCGCCGGAGCTTTGGCCCTGCCAATAACCGCGCACTAGATCAAGATTCGACACGCCGGTTTGGCCTAACACGGCCGCCAGCAACTCGTAAGCCGATTTGCCGTCGTACAGCGGCGCGATCAGCGGCTGGATAATGCTGACCGTCCCATCATAAGCGCGGGCATCGCCCCACATCTCCAGGTAATGCAGCCCGGGAATGTGCCACTGGCACAATTCCGCCGTCTCATCCTCGTACAGCCCCAGGTGAATACGAGTTTTGACCTTGAACATAAGCTCGGCAAATTGCAGGTCCGCCGGAGCCTCGTAGACCGGATTACGGTCGAGAATAATGAGCAGTTGCACCCGGTCGGCGGCCATGTCCTCAGCCAGCTCTCGCAGCGAGGCCATTTCATCCACCGGATTGGCCGCCACCGGGTCGGTATAAAGAACCGTCTGCCCGACATTGCCCAATGCTTCATTCAGTGCATGCGCCAGGGCATGGACAATGGGCGGCTGCTGATTGCCGGCGATAACCAGACCCGTACCGCGGTGGCTCTGCAGCTCACCTGCCACCGCCGCAATCCAGTCAGCATGTTCGGCTAACTCTGCGCCACCTACCTTGACTCCGACTGCCTCGGCCACAGCCCGAGCAAACAGTTCCATCTGGCTGGCCCGCAGGGGCAGACGATGGTCGGCCTTGGCCCCGGTGATGCTGGGTGTACTTTCGACCACATACAGTCTGTTTTGCGTAGTTTGCCCGGTCCAGACCCGCCGCTTGTCGCTAAAATCGCGGGCGTAGCGAATATGGGCCGGTCCCTCCCCCAGGAAGTTAGCGTCAAGGGATAGAACGACATCAGCCTTAGCCAGGTTATAAATCGTTTCGACATCCCGGCCAAAGGCTAAACGCGCCCCGGCGCGAGCGTTGTCGCTGCCAGCCGGTTCATATTGGTGCCACTTGGCCTGGGGAAATTCCGCCAGAATGGCGTCTAGTTGGCTGGTCAGGGTGGGTGAAGTGACCAAACCGGTTAAGATACGCAGCCCAGCGCCTTGATTGGCCTGCAGGCTGTCTAATTCTGTTTGCAGACTTTGTATAAAGGCATCCCAGGTGCTAATTCTGGTCCCAAAGCGGGTCACTACCTGGGAACGATCCGGGTCATACAGCTCCAAAATCGAAGCCTGCATAAAGGGATCAGAAGAACCCAGGCTGGCCGGATGATCGGGATTCCCTTCAATCTTGGTCGGGCGGCCTTCGTGACTTTCTACCAACACCCCGGTTGCATAACCGCCCAAGGTCATGGCGCTGGCGTAAAACAACGGTTTGCCGGGGATAAGCTCTTCAGGCTGGCGGACATAAGGCAGAATCTTTTCCGCCAGTTGGCCGGAGCAACTGGTCAGTCCAGCCAGGGCCAGCGATGCGCCCATCACCTTGAGAAAGCTGCGGCGGCTGAGCTGGTCGGTCCACTCAGCGGCGCCCTGGGGAAACTCCCGGTACAAAAACTCCTTAAAGGCGGGAGTTTCGGCAATTTCTTCAAGGCTGCGCCAGTAGCGCCGGCCTTTGGCTTGGGCCAGACGGGCACGGATTGCAGATAAGTCCAGAGCTTCTTTTTCCATATCCCTATGATTATGCCTCATTCTAATAATGGCAGACCGAACAATTGGTCAGTTGCTTTACCTGGATGCTGTAAGCTTTAACCAACTCCCGCCCCAGAGCTACCTGATCTTCCTGCGGCTGGTAGCCCATTGTATAAACCTCCTCCACCGGGCGAATGTAATTTTCAGGGTGGCGGTGGCAATCCAGGCACCATTCCATGTAGAGGGTATTTGCCTTGTAGGTCAAGGCCATCTGGTCTACCCGGCCATGACAGGTTTCGCAGCCAACGCCCTTGGCTACGTGAATACTGTGGTTAAAGTAGACAAAGTCGGGCAGGTTATGGACCCTGACCCACTCAATCGGCCGGTCCGTCCGAAAACTGG
Organism: Acidobacteriota bacterium; assembly: GCA_013388445.1. Classification (GTDB taxonomy): domain Bacteria; phylum Acidobacteriota; class UBA6911; order UBA6911; family UBA6911; genus JACADW01. The sequence goes on along the minus strand of JACADW010000366.1, from coordinate 1,399 downwards.
CTCGAACAGGCTCCAACATGGCCGCATTGGTCCAGATTTGGGAGTGGCAGGTCATACAGGTCTCGGTAGGGGGAATGCCGGCGAAGGCGGATTTCTCCACCGAGGTATGGCAGTACCGGCAGTCAATACCCAAGCCGCTGACGTGGTGCTCGTGGCTGAACGGCACTGGCTGTTCCACAAAGACGCCTACGCCGGTGGCGTAAGAGGAGTGGACAAAAACCATAATCAAAACGGCAACGCCGGCCAAAATAAAAACGCCGCCAAAAATACTCACTTTAGCAATAGTATTGGTGCTAGGGTGAAAAATCTGAGCCATTGAGGAAGCCTATATTATAAATAATAACTTCTTCCGGACAATTGGTTTGGGAGTGTATTGAGTTGTGTTACATTAAAGGGAGATTGTTATTCTACGATAGTAGAACAAATAAAACAAATGCTACTATCGTAAACCCCTCATTTTTCCAGCATCGGAAAAAGCATGTCACCAACGACAACCGCAAATTGGAACAGATGAGAAGAGTTACAAAATATACAATTGTAGATTGCTACTTGTACCGTTAATATACTCGCCAGATTGGATTAGCGCAAATTTCTACAGCAAATCTGTGTAAAATTACACAAATCAAAGGTAGTGGCTATTTGGCATTTTGCCTATCTTGCTATATCTTTCAGCCGCAATGACTTTCCCCACTCTCAGGCAAAATATTTTTATCAGAATTGGGCAAAACACTGGGATTCTGCTGCTGGTCAATATTGCCGGCGCGGTAATGGGGTTTTTGATGGCCGCAGTGCTGGGGCGCGGATTGGGGGATGTTGGCTTTGGGCAGTACAGTTTTGTGATGACCTGGTTATCGAGCTTGATTCTGTTCGCCGAATTTGGGCTGAGCACCGTCATCACCCGCGATATTGCCGCCCGGCCGGAGCAAACACCGCACTACTTGGTTAACTCACTGGCGGGTAAAAGTCTGTTAAGCCTGCCGGCTATATTCATTCTCCTTGTTTTGGCTCCACAATTGACCCCTGACCAGAATCCCGCAGTTGTTGCCGCTGTACGTTGGGGTGTAGTCTTTCTATGCAGCGGCCTGGTTTATAGCTCATTTACGGCTATCTTCAGAGCGCACCAGGTTATGACTCCTATCTTATGGCTCACCCTCAGTGGGCAATTTATTCTCCTGGCCGGGACACTGTGGCTGGTGTTACAGCAACAACCTTTGTTTTTGATTATCGCCTGGGCCGGATTGAGCCAGACGGGGCAGTGTTTTCTGGCTTTTGTTTTCTATCAGAAATTAAAGCAACCCGGGCTGAAAAAGTTGGCAGGGGGTAATTCAAAGGAACTCGTAGGAGCTCAAGGGAACTTAGATCTTTTCCAAGTTCCTACAAGCTCCTATGAGTTCCTGTC
>JACADW010000220.1 GCA_013388445.1 Acidobacteriota bacterium | reverse complement strand
GCTGAAGGCAGGCTCAAGCTCCGCATCGAACGCACCTGGCCGCTCCAGGAGGCAGCCGCGGCGCACCGGGCGCTCGAGACAAGGCAAACGACGGGAAAGTTGCTCCTGGCCCCATGACGAGAATACAGGAATGGAAAAGATGCACACGCTCGACCGATCGGCAATCTTGATCCTGATCTGCGCCGCCGCGCTTTGCCCTGGGCTTGCCGGGGCGGCGCAGAAAGCGCAGGGCTGGCGGCCCCTGTTTGACGGAAAGACGCTTCAGGGATGGAAGAGTACGGATTTCGGCGGCCAGGGAGACGTCACGGTCAAGAACGGGCAGATCATCCTTGAAAGAGGCAACCCGCTCACAGGTATAACATGGACCGGCGGCGACATCCCGCGCATGAACTACGAAATCAGCCTCGAAGCAATGCGCCTGAATGGAAGCGATTTCTTCGTAGGGCTCACGTTCCCGGTCGCGAATTCTCACTGCAGCCTGATACTCGGCGGCTGGGGAGGCAGCGTCGTCGGCCTTTCCAGCCTCGACGGGATGGACGCGTCGGAGAACGAGACCAGCACGGTGATCAACTTTGCCGACAACCGCTGGTATCGCGTTCGGGTGAAGGTGACTCCCGAAAAGATCGTGGCGTGGCTCGACGACAAGGTGATCGTCGATGCCGACACCAGGGGGCGCCAGATTTCCGTCCGGGTCGAGGTCCTGCCCTCGCAACCCCTGGGCGTGGCCTCCTACGTCACCGAATCGGCTTTACGCGATATCAAGGTGCGCAAGCTCTGAGACAGCGGCCGTGTTGCGGACCATCAAGCGACCGCGGCCGACCTGTCTGTTCGGTTCTTCCGATCCACAAGCACTCGACGGGACCTCTCATGAATCCAGAACCATCGTGAGGAGGGCCATGCGCACGTACAGGCCGTTTCTGTCCTGCTGGAAGTAGAAGGCACGGGGATCTCCGTCCACGGACTTGTCCAGCTCGATCGTGCGCGGAAGCGGGTGCATGATCATGGCGTTCGGCTTCATTCTCGCCAGCTCCGCACGGCCGATGCTGAACTTGGAATGTCCCTGCTGGTCCGACATCCGGCCGGGCCGTATCTGGGTCAGGTAGATCACGTCGACCGATCCGATGATGCGTTCGACGTCCGACTCGACCGAATACCACACGTCGCGCTCCTCCAGCTCGTTCAGGATGTCCTCTTTCATCTGCAATTCCGGAGGACTGACAAAATGGAGCTTCACGCGGTCGAACTTGCTGAGCAGCTGGGTCAGAGAGCGCGCTGTCCTGCCGATGTCCAGCTCGCCGATCATAGCGATGGTCAGCCCGTCCAAGGAACGCCGCTCGCGAAAGATCGTGTAGAGATCCAGCAGGGCCTGCGTCGGATGCTGGCCGCCGTTGCCGTCGCCCGCGTTGATGACCGGGACTCCCGAAACAGCCGCGGCCCGCGCCGCTCCGCCGACCTCCGAGTGTCGAAGCACGATCACGTCCGAGTAACCGGAGATGATCCGGATCGTATCTTCCAGCTGCTCGCCCTGCACTTCGGAGGAGAAGATCCTGGCGTGCTCGGTGGACACCACTCTGCCGCCCAGGCGGTACATGGCCGCCTCGAACGAACACCGTGTCCGCGTCGACGGCTGGTAGAAGAGCGAGGCCATGATCCTGTTCTGGTAGTCGAGAGTCCCGCCGCGGGCAACCACACACTCCATCCTGCGGGTGCGTTCAAACAGTTCCATGAGCATGGGTACAGTGAACTGCTGCGCTTCAACGACATGGCGTATCTTCATGCCTGCCTCCAGGTCGTTCTCAACGGACGAGTCGTCCGTCGCCGAAATTCCATCGTGCGCCGGTGGCGCTTTACGGCCGTTCCTGGTTTGGCCGTGCCTGGCGGTCGCGGCCTGCTGACGCGTCTCCGCCGATGCGGGACGGCTGAGACGCGCCGCCAGCCGCTGCAGTGTACGTCACCCCCCGACCTCGGAATCCGGAACGATATGTGTGCCGGCCGAGCCCTGAAATGCCTCGACGAGATGCTCATCCGACGTCACGATGACCTTCTTCCCTCCCCCTTCCAGAAATCGGATGGCCGACTCGATTTTCGGCCCCATGCTTCCCGGCGGAAAGTGGCCTGCTTCATGATATCCGCGCATCTCTGTCACGCCGGCCCGGATCACGGCCCGCTGCCCCGGCTTTCTGTAATTGAGATAGACGTACTCCGCTCCCGTAGAAAAAACAAGCAGATCCACCGGCAGTCGTTGCGCGAGCAGAGCCGAGGCCCGGTCCTTGTCGATAACGGCATCGACTCCACGCAACAGGCCGTTCTCGCGCACGACCGGGATCCCTCCTCCACCGACCGCGACCGTCAGTATCCCTTGCCCGAGAATCCTGCGGATCAGTTCTTCCTCTACGATCTCCAGCGGCTCCGGAGACGGCACGACACGCCGATAGCCTCTCGCCGCATCCTCGGCCATCACCCAGCCGAACAGTCTGGATTTCTCCTCGGCAGCGCCGCGCGAAAGGAAAGGACCGACCGGCTTGGTGGGATTTCTGAAGGCGGGATCGTCGGCATCCACAACGACCTGCGTAAGGATCGCGGCGACTTCATGAGGCAGGCCCGCACGGCGTATCTCCAGCTGCAGCGACTGCTGGAGGATGTACCCTATCTCCCCCTGCGTGGTCGCCACACAGACATCGAGCCCTTGTTCGTAGACCTGGCCCGCGGCCCTCTCCGACCGCAGGAGCGCGGCCCCGACCTGCGGTCCGTTTCCGTGCGTGATCACCATCCGCCATCCCTGTTTCAGCAGGGCCACGACGCCCTCGCTGACACGGCGGGCATTGGCCAGCTGCTCCGCCACCGTTCCCTTTTCCCCGGCGCGGATCAGTGAATTCCCGCCAATCGCAATCAAAGCAGAACCCGACATGAAAGAATCCTCAGCCCATCAGCTCGAGCATGACCGCCTTCTGACCATGGACGCGGTTTTCCGCCTGCTGATACACGACGGAGCGCGGCGAATCGATCACAGCGTCGGTGACCTCTTCTCCACGATGCGCCGGGAGGCAATGCATGAACACCGCGTCCGGGGCCGCCTCGCCAAAGAGCGCCTCGTCGACCCGATAGGGAGCGAAGATGCGTCTGCGCTCGGCAGCCTCGGACTCCTGCCCCATGCTCGCCCAGACATCCGTGTAGACGACATCCGCGGCGCGCACGGCGGCAGCGGCGTCTCGAAGCACTTCCACGCGCCCACCTGTCTCTTTCGCCTTCGCCCGCCCCCACTCCACAACCTGCGGATTCGGCTCATATCCCGCGGGGGTGGCGATCGTAAAGTGCACGCCCAGCGACGCGCCGCCGTAGATCAGCGAGTGCGCCACGTTGTTGCCGTCGCCCACGTAAGCCACCTTCACCCCTTTCAGCCCGCCTTTGACTTCCAGGACGGTCATGTAGTCCGCGAGCCCCTGGCATGGGTGGCTGAAATCGGTCAGCCCGTTGATGACCGGCACGCCGGCATGGAGCGCCATCTCCTCGGCGATGCTGTGCGCAAAGGTCCGGACCATTATGCCCTGGACCATGCGTCCGAGGTTTCTCGCGACATCGCGCACCGATTCGCGCTTGCCCAGGTTGATCTCGACGGGCGTGAGATTGACCGAATAGCCTCCGAGCTGATGAATGCCCACATCGAAACTCACGCGCGTGCGCAAGGACGGCTTCTCGAAAATCATCGCAAGCGCCTTGCCGCGCAGCGCGCCGGAATAACGCCCCGGATGAGCCTTCATCTCCAAAGCGCGCTCAAGCAGATTCCGGATCTCATCGGCAGACAGATCGCGCAACGAAAGAAGATGCTTCATGGATATCGCACTCCCAAGCCGATTGACGAACGACAATTGAAGAATCCGCAGGCCGGGTTCTTACGAAGTTCATCAGTGGCGGTTCACCGTTAGCTGCATGATTAACCATCGGCGATTTACAATTGACTAATCCGCGACCTCGATTTTGCAGAACTCACGATCTGTGGCGCGTTCTCGGCTGCGTCGCTAACGATCGCCTCCCGGCAAACCCGAATCTCGTTCCCAGTGACATTCGTCAATCGTCAATTTCTCTCGGCTCTCCAAAAAGCCATGGAGGATTTTGCTCAGCGCGGCCGCCGATGCTTCGTCCAGCGCATAGGTCACCCGCCTCACAGGGTGTTTCGTATGGATGAGGCGGGTGAGGTCGAACGGGGTCCCGATGAGGACGAGGTCGCAAGGCACGGCGTTGATCGTCTCTTCGAGTTCGCGCACCTGCTTATCGCCATAACCCATGGCGGGAAGGACATCCACGAGGTGGTCGTAGGTTTCGAAAACGTCGCGGATCGAGCCCACCGCGTACGGCCGCGGGTCCACAATTTCCGCCGCACCGAAGCGAGTGGCGGCCACATGCGCCGCGCCATAAGTCATTTCGCCGTGGGTCAGCGTTGGACCATCCTCCACGACGAGCACCCGCTTGCCCTTGATGGCAACCTCGTCATCGACGTGGACCACGGACTCGGCACGGATCAGCTGTGCACCGGGATTGATGCGCCGGACGTTCGCGATCACCCGCTCGATGCCCGCGGTCGGAGCGCTGTCGGACTTCGAAACGACGACCACGTTGGCCATGCGCAGGTTGGTCTCACCGGGATGGTAGGCGAGTTCGTGCCCGGGCCGGTGCGGGTCGACCAGGACGACATGCAGGTCGGAGCGGAAGAACGGCAAATCGTTATTGCCTCCATCCCAGAGGATCACTTCGGCCTCCTGCTCGGCGCGGTGGAGTATCTCCTCGTAGTCGACGCCGGCGTAGACCACGTTCTGCATCCGGATATGGGCCTCGTATTCCTCGCGTTCTTCAATCGTGCATTGATGCCTGTCCAGATCCTCCAGGGTTACGAACCGCTGGCAGCGCTGGCGATTGAGGTCCGGCCCGTAGGGCATGGGGTGCCTCACCACCACGACGGACTTGCCCCTCCGCTTGAGCAATTCGGCGATCCGGCGCGATGTCTGGCTCTTGCCGCAGCCGGTGCGGACCGCGCAGACCGAAACGACCGGCTTGTTCGAGACCAGAGTCGTGGCGCGCGTGCCCAGCAACCGGAAATCGGCCCCGTGAGCGTTGGCGAGCGACGCGCGGTGCATGACCTCCAGGTGAGAGACGTCGCTGTATGAAAAGACGACCTCATCGACCGACAGACGCCGGATCAGCTCCGGGAGCTCCGACTCGTTGTATATGGGAATACCGCGGGGATAAAGACCGCCGGCCAGCTCAGGGGGATACGTCCTGCCGTCGATGTTGGGGATCTGGTAGGCGGTGAACGCGACTACCTCGAAAGCCCGGTTGTTGCGGTAGAAGACATTGAAGTTGTGAAAATCGCGCCCCGCGGCGCCCATTATGAGGACTCTTCTGGCATTCTGCATTCGCACCCCATGGTCTTTTCAGAGGACTGGTGCCGGCACAGTCGCCCAAGCAATATTTTTAAATATAGCAACAATTTAGCCCAATTGCCAGTTCTAGCGCATCACCGTCTTAAGCCCGGAGAGACGTTACCAGGCTCGAGCAACACCCCGGGCAAACAAGGTCGCAAGGCAGGTCGCAGCCGCCGGACGCGACGGTGGGCCCCATATCCCAAACGCGGCAAGATCCAGCGAGGTTGATGATCTGCCCCCTTGGCACGGTCTGGCATCCGGCGCGTCGGCGGCGAGTCGTCGGCCGGACCGCCAGCCCGGCGGCCACGTTTGTTCTCGACGAACGAGCCGTCCGTCGCGATTGTTCGCTGGTCGGCCCGGCGGCCGGTCAGCACTCAGCGGCAACAAGCAGCCGGAGAGCGTTGGTGCTAGAATTACCGCGTGGAACCGATATTGAAGCTGGGTCTGCTTCTGATGCTGGCGCAGGCTCCCACAACCGCAGATCTTACCAGGCAATTCAACAAGGCTCTCGAACTGCAACGCAAGGGGGATTTCGAGGGCGCGGAGACCGCCTACCGCGAGATCCTCAGGGCTGCCCCCCAATATGCCGAAGCGCACGCCAACCTCGGCGCCGTGCTGGTCCGGCTCGACCGCTACGAGGAAGCGATACGGGAGTATGAGACAGCGTTGCAGCTCTCACCGCAGCTGAATCCCGTGCTCCTGAATATCGGCATCGCCCATTTTCGCAGGTCCTCATACACACGAGCAGTAGACGCCTTCAAACGCTTCCTCGACGTGTCTCCGGGACATCTCCAAGCGACCCAGCTCACGGCGATGGCACTCGTGGAACTCGGCCGCGACGAGGAAGCGCTGAAATATCTTGAGCCTGCCCTCGCGTCCTCGCCAAACGACCCCGCGCTGATTTACGCCCTGGGACTCGCATCGCTCCGTCTGAGAAAACCCATGGTGAACGGAGCGATCAAGGCGCTCGCGGAAACACCCGGCGGACTTCCGGCCTCGCATCTCCTGCAAGGCCAAGCCAATCTGAACAACTTCAGATTCGAGAAGGCGGTTGAGGATCTCGAGGCCGCGCGCAAGCTCAATCCCGAGCTGCCCCGGCTGCATTATTCCCTCGGCCTCGCATACTTCAAGACGGACCGCTTCGATGATGCCAGAGCCGCCTTTGAATCCGAGTTGACGCGGACGCCGAAAGACGTTTCCAGCCTGTGCTACCTGGCGTCCATGGACGAGAAGGAGGCGAAGCTCGAAAGCGCGCGCCGGCGGCTCGACGTCGCACTCTCGGTCGATCCTACCTCGCCGGACGCGAACTGGCTGCTGGGAAAGGTGCTCATCGCTCAGGGCAGGCCCGCGGAGGCGGTGAGGCCTCTGCAGATCGCGGTTTCCAGCGACCCGCTCGACGCGCAGAAACGGTACCAGCTCGCTCGTGCCTATCGGCAGATCGGACGCAGGGAAGATGCCGAGCGCGAGCTCGCCGAGATGAAACGCATCCAGGCCCTGGAGTTCGAGAAGGACCAGTCGAAAGTCATCAAGCCGTAGCGTGAATCTTCAGCGGGCGGAATAGGTCGCGGCCGCCGGACGCGACGGTACGCTGCGACTGCCAGGCGCGGCTGAGGCTACCCGGGCTGAGGATCGAGCCCTTGTCGGCGCCGTCCGGCAGCCCCGCTTCGCGGGATGACTGAAAAGCGCCGCCGGCGCCAGCTTCGAAGTCCGGCACAATCACAATGATAGACGACAAGACCTCCGAAGCATTGGAACTGGGCGCGCTGATCGAACTTATCGCCGGATACGCCCAGACTCCAGCCGGGCGCAAGCTGGCGCTCGGGCTCCAACCGTCAGCCGATCGAACCACGGTCGAATCGGCGCTTGCGATCACCACCGAGGCGGTCGATTATCTCCGAACCGGCGCGCGGTTCGGCATCGGCGGAATCGAAGATCCCGAACCCGCCCTCGCGCAACTTCCGGTGGAGGGAACCGCTCTCGACCCCCACCAGATCCTCATCCTGGAGAGGCTGATTTCCGTCGGCCTCGAACTGCGTGATCTTTTCAGGCAACACGATCTGCGCGAGCGCTACCCTAACCTCAGCCGCCTCGCGGAGCGGATTCCCGACCTCCGCCGTCTCCTTTCCGGCATCCGCGGGAAGATCCTTCCCGGCGGCGAGATCAGCGACGATGCCAGCCCCGAGCTGAAGGCAATCCGCAGAGAGATGCTGGATTCGCGCACGCGCATCCACCGTCATCTCGAATCGATCATGCGCACCGAAAGCCGTGCGGTGCAGGAGGAACTGATCACCTTCCGCAACGGCAGATTCGTGATCCCGATTCGCACGGATTCCAGGAACCTGGTCCCCGGCGTCGTCCACGGTCTGTCCGGCAGCGGACAGACGACGTTCATCGAGCCGCTCGCCGTCATCGAACAGAACAACGAACTCGTCCGGCTGCGAGAACAGGAGGAATTCGAGATCGCGCGCATCCTGCTCTCGATCACGAATTCCCTGCGCGCGAACCTCGATGCCGTCAAGGCGGTCGCAAGCGCGATCGCCGAATTCGACATCGCTCAGGCCAAGGGGAGGTTTTCGATCGAGTTCAAATGCGCGCGCCCGACGCTTTCCACAGGATCCGATGTTTTCCTTGCCGACGCCCGCCACGTCCTCCTCGAGCTGGCCTTGCGTCGCTCCAAGGCAGATGTCGTGCCCATATCGCTCGAGCTTGACGATACCCATCATGTCCTGGTCATCAGCGGCCCCAATGCGGGTGGAAAGACTGTGGTGCTGAAGACGGTCGGCCTGGCAGCCGTGATGACGCAGATGGGACTGCACGTTGCGGCGCGGGAAGCAAGGCTGCCTGTTTTCGGACAGATCTGCGCCGACATCGGAGACCAGCAGTCTATCGCGGCAAACCTCTCGACCTTCACGGCGCACATGCGGAATGTTTCGGAGATGGCCCGCGCCGTGACGCCGCCGGCGCTCGTCTTGATCGACGAAGTCGGCACCGGCACAGATCCGGACGAGGGATCGGCGCTCGCCGTCGCCATCGTCGATCATTTCCGCCGGACGGGCGCGATCACGATCGTCACGACGCATTACAACGGCCTCAAGATCTGGGCTTCGCAGGCGGAGAATGTTCGCAACGCCTCGGTCGAGTTCGACGAGCGCACACTGCGGCCGACATACCGGCTGATCCTCGGCATCGCCGGAGCCTCGGCCGGCCTTGAGATCGCCCGTCGCATGGACGTGCCTGCGTCGATCTTGGATTCCGCACGTTCGCTGATCGACCAGGACCAGCTCCAGGCCGGGGAGTACCTGAGGAGACTGAAGGCGGCGGCGGACGAGCAGCAGTCGCTCATCGTGGCGCTCGCGGAGGAGCGCGAGGCGGCCGCCGAGAAGTACCGGTCGCTCGAGGAGGTCTTCGCGAAACGCGAGGCCGCCCGGAGCGCGGAGTTCGACGCGGCACTATCCAGGGCCCTGGAAGAATTCAAAACGGAAAGCGACCGCCTGATCCGGAGCCTGAAGGACCGGGTGGAGGCGGAAAGACTGAGACGTGCTGCCGCGAACAGGGCCGCGGAGCTGCGGAGGGTATCCGACCGGCTTCGCGCGCAGGCGCATAAATCGGGCACGCTCCGGCAGGTCGCGTCGCCGGGCGAGCCGCTCGTGACAGGCCGCGCCGAAGAGATGCGCGAGGGGGACCGCGTTCGCGTCCTGTCGATCTCGAGGGAGGGCGTTATCGAAACGGTTCACGGGAACGGCTTCACGGTCCTCGTCGGCCCGCTCAGGTATCGCGCGGAACGCGAGGATGTCGTTCCGGTGGCTCCGGCGAGGCCGGAAGCCAAAGGTAGCGGGATTCAGATCGCGGCAGCGGGAGCCGATGTCGATTCGGATGTGCCCACGGAGATCAACGTGATCGGCATGAGGTCCGACGACGCGAGGGACAGGGTGGACAAGTTCCTCGACGCGGCATTTCTCGCGAACAAGGAGAGCGTCCGCATCATCCACGGGCACGGCAAGGGGATCCTGCGCCGCGCCATCGCCGACCTCCTCGCGGAACACCCACAGGTTGAACGCTTCGCCCTCCCGCCGCCCGAGCAGGGACGCGGCGGCGCGACCATCGCGGAACTCAAGAAATAACCTGACGGCCAGAAATTGGTGCCAGGGACCTTTTTTCGAGGAGTCCTGGGCTCGTCTTCCGCGAAATCGGGTGCGGAAAAAGGTTCCTCGGCCCAATTTCGCTTTGACGGCCAGACGGCGCCAAGGCCGCAGGATCATCGCCAATCCGCATATGGCCGCGCCTGGTAGGCATGGCCTACTTGATCTGCGAAAACGGAAGCGGCGTCATGAGCTGGTTCGAGATCCGGCAGACAAGCTCCCGGTCCGTGGCTCCCGGCACCGTGGACATCTTCTTCCACTCGGGGTGCTGCCCGAACGCCGACCACGCCTGCGCGCGCGCCTCGACGGACGGGAACGATACCATGTAGGTGAGGTTGGGCATGTTCGGCCCGAAGACCGTCGAGCCGAAAAAGACGGGACTGATACCTGTCCGGCGGAACAGGTCGATCTCGCCCTCGTCGAACATGGCGACTTTTCTCACGTGTCCCGCGTAGTTGCGCGACTCGTAGATGCGCAGCTCGAAGAGGTTGGCCTTGCCCTGCTCGACCTTCGGGACTTCGATGCCTGGCATGCTCTTGAATGAACGCAGCAGCCAGCATTCGATCCGGTCGTAGGCAAGTTCCCATTTCTCGTCGAGCGCCTTTTGTGCGGCGACGAATGTGCCGTCGGCCGCAAGCCGGTCTGCGGCCTGCTGGATGGCCGCAAGGCTGGCGTGCGCCTTGACGACCAGGATGGAGGGATTGTCAGGTCCATCAGAGACCTGAAAAACCCCCACAGGCCGGATGCCCGCGCGATTCAGCGCCGGCACGGCGCCGTTTGAGAGAAAGTTCCTCAGCCTCTGAGGGTCGTGGTCTATTCGACAGCGGTACCATTCCATGGAGATGTACTTGCTGCCGCCGTCCTGAGCTGGTGCTTGTCCCAGAGCCGCAACCGCCGCTCCGATGAATTCTCGTCGATGCATTCATTCCTCCCTGTGTGGTGAAATCAGAACAATGACTTCGGCTGGCTGGTGGTCGACCAGGCTCCCCCTGCCAGACGCAGCCAAATCCTGTCTTTGAGGACTCGACCCTCGGTCCGGCCCACGATCCGTCTTCGTCCGACGGACGGCTCGTCCGTCGAGGCCGTCGTGTTTGACGTTCGGCCGCTCGCGCGCCAGGGCAAACTGCCGCCCGGAGCCGCCGCTACCAACGCTATGAGAAACTGCCGCCTGCTCGCTCTATGCATTTCTGTGACCTCTATCCCGCGCATCATCCTACACCGAGTCCCTCCCGCTTATACCGCAAAACATCCCACTACCTCTCCCCTTCCGCATTCTGCATTCGCCACGCCGGTTCCTGAGATTCTGAATATTGCCACCACCTTTGCGGTATCATGTTCGCATGGGATATGAATTGGAGCTCGACGCCGCTCTGTTCATCACCAAACAGGCCGGCGAGCTGACGCTGCGGTATTTCGATCAGGAGACGCCCACAGACGAAAAGGAAGACATGTCTCCGGTGACGATTGCCGATCGCGAGAGCGAGGAATTGATCTGCCGGTTGCTCGCGGAACGGTTTCCCGGAGACGGGATCCTGGGCGAGGAGGGCGCATCACTTCCCTCCACAACCGGCCGCCGCTGGATCATCGATCCGATTGACGGGACCCGCGACTTCGTCCGTCGCACCCAGTTCTGGTCGGTCCAGATTGCGCTGGAGGTCGACAGGCGGGTCGTGCTCGGTGTCATCCATTTTCCCTGCCTGAGGGAAACGTGTCATGCCGTGGACGGCCAGGGATGCTATTGGGATGGGCGGCTGACGCGTGCGTCGAGGATAGGCAGGATCGACAAGGCGATCCTGACGATCAGCGGATTTCAGGATGTATGGGTTAGCTGGCCTCCCGAAGCGGTCCGCTATTTGACAGAGAAGTGTTGGACGGTGCGCGGCTACAGCGGATGCTACGACGTGACAATGATCGCGCGCGGGAAGGCCGATATCTGGTTGAGCGGCAATGGAATGCCGTGGGATTATGCTCCGGCGGCGGTGATTGCGCGGGAGTGCGGCGCCCGGTTCATCACGCGCGACGGGGATGACCGGATTGACGTGATGCATTGCATGATCTGCGCTCCAGCCCTGGAACCCGAGCTGCGCAGGATCCTGTCGATCCCGTGAGGACTCGCGTGCGCGTCGGCTAAATAGGCGCTGGTGGCCCGGCCCAAGATTCGGAATCGTGCGACGGACGGCTCGTCCGTCGAGGACAAACCGCAGGCAGCTGGCCAGACGAATGAACCACAGCATCCCCGAGAACCACTGTTCGTGGACACCGTATTCCGAATTCTCAAGTCTGTATTCTCTTAACGAACGTATGCTACCGATAAACCCTGACCCTTACGACAAGCCCTTTGCCAGGATCCTATGAACAAGATTTCGCTAGAAGACGTGCGCAAAACCTTCGACTCGAAGGTCGCCGTGGCTGGAGCCTCGTTTGCCATCTCGGCAGGCAGGGCGTTCGGCCTCCTCGGTCCGAACGGGGCTGGCAAGACGACGCTCATCCGCATGGTGATGGACATCATCAAGCCGGACTCGGGCACCATTCTGTACGAGGGGCATCCACTCACCGGCGCGGACAAGGACCGCATCACCTACTTGCCGGAGGAACGCGGCCTTTACAAGAAAGAGAAGGTCCGCGACGTACTCGAGTACTTCGCCCGGCTGAAGGGGACGCCACGTGAAACAGCGCGACGGAGAGCGATGCAGTATCTCGGCAAGCTCGACATGGTCGAGGAATCCGAGCGGAAGGTCGAGGAGCTCTCCAAGGGCAACCAGCAGAAGATTCAGATCGCCGCGACGCTGGTCAGCGACCCGGACGTGATCATGCTGGACGAGCCTTTCTCGGGCCTGGACCCCCTGAACGTGCGCCTGACCAAGACGCTGCTTGCAGAGGCGCGGGCCGAAGGCAAGACGATTGTTC
>JACADW010000310.1 GCA_013388445.1 Acidobacteriota bacterium | reverse complement strand
TTGCACAGGGTGTTCGCCTCCGGATCTCTTACCCTTGTTTTCCACCTCATCTCCTCTCTCTGCCACGGGAACGCGGCGGCATAAAGAAATATTCGGACATCAGCGCGGCGGGCCTATGTCTTCGACAGAGACTCCGCCGGTCCTTTCCCGGCTGGCGCTTTCCCTTTCGCAATGGCACTGCACGATGTTGCGGGGACCGTTTGAGCCAGGGGAAGGATTATGGTGTCGCCGTCACTTGCTCATCGTCATACTCCTGTTTGAAACGCAGACAGCGTTGGGCCAGCACCGCCACCTTGCGAGCCAGGTTCCGTCTCGCCCGTGCGGGTGCCACTCCGCGGCCCACCTCCCTGTGCCACATCAGCGCCAGCGAATTGTCCGGACTCCGATCCGAGGAGATCGCAACTGCGGCCGTCATCAAGACTGTTTTCAGGTAGCGGTTGCCCTGGCGCGAAGCCCCGCGGTGACCGGTTCCATGCGATTCGTGCTTTCGTATTCCCACCCCGCAGTAGGTCCAAAGCCTGCGTTTGTTCGCCACACGCCATCCGCTTTCCAGGCAGGCAATCAAGGTGCAGGCCCCGATAAATCCCACCCCGGGGAAAGTCTTCAGACAACGCTCGTCCTGCCCAAAAGGTTTGACCAGCTCCCTCAGGATCTTGAGATGGGCCGCTCTCCTGGCCCGGCAGAAGTCCATCTCTTCGAAGAGTTGCCCCAACAGCGCTTGGTTGCCGGCTGCCTTCTCGAAGGCCGCGACGGATTCACGGAAACTCCGTCACGTCGGTTCCTTCCCGGGTCGCCCACTTGCCCCATTCGCCGAGCCATTTCGGCAGGCCGAGGTCTTCCGGGCGAGCGGGGGGAGGCACGAGCGATTCGCGCACCTGTTTGGCGTAGGCCTGACATCGGGTGTAGCATCGGATGGCTTTGGCCCAATGACCCACGGATTCGTTCCCGGCGGTCTTGCGGGCCGCGTCGACGTAAAACTCCCCTTTCTGCCACTCCGTCGCCGCCTTGTTGAAGAGCTCATCCAGCGGCGCATAGGCGGCGTCCCTGTAGGTGAGTTTCCGGAGCTCCTTGTTTCCATAATACATGTCGAACATCGCCCGCCGGCGCGCCTGTTCCGCCGTCGCCCGGGGAGTGGCGCCCAGGTTCAGCTCAAAGAACGTGTAGGTGGGAGCAATCCTGTAAAGCAGGAGGCCGGTCCAGTGAGGTTCGCTGATCCTGCTGGCGCAGCCCTGCGATACGTGGACCACACCCTTGTCGCCGTTGTCCGGCTGCAGAATGGCTACCACGGAGTTGCCGGTCTCGCTGATCTTCCCGTTCCAGCGCCTGCCCTGGCTCTTGTCGAAATCGGCGACCGCTTCTTCGATCGTATCGTAATAAGGAGGATCTCCTGAAAACCGCCACATCATCTTGGCAAATTCCAGATCCACTTTCCCGTAGTAATTCGCGAAGAGATTCCACATGCCGAGATTCCTCGGAATGCTCTCGCGGCTTCCCTGGGTTCCGAGCCAGCCGGCATGAGGCACAAAGGCAAGTTTCTGTCCGGCCGGCGGCTTGTAGCAGGACCCGAGCTCCTTCGAGAACAGGTTGTTGGTGGCGTAGATGAAGTCCTTCTCCCCGTTGTCTCCTGGCCTGCGGATCAGGCGTGGATTGTCGCGGTTTTCGATGTCGAGTGCGTTGCCATTCACGTCGGCCCAGAGGCCGCCCTGCCTGCCGTCGGGATTGGGCAGGGAGAGGACGATGTTCTGCGCGTCAAGGGCCGAGTTGGCGAAGCGCAGCGCGTGGAGAACCATGAACGGTCTCGGCACCCCTTTCTCGCCGGTTTCGGCGCCGCTGGCCCGCCCGCAGTAGCCGGTCGCGCCATGGTGGACATACACCACACCCTTGTTGTTCATGCCTGGATGGCCGGCGCCTCCGGAGGGAGGGCAGAGCAGGAAGTTGTTTCCGGTTTTCGGGAAACAGACCAGCACGACTTCGTAGCGGTAGCGGTATTTCGACCCGACCCGGATCTGGTGGTCTCCGCTGCCGCCGGCGATGAGCTTGCCGTCCTTCGTCGCGCTCCCCCATGCGGCCCAG
The DNA here is from genome assembly GCA_013388445.1 of Acidobacteriota bacterium. Lineage (GTDB taxonomy): Bacteria > Acidobacteriota > UBA6911 > UBA6911 > UBA6911 > JACADW01. Next base: position 4,108 of record JACADW010000310.1, on the reverse strand, counting down.
CCGCTGCAGTCCTCCTCCTCGCGCCCTCCGGAAGGACCGTTCTCCGTCGTGGCGAATTGAGCCAGCATCTGCTCATAGGTCATCGGAATGCCGGCTGCGGAGGCTCCCGCCGCCATTCCTCTGACATACTCGACCAGTTCGGGTGTGTGTTTCCTGACGAGCGCATCGACCTGTTTCAGACCGCCGAGCTCTTCGGCGCTCCGCTTCACCTCCGACGCGCCCTTGAGGTAGTAGGTCCCGAAAATCTGAATCAGCTGCTGCGAATGCTGATAGCCCATTTCGTAATAGGTTCCGCTGACGACGATCACGGGCCTGACGTTGGGCACGAGCGGCACTTCTCCCGCATAAGGGATTTCGGGCTCCTGCGACGAAGCCACGGGCGCAAGCAGCGTGAGAGCTGCGGCAATGAGCAATCGGGATGGACGTTGCAGTGACATGTTTTCTCCTGCCCGCAGCAGGGTCCGGCGGCGGCCGGCCCAAAGCCTCCGCCGCCGGCGGTCCCTTCGCTGCCAAGCGCTCTACCGCGTTGGGTTGTGCTTTTTCATGCCGTCTCGGGTGGCCCATTCGCCCCACGGGCCGAACCAGGGCCTGAGCCCCAGGTCCTCTGGGCTGTCCGGCGGCGGTACGAGCGACTCGTACACCTGCCACCCCAACGCCTGGGCCCGGAAGAACGACCGAGCGCTCCTGGCAAGATAACTGGTCGCGAGGTTGCCTTCCGCCTTGGCGGCACGAGCCTCGTAGAACTGGCCTTTCTGCCACTGGACGACGGCCTTGTTGAAGAGAGCGTCCAGCGGCGCGTAGGCCGCGTCATGGTACGTGAGCTTCCGGAGTTGCTGGTCGGCGTAGGCCAGAGCGTACATGGCGCGCGTGCGCGCCGCCTCGGCGAGAGCCCTCGGAGTAGCGTCCAGTTGCAATTCGAAGAACGTGTAGGTCGGTTCGACACGGTAGACGCGCAGAAACGGCCAATGGGGATAGTTGATCCGTGCCGCGCAGCCCTGCGAGACAAAATAGAGGCCTTTGTTGCCGTTGTCCGGCTTCATGATGCCGACCATCGCGTTGCCGGTCTCGCTCAAATGAGAGTTCCAGTTTCTTCCCTGGGTCCGGTCGAAGTCCGCATCCGCTTCCTCCAGCGTCGTGTACTTGGGAGGGACTGCCGGGAAGCGCCAGATCATCTTGGCGAATTCGAGATCGAGGGAGCCGTAATAGTTGTGCAGCAGGTTGAAGATCGACAGGTTGCGCGGGATGCTCTCGCGGCTCCCGTGCGTGCCGAGCCATCCCGCATGAGGCACGAACTCCACCGGCAATCCCGGCGAGGACTTATAGCACGAGCCCAGTTCCTTCGAGAACAGGTTGTTGGTGGCGTAGATGAAATTCCGCTCTCCGTTGTCGCCCGGCCTGCGGATCAGCCTCGGGTTATCGCGGTTTTCGATGACGAACGCCGTACCGCTGACGTCCGCCCAGGCGCCCCCGATCCGACCGTCGCCGCTCGGCAGCGAGAGCACGATGTCCTGCGCTTCCTTCGCGCTGTTAGCGAAGCGGAGCGAGTGCATCGTGATCATGGTGTTGGGCACTCCGTACTTCCAGACCTGCCTTTCGTCGTACCGCCCGCAATAGCCGGTGGCTCCGTGATGGAACATCGTGACGCCCTTGTTGTTCATCCCGGCGTGCCAGCAGCATCCCGTGGACGTAGAGGTCACGAAGTTGTTGCCCTTGTCCGGCATCATGACGATGCAGTACTCGAGCCGGGTGATTTCGTTGTCGCCCAGCCGGATTTCGTGATCCCCGCTGCCCCCGGCAATCAGGCGGCCGTCTTTGGTTGCGTCACCCCAGGCCGCAAAACCGCTGCAGTCCGAGTCATAGCAGTCCGGGCAATTACCCGCGGCCGAAGCGGCCCGCTGCGGCGCCCCGGGCATGCGGATGGCTTCCCCATCGCCGGAACAGAACTTGGCCAGCACGCTTTCATAGGTCAGCTCGATTCCGGCGTCATTCGCTCCGGCGACCATCCCCCTCAGCAGCTCGGTCATCTCGGGCGTGTGCTTGTCGATGAACGTCTGGTAGGCCTTGAGCGCTTCCTGCTCCGCCGGAGTGAACTTCCTTGGTTTCCGGCCCTCCAGGTACTTGAGGCCATAGATGTGGGCGATCTGCTGGTACCACTGGTAGCCCATATCGTAGTCCGATCCGCTGACGATGATGACCGGCCGGACGTTGGGCGTGAGAGGCACCTCATCGGCCCAGGGGATTTCGGGCGGCAGGGCGGATTGCGGCGCCGCGGCCAATCCCCATGCGAGCGCGGAGAGGATGATCGAGACCAGGACCGCATTGCGTTTCATCTTTGACTCTCCTTCGACGGGATTACAGGATCCACAGAGCGGAATGCCGTGCTGTGGATCCTGTCGAGGTTGCTAGAAGCTGAAGCGCAGGCCGAACCGGAAGCTGCGCTGGTCCTGAGCGGCGCTGAGAATCGCCATAAAGGACCCGGAGGATTTCAGGGATCCATCCGGATTCAGGCTCATGTTCGAGGCATTCGAACTCGGATTGTTGAAGTGAGGTGTGTTGGTGATGTTGAAGGCCTCGGCGCGGAACTGCAGATCCGTCCGCTCGGTGAGCTTGAACCTGCGGAAGAGACCCATGTCCAGGTTGACGACGCCGGGGCCGCGCAGCATGTTGCGCCCGGAGTTTCCGAAGCGCACTTCCGTCACGGCCCGGAAGGCAAGGGGATCGAGCCAGGGATTGTTGTTGCCGATCCCGCCGAGCTTCGCCACATTCGCCTTGACCTGATCCGCGACCTGGCTGTTGCCCGGAGCATTCAGGGAGGCTCCGCTCGAGGTGACGGTGAAAGGCGTGCCCGTGTAAGAGCTGAAGATGCCGTTGACCTGCCAGCCTCCCAGCAAGGCGTTGGCGACTGCTCCGTGCCCCCACTTCTGGTTCGTGCCGAACGGGAGGTTCCACATCCACGCGGTCCGGAACACGTGCGTGCGGTCGAATCCCTGCAGGGCACGGTTCCGATGCCACGCCGCCGGATACAGGAAGAACGGGCGATCGTTGCTGTTGTCGTTGTAGCCCATTGCCTTGGACCAGGTGTAGGCCGTTTTCACCATCAGACCGCCTTTGAAGCGCCTGTCGAGCGAGGCCTGCAGCGAGTCGTACTGCGAGGTCTGCCAGGCTGCATGCTCTTCGGTGCTGGCGGTCCGCCCGAACTTCAGGTACATCGCACGGCCCGCATTTCCGCCGCCCGGCGGCGCGGAGTTGAGCTCGAGGCTGGTCCGCTGCCGGATGCTCCGGGTCGCGACATAACCGGCCGACCCGACAAAGCTCCAAGGCAGCTGCGCCTCGTAGATCAGGTTCCAGGACTGAATGTAACCCCGGCGGAAGACACCCTTGGCGATGAAGTTGGCCTCTACGTCTTCAGGCATGTCGAGGACGCCGGTGCTGATATCCGGGAAAACCAGAGCCGGAATTCCTCGGGCTAGCGTGGCAAACGGCTGGTAGGAATTTGGCCCGGACCAGTCGCCCGTTATCACAGTCGGGTAGTTGGAGCGCATCGACCGGCCTATCGAGAACGGATCAATGGTAATACCGTATCCGGCGCGGAGAACGTGCGCGTTCCGGATGCGGTATGCCAGGCCGACTCTGGGGGCGAAGCCTCTCTTGCTAGCCTCAGAGCCCGCATTGTCGGGAATGCCCGCGATACCTCCAATATACACCTTGTTGTCCTCCGGATCGTAGCGCTCAATCCCCCGGTGATCGCGGGTAGGAAGCGGATAGTATTCCCAGCGCAGACCGAGCGTCGCAGTCAGATTGGGTGTAATCTGCCAGCGGTCGCGGAAATAAAGGCCGAACACCCATTCCCTGATTGTGGCGAGCCCAACCAGCGACTTGGATATCGCCTGAGGCATCCCTAGCATGAAGTCGGCGAGCGAGTTGAACCGGTTGGGCGATGAGCCCCCTTTCAGCGCGGTCACACCACCCGAGAAGGTGAACCCGCCCCGCGCCCCGCCTGCCGTGGATGGCGGCTGCCAATGATTGATGTGGTTGCGGTTGGTGTCGATGCCGAAGCGGACATCATGCCGCCCCTGCAGCCAGCTGGCATTGGCGGTCGCAGTGTAGC
>JACADW010000181.1 GCA_013388445.1 Acidobacteriota bacterium | reverse complement strand
TCATAGGCCTGTTCCAGATCCTGCAGGAACAGAGAACGGATCTCGATGCCGAACTTGTCCCGGACGGCCTGCACGTACGCCGGGTCCGCCTCCTGCTGGCTGATGTGGAGAACCTTCGCCTCCCTGAGCCTGTGGATCGCCCGGAATGGACGGACGGCGACAGCCATGTCCTCGTACCTGCTCGTGGGCAGGACTTCGATGCGCTTCCCCTCGCGCTGGAGCGCGGCCACGATGTGCCACTCGTGCCCACTGTAGGGCATGGAGAACAGCATCACGGGAAAGCCCGTTTCGAGCAGGCCCTTGATGAGTGATCCCGTGCCCAGGCTCAGATGAACGGCCAGTATGCCCGTGACGTCCACGAGCTTCGACTTCGCTTGCGACAGCTGTTCGGTGTCGCTGATGAGCCCGCCGTCGACGAACTCGATGTCGGAGATCTCGGCGCCGAGCTTCGCGAGATTCGCCTCGAAGCGCCGGACCTCTTCGGCAAGATCCAACTCCGCGACGGGCCAACCGGGACGACTTCTGCCCAGATAGACTTTCCCGACACGGACTTTGGACTTCGGCCTGAGCTCCGCCAATCCAGTCTCCGCCGGAAGATGTTCAGCCATAGCGGGGAGAGATCCCGTCGCTATGATGCCTGCCCCGGCAGCCTTGAACAGTGTCCTTCTCGATAGCGAGTCGCTCATGACGTTCCTTCTCCTATGTGCGGTTGGGTCGACGCCAGAAACGCTGTTTCACCAGCATCCACACCCGGAAGTCTGATCCGTTTGCCGCCGAGGCAATCCGGGCCGTGCTCGTTTTCCCGCCACTGCCTGCGGACTTGCGTCAGATCAGAACTGGGTGAGCTTGCGCACGGCCGCGAGGTTCTCCTCCACGGGCGCGAGCGGTCCATACTCCAGCGAAACGTAACCAGGGTAGCGATCTCCGAGGTCGTAGATCGCCTTGAACACGTTCCGGTAATTGATCTCCCCGGTGCCGGGCTCGTGGCGGCCCGGGACGTCCGCAAAATGGAAGTGCCCCACGTAGCCGATAAACATCCGGATTTTCTCGATGAGGTTTCCCTCCATGATCTGAGTATGGTAGAGATCGAAGAGGATCCTGACGTTCGGACTGCCGACGCGGTCGACGAGTGCGGCGCCGTCACGCACGTAATAGAGGAAATAACCGGCGTGATCGACGTAGGTATTCAATACCTCGACGACGGCCGTCATCCCGTTCTTCTCGAGCAGGGGGACGGCGGCGCGCAATGCCGAGGCGGCATTCGACATCTGCTCTTCCCTGCTCAGGCCACCGAGCTCGTTGCCCGTCAGGACGACAAGGCGTTTGCAGTCAACCCTCTTGGCCGCATTCACGGCCAGCTGCATCTGCTCGAGAAAACCTTCCCGCTCGCGCGGATTGACAAGGCCACAGCCAGGTGCCGTGACGCCCTTGTTGGCTACAAGGCAGACGCACTCCAGCGGATATTTCTTCTTCTCCTCGGCGAAGGCGGCCAGGATCGACGCATTCCGCCAGTCGAACATCTCGAAGCCGTCGTAGCCGTGACGGTGGATGAGAGCCAGACCGTCGGCAACCGACCGCTTGCCGACTATCCCCCACGTCAGGGATAACCTCAGTCCAGGGGGACGTCCTGCTGCGAAGGCATGGCGAATACTAATCCAAGGGGAGCGGGCCGCCAGCGCGCCAGCTCCGGCAAAGGACAGGAAAGATCGTCGATTCATGCGATGACCTCATGATGATGGTATCCGGCCTCGATCATATCATCATTCACCGCTCTTTCGATGACCGATCCGCTTCCGCGGCGCGGTGGCGAGGTGCCTGGCCGGGATCGCCCCGCATGTCAGCAGCGAAGAACCCGTGTCAGCAGGCGACGGATCGGAATATCAGGAGTGCCGATTTCACTTCCAAGCCTGGCTGCAAGTCGGTCATGATAGAAACGATGTCGTAGCCCCTGGGAGTGACGGCGACTGGAGAACACAAGACATGGGAACTGGTTTCGGAAACCCGATCCATGTTGAGCCGTCCCGCCAGACATCTCGTGCCGATTTCAGGCAGAGTTGCTCATGCGCGGGGACACACCAAATGATGCATGAGAACATGACCGGGCAGAGCAGGCGGCCGGACGCGGCAGTGGATCGCGACCGCCAGGCGCGACCAGTCCGGCCTGGCTGTGGAGTTTTCCCCACTGGGCTCCTTCGGGCAGCCGGAGCCTCCTCGCTGCCGGGCTGTCGGCGCCTACCTGGTATCCTGTTTTCGGAAGAGGGGAGAAAATGACGCTGTTGATGCGGTTGTCTGCAACAATGTCCGCTGCGCTGGCGGTCTCAATCCTGGCTTGGGGAGTCGAAGATAAGGCTCTCTTCTTTCGCGAGAACTGGGCGGAGTCACCCGCCGAGATGCCCATCAGCCAGAAGCATGTAGCCAATCAGGAGCTGAGCCTCGAAGTCTGGGGGCCGGGCCAGCACGGGATCAAGAAGAGCAACCACCCCTGGATCGCGAACGACCCGTTCTACGTCTGGTCCGGGCCGTGCCCGGGAAACTGGGCCGTCAGCCTGAAGCACCGAAGGAGCGACGTAGACCTGACGGGAGGTGCCCGGATACGCTGGCGTTCCAAACAGTCAGGTTTCAGGGAACTGCGGATCATTCTCCGCCTGCCGGACGGAACATGGCTGGTGAGCGACGCGAGCGAAGGCCCTTCCGAGGAATGGCGAGTCCGCGAGTTCGAGCTGGGGAAGATCCGCTGGCGCGTGCTGGACATCTCACGCGTAACGGAGGGAAAGTGGGCCGCGTCGCCCGACCTCGGCCGCGTTGAGGCGGTGGGCTTCACCGATCTGATGCCCGGCGGGCTGAGCGACGCCTGTTCGCGTCTGGACTGGATCGAGGTTTACGGCAGGGCGGTCGCAAGGTAGACATCCATCAAGCAACACGCGAGGAGGCCGGGATGCGAATCTTTGATCACGTGGGCGTTCCTACCGAGATGAAACAACCGGACGAGATGTGGGTGGAAGCGACAAGGGTATGGGTCACTGATCCGGCCCGGAATCCGCACAGGATCGAGTATCTTCGTTTTGAGCCGGGCAGCCCTGTGACCGGCCCTGTGCGAGATATGCCTCACATGGCTTTTCGAGTCGACCGGCTGGAACCGGAGATCGAAGGCGCAGAGATCCTGCTCGGGCCTTTCAATGCCACGGATGAGCTGCGCGTAGTTTTCGTGCTCAGAGACGGGGCGGTATTCGAGTTCATGGAGCACTCCGGCGGCGGTCACTGGTTCCGCCAGCGGGCCGCTTCCGGAACTGCGCAGGAGTCATAGTCAGCCCTGTCGTTTCTGCGACATTCAGTTTGTCCGAAGTCTGCAGGTAGGCGCCGGCGGCCCGACGGCAAGTGGGCTCCGGCTGCCAGAGGGCGCCTAAGGGGTAGAATCAGCGCCATCCTGAAGATGGCCGCGTCCGGCTGCCTGCTCCTCCGGGACCCTATTCTGCCGGCGCGGCAGTGAATCCTCTTGCCTAATCCCGCACCGGGGGCGTAGCCTGTCGCGGGTTTTTATGGGCAGGCTCTGGCATCTCGTCATCAGCCTCGTGCTGACAGTCTTCATCGGCTACCTCGTCTATCGCGGAGTGCCCGACTGGGGAGAGGCCACCCGGGTGATGCTGAAGGCCAATCCCTTGTGGCTACTGTCGGGGCTCGCGTTCATCACTCTCCACATGGTGATGCGCGCGGAGCGCTGGGGGGTGCTCCTATCTCACACCAAGAAGGGCATCGCGTGGAAGAACCTCCTGACCCTGACACTGGTGAAGTACGTCATCAACGTGATCCCTCCCCGCGTAGGCGAGCTCGTGGCTTCCCTGCTGCTGGCCAGGAAGGAAAAGATCCCTGCCGCTTCAGTGGTCGCGGCTTCGCTGTTTGAGCGAATCCTCGACATGCTGGCCGTGGTTGTGCTTTTTGGCTTTTATCTCCTGTTCTTTGCGCATCTGTACATGCCGAATTCGGACCGTGGCGAAGAGATAATCCTCGCGGTACGCCGGCACTCCATCCTTGTTTTCCTGGTCCTGAGCGTGGGCATCGGGATCCTGACCCTGCTATTGCGCAGCAGCAGATGGCACGGATGCATTCCAGGTCCGATCCGGCGACTCGTGCTTTCCTTTGTGGACGGATTCCGCGCACTGCATAGCGCGAGCGCGGTGGCCAGGGTCCTCTTCCTTTCCGTGGCCATCTGGCTGGTAATCACGGCCCAGCTCTGGTGCCTGACCCTGGCCTATCTGGACGATTTCCCTTTCACAGGCACGCTGCTCATCATGGCCCTGACGGTCATCGGCGTTGCCATCCCGACTCCGGGCGGCGTGGGTGGGTTCCAGTTTTTCATGAACCTGGCCCTCATCCATTTCTTCGCCGCCTACCTGTCGGGCCAGGATCCTCGTTCTCAGGCTGCAGGGATCAGCAATGGGTGCTATATCGTGTCGATGGTGCCGGTAATTCTGGTCGGACTGTGGTTTCTGAACCGCGAGGGCCTGACATTCGGGAGGCTCACCGAGCTGACGCGAGAGGCGGGAGCATCCCGACACACGCATGACGGCGAAAGACAGTGACTGCGTCGCCTCAGAGTCCGACCTTCCGTGCTCTGCGGAAATCCGGGTGTCTTTCCTGCACTGCAACTCGTCGAGGAGGTCCCATGAAGATCGCAAACCTGGCAGCGGTTTTGCTGTTCTTCCCTGCTCCGGCTCCACCTGCCGCTCATGCGTCCGGCGACATTGACGCCTACGTTGCCGCCGAAATGGCTGCGCGCCGCATCCCGGGGTTGGCCTTTGCCGTCGCCCGCGGCGGATCGATTCTCCGCACGGGCTACTATGGCCTGGCAAACGTGGAGGTCAAAGCGCCGGTGGGCGAAACGTCGGTATTTGCCATCGCCTCGCTCGACAAGGAGCTCACCGGTGCGGGCCTGATGCGTCTCGTCGAATCGGGCAAGGTTTCGCTGGACGACCTGCTCACGAAACACATCGAAGGCCCGTGGGGGGAGATCCGCGTGCGGCACCTGCTGACGCACACATCCGGGCTGCCGGACCAGGTGGCCGGGACGATCGAGGGCCGCTCCTTCTCGGCCTACACGACGGAGCAGCTGCTTGGCACGATCCGCGAGCTCGAAGCGGTTGCGCCCCCGGGCGAGCGCTTCCTGTACTCCGACGCCAATTTCTTTCTCGCGCAGCTCGTGACGGAGCGATGTGGCGGCATGCCGTGGCGCGAGTTCGTGGCCCGCGAAATCTTCGAGCCGGCCGGGATGGGCGGCGCGACATTCATGGATCCGCTCATCGTCCGCCCGGGCCGGGTGTCCCCGTACAACCTCGATCCATCAGGGGTGTTGTTGAGGGATCCCGCGCGCGATGTCGACCTCGGGCCGCTTTACAACGACCTGGGCATGACCGTGCGTGACTTCGCAGCCTGGCTCATCGCTCTGGAGACCGATCGTCCCTTGTCCCGCGCGGTCCGTGAGGCGATGTGGACGCCCGTGCGTCTCGCCGACGGCAGCCTCGCGACAATGGTCGGCCAGTGGCGGAACTACGGCTTCGGCTTCGGTCTCGACCGGGTCTTCGGCCACCGGGTCGTCTTGCATTCTGGCTATGTGGGTGTGGGATTCGTGATGTTTCCGGACGACCGCCTTTCGGTTGTCGTCTTCACGAACATGCGTCACAGCGCAGGCAGCGATCCCGTAGGTCTTGCCT
>JACADW010000149.1 GCA_013388445.1 Acidobacteriota bacterium | reverse complement strand
TGGTCGCTGCGAGGCGCCAATGCCATTCTCTCCCTCCGCTGCATGGTTCAGTCGGGCCGTCTCGAGGAATACTGGGAAGAACGTACCGCCTAGAAACCCCTTTTTATGTCGCAGGCCCCGGATCCAAAAAGTGGAATCCTGTCAGCCATTTCGGTCGGCGCTCTCGCGTGCCTCGCACCGAGGACCGATCCGGGCCGGTTTATTTTTGGCTCAGTTGCCGGGCCTTCCAGTTAGACATACGGAGGATTTGCCCTTCATGGAGCAACTCAGGAGGATAGGACATGGGTGGAATGAACAAGGTCATCCTTATCGGCCGGCTCGGGCGCGACCCCGAGGATCGCGTCCTTCCGAACGGCACGCCGGTCGCGAACTTCTCGCTCGCCACAAACCACTTCAGAACGACAAACGGCACCAGGCAGCAGTATACCGACTGGCACCGCATCGTCACCTTCGGCAGGACGGCGGAACAATGCAGGCAGTACCTGCGCAAGGGCCGGCTCGTATGCGTCGAGGGGTCCCTGCGCACACGGACATGGGAAAAGCCGCCCGGCGAGCGCCATTACACTACGGAGGTCTTGGCTGCACGGGTCGCCTTCCTCGACCGGCAGGGCGAGCCGGCGGCCGAACAGGAGTACGGGAGCGACGACGAGGACGGATGTGAGGATGCATCCTAGGGTTGCCTGCACCCCACCGCGGCCCGCGCAGGTCCGCGCGTTCCGGGTGCGTGCTATACTTTGAAGCCGTATGGTCACTCTCTCGAGATCGGGACGACGCAGCCGGCGCAGAATCCCTCTCTGGCTCTTGATGATCTATGTAGTGCTTGTACTCACGGTCGCAGCGGCGGCCGCGCTGCTCGGCACCCTGCTCGGCTACGAATACAACCTTCCGAGGATACAGAGCCTCGAAGACTACCGCCCGGATGTCATCACGGATGTTTATTCGGACGACAACAAGGTCATCGGCGAGTTTGCCGTCGAACGGCGCATCATCGTCCCTTCGGAGGAGATCCCTCGCTATCTGCAGCTGGCCATCATCGCGGCCGAGGACGACCAGTTTTACCACCACGGCGGAGTGAACTATCTCTCGGTGCTGCGGGCGGCCTACCGGAACCTCACATCCATGAGAAAGGCCGAGGGTTTCAGTACTATCACCATGCAGCTCGCCCGCATGCTGCTCGGCGCCTATGAGAAGACCTACGACCGGAAGATCAAGGAGTTGTTGATCGCACGAAAGATTGAGAGGCAATACACAAAGCAGCAGATACTGACTCTCTACTGCAACCAGCACTATATGGGCCAGGGAGCCTACGGTGTCGCCGCGGCCGCCGACACATACTTCGGCAAGCCGTTGAAGGACCTCACGCTGGAGGAGTGCGCACTGATTGCTGCACTTCCCCGAAATCCCGGCCTCTATTCGCCACGGCTCCATCCGCAGGCAGCCCTGGCACGTCGCAACTATGTGCTGGACCGCATGGTTGAAGAGCGCATGATCCCTGCGCGACTCGCCGCCGAGGCCAAGACCCGGCCCATAATCCTGAAGCCCCGGTCGCGCAACACGGATATCGCTCCCTACTTCGTGGAATGGGTGCGCCAGTCGCTGGCGGCACGCTATTCTACAGACGACATCTGGCGTAAAGGCCTGCGTGTCTACACGACGCTCAATATCAGGCTGCAACAGGCAGCCAACCGGGCCCTGCGTGACGGGTTGATGCGTTACGACAAGAGACATGGCTGGCGTGGCCCCGCGGACAATATTCTCAAGAGCCCGACCGCCAGCCTCGCCGATTACCAGCACCCCGACTGGCGCTTTCCGATTCACGAGGGAGACATTGTCGTGGGACTCGTGGAAAGTTCGGGTGACCGGGATGCCGACGTGCGGATCGGCAAGTACCGCGCTCGCATAGGAAGCAAGGAGATCGCATGGACGAGGGCGCAGTCGCCTGCACAGATCCTGAAGCCGGGCGACATCGCGCACTTCCGCATCCTCTCGCTCGATGAGCTCCGTATGACCGCCGCTGCCGGCCTAGAACAAATGCCAAAGGCGCAAGGGGCACTTGTTGCCGTCGAGAACGCCACGGGAGAGATCAAAGCGATGGTTGGCGGCTTTGACTTCGAATCGAGCGAGTTCAACCGCGCAACGCAGGCGCTCCGGCAGGTGGGCTCGACATTCAAGCCCTTTGTATATACCGTGGCCCTGGAACATGGCATGGACCTGGATTCCACTGTCATGGACGCACCGATCGGCCTCTGGGACGGCTTGGGCAGGCTATGGGAACCGACGAACTATGACGGCGAGTTCAAAGGCCTCGTGACACTTCGCCAGGCTCTTGTTGAATCCCGCAACGTTCCCACCGTAAAGACTGCCGAGGCGGTCGGCATCAACGAGGTGGTAGTCATGGCGCGGCGTTTCGGGCTCAGCGCCCGGATGGATCCCTACTTGCCCCTCGCCTTGGGCGCGTGCGAGGCAACCCCGCTGGAAATAGCGTCGGCCTTCACGGTTTTCCCGAACCTCGGATTCAGGGCAAAGCCGTATTTCATCCGCAGGATCGAAGATTACGGGCGCGTCAAAAGGGAAGAAAACCTGCCGGTGGTCGAGAAGGTTCTGGATCCGGGAATTGCCGAGCAGATGCTCAGGGCTCTTCAAGGTGTAGTCGAGCAGGGGACCGCAAAGGCTGCCAGGTCTCTGCGTCGTCCCGTGGGAGGTAAGACAGGGACCACTAATGACTTCACCGATGCGTGGTTCGTCGGATTTACGCCGTCACTCACGGTCGCGGTCTGGGTAGGATTCGACGCAAAGGTCACACTGGGCAGCAAGGAAGCTGGCGCCGTGGCCGCGCTGCCAATCTGGATCGATTATATGCAGGAAATCCTGAAAGAGACGCCGGTCGAGAATTTTGCCGTCGTGGAGTCCACGGAGGAGGCCGGTACCGATTCGCCCGAGATTACATTTTCCCAGCGCAGGAAGCTGTTCGTCGAGGAGCTGCCGGCGCCCCCTGCTCCCAAGAACTGACCGCTCGAAGTCAGCGATCCCGAGTGTCCCTTGCCACCCTGAAGGGGTCTGCACGGCCTGGCCGGTGAGCGTCCGCAAGCCCCAGGTCAGTGGTCGCGCCTGACGATGAACTCCGGTATGGCCATCAGGGCGCTGCGCGCCTCGCACTCCGGGAAATCGACGAGATAGGACCTCGCCTTCATCGCGTAGTCGTAAGCCTTGGCCAGGACGCGATCCACACTGCCGCTGTGACGCACCAGTCGGATGATAGCTTCTCGATGCTCCCTCCCTGACCCGTTCTCGCCCAGAACCCGCCTCACCATCTCACGGTATTGCGGGTTCCCGTCGCGCAGAAGGTATATGAGGGGCAGGGTCAGCTTACCCTCCCGGAGGTCGCTCCCGACAGGTTTCCCCAGGGTGGTCTCGTCGGAAGTGAAATCCAGGACATCATCCACCATCTGAAAGGCGATTCCGATGTTCAGGCCGTAGTGGCGGAGGAGTTCTTCCCGCTCTCCACCTGCCGAACCGAGAATCGCACCGATTTCAGAGCACGCGGCGAACAAGAATGCCGTCTTGCGCCTGGAGATATCGAGATGCTGCTCCTCGGTTATGTCGAGGCTGCCGTTGAGACTGAGCTGGATCAGTTCACCCTCGATCATCTTGCGCGTGACATCCGTCAGTATATCCATGATCCGGAAGTGCCGCTGGCTGAGTGCGAGATGGAACGAGGTCATGTAGAGCCAGTCACCCATGAGGACGGTAATCTCGTTGCCCCACCGCGCGTTGACCGATGCCCTGCCGCGGCGCACTTTGGCATCATCGATGATGTCGTCATGAACGAGAGTGGCGGCATGGATAAGCTCTACCACCGCCCCGAGCTTGTAGGCGAGATGCCCTTCGTAACCGCAGAGCCGGGAACTGAGCAACAGGAGCGCAGGCCGGACGCGCTTGCCCCCGCTGTCCTGAATATACCGTCCGATCGCATCCACGAGATGGATCTCCGACCGGGCATGGCAGGCCAGCTCCTCCTCAACGCAGCGGAGTCCGTCCCTGACCAACTCATAAATGTCCTGCTGGTTCAAGTCGCGCCTTTCATCCGGCTACCCCGGATCATCTCATTCGGCCGCCGGAGATCGGGTTCCTGCATCCCCCATGTTATCATAGCTGGGCAGAAGCAGGAGCCGATGCACGATAATTGTCGTCCTCGCCGATCAGGCGCCGGAGGTTCAGAAGCGTTTCTCGCGCCAGGTCCTCATAGCTAACCCCCATGGCCTGGGCCAGGCCGCGGGCCACATCAACCACGAAGGCGGGCTCATTCCTTCTGCCGCGGTGCGGCACCGGGGCGAGATACGGACAGTCCGTCTCGACGAGAACCTGATCGAGCCGCAGCGCCTGCGCGGCTTCACGGATCGCTGCCGCGTTCTTGAATGTGATCATGCCGGAAAACGAGATGAGAAATCCGAGTGCGGCGAAGGTCTCCGCCTCGCGACGCGTCCCCGTGAAGCTGTGGAGTATTCCCCGCGCGCGGCCGGAAGAGGAGCTTTCCTCCCGCACAATGCATTCGAGGTCGTCCCAGGCATCGCGGCAATGGATGCACACGGGAAGGTTCAGTTCCCCGGCGAGCTGAAGCTGACGGCGGAAAAGACGGCGCTGGATGTCCCCTGGCGAGTGGTTGTAGTGGTAGTCGAGACCGATCTCTCCCCACAGGACGACACCCGGATGCCTGGCCAGCACGGCGAGTTCCTGGAGATACCCTTCGTCGGCAGACGACGCGTCATGTGGATGGACACCGATTCCGGCCCGTACGTTGCGGTACGTCTCGGCAATCTCCAACGTGCGCTGCACCGAGGTATGCTGCGGCTTACCCGTTCCGATCGTGATGATCAACGCAACACCGCGGGCGACCGCGCGCGCGACGACAGCTTCACGATCTGCCTCGAACTGCTCCATGTCCAGGTGAGCGTGAGAATCGGCGATCATCGCGGGACCACTTACCTCAGCAGGGCTCCGTTGGATACTTCTTCGACAAAAGTCACCAGGACGGGCCGCTCACCCTCCACCGCCGCGACCACCATGCCGTTGGATTCGACACCCATGATGCGTGCCGGCTTCAGGTTGACAACGATCACGACCTTCCTGTTTATCAGTGTGGCCGGCTCGTAGGTCTCTGCGATACCGGCGACGACCTGGCGGACCTCCGTGCCGATGTCGACCTTCATCCTCACGAGCTTCCTGGAACCCGCCACCCGCTCGGCCTCCAGCACCTGCCCGACCCGCATCTCAACACGGGCAAAGTCCTCGATGCCGATGCGCTGCGGGGTCGCAGCCTCAACCGGACCCGCGGCATTGTTCTTCGCTTCCGTGTCAGCCATCACCCCTCCTGAAAAACGTTATCCTGCCTGTTAGCCCCCGCGGCCGCCTCCTTCCGTCACGCATGCCGGACTATCCTGCTCGCGGGGATCCGAGAATTCAGAATCCAGAACTCACAGCGTAAGCCTGGCTGTCCAAGGGTTTTCGACAGAAATCCCATCAGGACGCTGCGTCGACGTCCGCCCATTCCGAGAATGTTCAGGTTCTCTCCGCTCGTGCGGTTTGTCCTCACGCGTTCCGGGAATTGAGAAACGCCCGCGTTGCGGCCGCGAGGACCTCCTTCAGGGCTACTCCCCTTTCGGCGGCAATGCGCTGGCAGTCCTCGTATTCAGGCAGGAAGTTCACGCACCGTCCGCCGAGATAGGCGGTCTTGATCCTGACGGTGCCGTAGTCTGTGTGCACCTGCTCGAGACTGCGATCCAGGGTTCTACGCCGGGCAACCGTATGCCGCACGCCGATGGTCGTGGTCTCTGTGAAGATGAGTGCGAGCATTTCTTCCAGTAACGCGGGATCACAGAGAAGAGTCAGCTGGATCGCAGGCCGGTTCTTCTTCATCTGTACCGGCGTGGCGTAGACGTCGAGCGCCCCGGCGGCCAGCGCGCGCTCCTGAAAGTACCCCCAGATCTGGGGGCTCATGTCGTCGATGGCGGCTTCCACCACGGCGACCTCGTCGCCGCCGGGACGAGACCCCGGTGAAACTGCGTCGGCCAGCGTCAAGCGCAGGACGTTCGCGCAGCCGGGAATCTCCCGCGCGCCGGCGCCGTAGCCGGTCGCCCGCGTTGTCATGATCGGCCGCGGTCCGTAGGAATCCACAAGCGTGACCAGGAGTGCGGCTCCGGTCGGCGTTGTGAGCTCCCCTGCGACGGAGTTCGAGTATGTGGGCACACCATGGAGGAGCCGTTCGACGGCGGGTCCCGGCACCGGATAGATACCATGCCGGCACTCCAGGGTCCCTTGCCCGAGATTGACCGGCGAGCAGAATATCTTCACGGGCAGCAGGCTCTCGAGCAGGATCATACAGCCCACAATGTCGATGATGGAATCGAGCGCGCCAACCTCGTGAAAGTGCACCTCGTCCGGCGGCTGATCGTGAACCGCCCCCTCGGCCTCTGCCAGACGGGTGAATACGGCCACCGACTTTTGTTTCACCCAATCCGAAAGCGCGCTGGATTCGATCATGGCGCGGATCTCCCGAAGGCTGCGATGGCGATGGACATGGTCATGGTCCCCGTGCGCGCCCTCCGGAGCGCGCGCAGGCGGCTCAGCCACCGATTCCACGTCAAACTTCGTTGACAAGATGCCCGCACGGAGCACCCGGCGGCTTGAAAGCCGGTAGCCGTGCAACGCGATCGACCGAAGCTCGGCCTGGAGCCGTTCGAGGCTCCCGCCGAGATCGAGCAGGGCCCCGATCATCATGTCGCCGCTGATCCCCGACTGGGCATCGATATAGAGCACGCGATCGGTATTCACGATTCTCCTGTGTCGGCGGCCTGAGTTTATGGGCCGCAGAACACCAAGTCAAGGAACGCCGCACGCCCACGCGTACCTAACAGCCGGGCGTCCTTGTCGGAACCAGCACGCGCGGGGGTTTTGACGGTCAATGGCGGCTTGGGTGGGTTGTCGTCTCAATCTTGTTATCCTGCTGAGGCTTGGGGTATGGTTTCATCTTGCCTGCTTTCATGAGGCGGAACGCGATGCTGGCACAATTAACCCGGACCCTCGAACGTGAGCTGCTCGGCCGAATTCAGGAACGCTTCGGCGTTGCTTGCGAGGGACTGAACTTCGCGGTGCCGCCGCGTATCGAATTCGGAGAGCTTACTCTGACGATCGCTTTCGACCTTGCCCGGAAAGTGCGCAGGCCCCCCGCCGAGATCGCGTGGCAGCTGGCCCGGGACGCCGGACAGATTCCCGGAATCTGGATAGTGGACGTCGCGGGCGCGGGATATCTGAACTTTTACCTGGACCGCGGCAAGATGGCGCTCGCGC
>JACADW010000273.1 GCA_013388445.1 Acidobacteriota bacterium | reverse complement strand
GTCCGTGACCGACACCTTCACAAAGACCGTCTCGACACCGACCCGGAAGACGGGGCGCTGGCTGCCCTGTCCTGAGGTGTCAGGTGCCATGCACACCATCGTCGCGAGAACCGGAACCGCGGCGAACTTCACAGGTGCTCTCACCTCGTAATCTCCCGTGACCCCGACATTACATGCACTTAGTGTAGCAGAGCACCGGTTCAAGTCAAGGAAGGGCGGAACTAAGGGCAATTGGGGCACGCTTCCCTGTTGCGCGGAGCGCCGGTGACCAAGTACTGCTGTCCGGCATGCCAAATAGGAAAGCGTCCCGGTTTCCGCCGGGCGGCCGGCATGTTCCGGAACTACTGAAGCCTGTCCAGGAAGTCGATTCCGACGAGGATTTCGCGCGGCTTTGATCCGTCGGCCGGGCCGACGATGCCGTTTCCATACATCATGTCAATAAGTTTCGCCGCGCGACCGTATCCGATACTGAGCCGCCGCTGGAGCAGGGAAGTGGATGCCCTGCCCTCGCTCACGACTATCCGCACCGCATCGCTGTAAAGGCTGTCATGGGCGTCGCCTTCGATGAGGTTCCCTTCCTCGTCCGTTTCTCCTTCGCCATAACTGAGGACGGACTCGTCGTAAGCGGGCCGCGCCTGCCGTCGCAGGTGCTCCACGATGGCCTGGGTTTCCTTTTCGCTGACGTAGGCGCCGTGGATCCGCGTGAGCCGGGACGATCCCGGCGGTATGAACAGCATGTCACCGCAGCCGAGAAGCTGTTCCGCACCATTTGCGTCGATGATGGTCCGCGAGTCGACCTTCGAGGCGACCTTGAAGGCAATGCGGCAGGGGAAGTTGGCCTTTATGATGCCGGTGATTACGTCGACCGAGGGCCTCTGGGTTGCCAGGATCAAGTGAATCCCGACCGCGCGGGCCATGGCGGCGAGACGTGAGATGCACTCTTCGACCTCGCGCGAGGAGACCACCATGAGGTCGGCCAGCTCGTCGATCACGATCACAAGGTAAGGGAGAGGCTTGTCGAGTTCACCGCCCTCATCGTCGTTGCTCTCCAGCAGCGAAAGCTGACGGCCGGTACTGCGAAGGAGGGCGTTATACTGATCGATGTTGCGCACGCCGCGCAGCGCAAGCTTCCTGTATCTCGATTCCATCTCGCTCGTTGCCCACCGCAGGGCGTTGGCGGCCTCCTTCGGATCGGTGACGATCGGCGTGAGGAGGTAGGGGATGTCGGCATAGACGCCGAGCTCCAGCCGCTTGGGGTCGATAAATATGAAGCGAACCTCCTCGGGCGCCGCCTTGAAAAGGATCGAGGTGATCATGCAGTTGAGAGCGACGCTCTTGCCGGAGCCGGTGGCGCCCGCGATGAGCAGGTGAGGCATCCTGCCGAGGTCCGTCACATAGACGCTCCCATTGATCAGCTTGCCGAGGGCCAGCGTGAGCCTCGATGTCGACTTCCGAAAGACGTCCGCTTCGAGCACCTCGCGAAGCATGATGATCTCGCGCTGCGGATTGGGGACTTCGATCCCGACGGTGGCCTTGCCGGGGATCCTGTCGATCCGGATCGACTCGGCCTTGATCCCCAGGCAGAGGTCGTCCACCAGGCTGGTGATGCGCGAGTACTTGATCCCCGCGTCAGGCTTGAATTCGAAAGTCGTGACGACCGGCCCCGGATGGATGTGGGTGATGCTGCCGTGGACGTCGAATTCGGCACACTTTTCCGCAAGCTGCCGCGCACGGTCCATGAGCTCCGCCTCGTCGACATTGAGTCTCCCTTCGGGGGCTGAGAGAAGGTCAAAGGATGGAAGCACGAACTTGCGCTGCATCGGATGCCTGGGGCGCTCCGCCGCCGCGACCGGTTGGCGCGGAGCTTCCGGTTCCACCGCTCTGGGAGTCTGGATGCGCGGTTCAACGGCCACGGGGGTAGCCGCTCTCGGCGGGGCCGGCTTCGCGGGGGATTCGGCTGCTGCTGCGCCCGAAGGTTTGATGTTGACGACCGCCCTGACGGACTTATGGCTCTCTTTCCACCTGCGGAACCTTTCCCGCAACGAGAGCTTTTCGGTCTCCTGGTCGCCTTGGAGCCTCTTGTAAGCCCTTTCAAAGGAAAGAGATGTGCAGGAAAGGAGGGCCAGAACAAGGCCTCCGAGTACCACCACCCAGGCACCGGTCGAGCCCAGGAATGAAATCAGCGCATCCGCAATCAGCACGCCCGCAAAGCCGCCGGGCCGGAAGGGGAGCGCCCGGCTGCCGAGCGGCGACAGCTGGAGTGCGGCGCTCGAAGCGGCGATCAGCAACAGAATGCCCAGGATTCGCGGTATGCCATCAGCGGTCTCCACCCCGAACATCAACTTGAAACCCAGGAGCACCAGCGGAGGGATCAGGAGATAGGCGGCAAAGCCGGAAGTCTGAAAAAGCAGATCAGCCGCGTAGGCACCGAACGGGCCAATCCTGTTCATCAGCCCCTCTTTGTGGTAGAGACTGTTCAAGCTGGCGTCGGAAGGATCATAGGTAATCAGGCAGAGCAACAACAGAAGGGCGACCACCACGACGATGACGCCGACATACTCGTGACGCTTTGCCCGAACCGCCTGTGCCATTGACCTGTCCTAAGTGTGGCCCAAACCACTATGGGATTGACGAATGACGAATCAATAAGGGGGTGATTCGTCACGGCGCCGCTGTACTTCTCGCTCCGATTTCATTCGTTAACCGTCAATCCTAAGTCCTTCTCATATTTCGAGAACCAACGGGACGATAACCGGCCGTGTCCCCGCCCGCTTCCTGAAGAACTTCCTGAGGTCCGCCCTGATCACCTCGCTTAGGACCAGCGGGTCCGCGCGTTCCTCCTCGGTGCATTCCTCCAGACTACGGAGCACGACATCCCGGGCATCCTCCATGAGCCGGTTGCCTGCTGCCTCGAGCACATGCCCTCGGCTCAGCATCTCCGGATCTCCAGTCAGCCGTCCTGTCGACTTGCTTATGGGTATCACAGAGATGACGATCCCCTCCTCGGACAGCTGCCGCCGGTCCCGCACCACCGTTTCATCCAGTTCGGCGGTGACCCCCTCATCGATGTACCGCATGCCGACGCTGGCCCTGCCGCAGACGACGGCCGAGTCCGGGGACAGCCGAATAATATCACCGGTCTCGACAAGCAGGATGCGTTCCTCCGGGATGCCCATGTCTCGGGCCAGAAGCATGTGGCTATAAAGCTGCCGGTACTCTCCATGGATGGGGATGAAAAACCGTGGCCTCGTCAGGTTCAGCATGAGCTTCAGGTCTTCCTGGCTTCCGTGCCCTGAAACGTGAACGTGGCAGTGCCTCTCCTCATAGACTCTGGCGCCGTGACGGCAGAAATGATTGATCAAGTGTGAGATACGGGTTTCATTGCCGGGGATCGCACGCGCGCTGATCACAACGGAATCGCCGGGCTCGATTTCGAAATCTTTGTGCTTGCCGAGCGCGAGGCGTGACAACGCGGAGAGGGGCTCTCCCTGGCTTCCGGTTGTCAGCAGGACGAGCTCGTTTGGAGGAAGGCCGTCGGCTTCCGCAGGGTCGACAAGCAGGCCGGGTTCAACCTTCAGATGACCCAACTCCCGCGCTACGGCAATGTTCTCCCGGAGGCTCCGGCCCACTGCCACGACCTTGCGGCCGAACTCCCGTGCCAGGTCCAGGATGATTTGGATCCTGTGGATGCTGGAGGCAAAGCAGGTGACGACGATCTTGCGCCGGCTGACGTGGAATACCTGCTCGAGCGGCTCGCGCAGCGAGTCCTCGGAGGGTGTGTATCCGGGATTCTCGCTATTGGTGCTGTCGGACAACAGAGCCAGTACTCCGCGCTCGCCGTACTCGGCAAAGCGGGCGTAGTCGCTCCTGCGAAGATCCGGCGGCGACTGGTCGAACTTGAAGTCCCCGGAGTGGATGACCGTGCCTGCCGCAGTCGTAATGGCAAGCCCGACGCCGTCGGCGATGCTGTGAGTGACATCGAGAAACTCAAGACGCATGTCTCCGACTTCGACGGTCTCCCGCGGCCGGACGCTGTTCAATTGCACCTGATTCAGAATCCTGTGTTCTGCGAGGCGGCCGCGTGCAAATCCGAGCGTCAGCGGGGTTCCGTAGACGGGGACCGGCAAGGCCGAGAGCAGGTAAGGCAGCGCACCGATGTGGTCTTCATGCCCGTGTGTGAGCGCGACCGCACGGACCTCGTTCCGGTGCTCGAGCAGGTAGGAAAGGTCCGGGATTACGAGGTCGACGCCGAGCAGGTCGGCGCGTGGAAACATGAGCCCGGCATCGATGACCACGATGTTGCCGCGGTGTCGGAAGGCCATCATGTTCATGCCGAATTCCCCGACCCCGCCGAGTATCACGATCTCCAAGGAATCATCGTCGATCATGGGTCTCACCGGCTCAAACAAGCGAGTATAGCACAGGGAAGGGAAACGCCTCGGTCGCCTTTGGGGCTGTATGGTTAAGATGCCGAGAAACGGCGCCCTGCGCCGGTTGGCAGACCGACAACCCGGCGGGCCGGGGTGCTGGAATGCCACAGGCGTGTGGAGCAGATCGCTCGCCTGGGCAGAGTAGGCCGCTGCCGCCAGGCGCGACCGGAGGTAGCCGGGCTCGATCCCTGCTCTCGTGCGCCTCCGCGGTGCAGATGCCTGCCCGGCCGCAACAAATCGCACGCGAACATGCACAGGCGCAGTACGTCGCGGCCGCCGGATCCGGCGGTGGATCGTGACCGCCGGGCGCGACCACTCCGGCCCGGCTGGTCGAGATCCGCCTGGAATACTGTTTCCCAACAGGTCCTTGGAGCCGATGCGGCCTCGACGGCCTGGGCCTGGAGCGGCTGTTTGAACGGACCGAAGGCCCCTTCACTTCCCGGCGTCTTGGTCAGAGCCCATGCTTGCCAGAGCACGGGCGAGATTTTCGAATTCCTCCACAGCCAGTTCCTCGGCCCTGCGCATGCCTTCAATTCCGGCACGCTCCAGCAGCGTGCCGGAGATCGCACCCAGCACGGGATCCCTGCCGAGGGAGTTCGCGATCGTCTTTCTCCTGTAGGCAAAAGCGGCCTTCAGCACGCTCAGAAACCGGCGCTCCAGGGCAGTCTCCCAACGCCGCTGATGCGGCCTGAACACCACGACCGCCGACTTCACCTTCGGGCGCGGAACGAAGCAGGCCGGCGACACGGTGAAGGCCAGCGAAACTTCGGAAACATGCTGGCAATACGCCGAGAGCTGACCGTAATCACGGCTGCCCGGGGCTGCGACGATGCGCCGGGCGACCTCGTACTGAACCATGAAGGTCATGTCTTCGAAGGGCAGCCGCAGCGAAATGAGCCTTTCGATCGCGGCCGTCGCGATGTTGTAGGGAAGATTGCCGGCGGCGCGCAGTACAGCATGTCCGACGAACGGCTTGAGCAGCCCCTGGAGGTCCATCTCGAGAATGTCCCCCGCTTGGACCTGCGCGCCCGGATAGCCCGACAGTCTCCGCTCAAGCACAGCCAGCCAGTCCGGATCCATTTCGACTGCCAGGAGAGCCTTCACACGGAGTGCAAACCGGGTGGAGAGAGCGCCATCGCCTGCTCCGATCTCGAGAATACAATCGGTTTCCTGGGGATGGATGAGCCTGATGATGCGGTCCAGCACACCTGTATCTTTAAGGAAATGCTGGCCAAAGCGCTTCTTGAACGACACTCCTCCAGGACTTGACACGGCCCGGTGGCGTCCCCATAATTGCTGTTCAATCACAGCAGGACGCATCTCCAACCGCAATAATAAACCTTGGGAGGAAAGGTAATGGCTGGGAAAATCATGGAAGTGGGGGATCAGAATTTCGAGACGGAGGTGTTGAATTCCGACCAACCTGTGCTGGTCGATTTCTGGGCGGCCTGGTGCGCGCCCTGCCGGATGCTTGCTCCTGTTGTGGAGTCGATTGCGACCAAGTATGAGGGCAAGGCTAAGGTGGTCAAACTGAACGTCGACGACAACATGCTGACCGCAAGCAGATACAACATCAAGGGCATCCCAACGCTCCTGCTTTTCAAGAACGGCGTGATCAAGGAGCAGATCGTGGGCAACACGACCAAGGACACGATCAGCCGGATGATCGATAATCATCTCCAGGGATAGCATCCGGAGAGGGCCGACAAGCGCGCTTCGCGGGTGATGATTCCAATGTTCCGGGCTGCTGGGAGAGCCCGTGTGCGTGCATGAGCATCTGAAATCTGAAATGGCCAATCTCATCGTGGTGGGAGCCCAGTGGGGGGATGAAGGCAAGGGGAAGATCGTCGATCTGCTGACCGGGCACTTCGACATCGTGGCCAGATACCAGGGCGGCCACAATGCCGGACACACCGTCATCATCCAGGGCAGGAAGTACATCCTGCACCTGATCCCTTCGGGGATCCTGCACCCGGACAAGTGCTGCGTGATCGGCAATGGTGTAGTCGTAGACCTCGCTGCGCTGAAGCGCGAGATCGACGAGCTCCAGACACTCGGGATCAGCTGCCGCGGCCGCCTGTTTGTCAGCAACCGGGCGCATGTGGTCCTGGACTACCACCGCTTGCTTGAGAAGTCCGAGGAGGAGCGCCGAGGAGAGGATCGCATCGGGACGACCAGCCGCGGCATAGGGCCGGCTTATGAAGACAAAGCCGGCCGGAGGGGTTTGCGGATCTGCGACCTGCAGAATCCGGCCGTTCTGCGCCAGGTCATCGGGTCCAATATTGAGGCCAGGAGGCCTTTCCTTCCGGGAGAACAGCTCGATGGTGATCGGCTCTGCACGGAGACTCACCGGCTGGCGGAGGAACTCTCCGAGTATTTCGTCGATGCCGCGGAATACCTGAACCGGGCGATGGATGAAGGGAAATGGGTCTTGTTCGAAGGAGCCCAGGGAACTCTCCTTGATGTTGATCACGGCACCTACCCTTTCGTCACGGCTTCGAACGCGACTGCCGGAGGAGCGTGCACCGGCACCGGCGTCGGACCCACCCGCATCGACGGCGTGATCGGCGTTGCCAAGGCCTATACGACGCGTGTGGGAGAAGGCCCTTTCCCGACCGAGCTTTCCGATGCGACGGGCGATGAAATCCGCAACCGGGGCGGGGAGTACGGGGCATCCACCGGCAGGCCGCGGCGCTGCGGTTGGTTCGATTCCGTCGTGGTCCGGTATGCATGTCTCGTCAATAACCTCGACACGCTCGTGATCACAAAGCTGGATGTGCTCGACAGCTTTGAGGAAATTCGCGTGTGCACGGGCTACCGCTACCGCGGCACCTTGCTGGATGAGTTCCCGCCGGATTTGCGAATCTTGAGAGAGTGTAAACCCGTCTACGAGAGTATAGCCGGGTGGAATCAGGAAACTGCGGGGATCCGTGAGTTCGACCAGCTTCCGCAGCGTGCCCGCGACTACCTGGAGCGAATCTCGGACCTGGTAGACGCCGAGATCTCACTCGTGTCCACGGGTCCCGACCGCGCTCAGACCATCGTGACCTCCCGGCACTCGAGGCTCCACTCCTGGGTTACGCTCCGATAAACGGGGCGGGCGAACTCCGGGGCCGCCTTGACCCGATACGCCGGAAGACATTCTGCTGCCCAACGCATTGAAGTTCCACTGAAGGACGAATGCTCCTTGACGCCATTGACCCGCATTCCTGGAGGCCGGTCCGGCGGTCCCTGCCAGTAAAGCGCGCATGCCGTAAACAGATCGTGATTTCCAGGTGCGGCTGGATATCGCCGGGCTTGGCCCACCCCCTTTCGCGCCGCCGGCCCGATGCCTTGCGAGGGGGTTCCTCGGTAGAAATTCCTGTAACCTTTAGGCAGCGCGTGTCACTAACATAGTGAGAGCTGCTGGAGAGGCTCCGGGAGGCAGAGGAAATGCCGAGAGGCAGTTTGAAACGTCTTGCACTGTTGTTCTTCAGTGTCATCCTGCCGGTCACCGCTACGTCGGCCCAGGACTTCCAGAAGACCTATGCTATTTCCGCAGGCGGCCACATCAAGGTCCGCAACATTTCCGGGGACGTGACCGTTTCGGGTTACGACGGCAACAGTATCGTCGTGACAGCGGTGAAGGAGGGCAGGGACCGTGACCTTGTCAATATTGAAGATCGGAGCGAGGGCGACATCATCGACCTGGCGGTTCGATATCCGCAGATGGGCAACGCCAGTGCGAGCGTTGATTTCGACATCCGCGTGCCGCGGTCCGTGGAATACAACTTCGATCGGATCTCCTCGGTCAGCGGAAACGTGAGCGTAGGTGG
Source organism: Acidobacteriota bacterium (assembly GCA_013388445.1). Lineage (GTDB taxonomy): Bacteria > Acidobacteriota > UBA6911 > UBA6911 > UBA6911 > JACADW01. Next base: position 9,446 of record JACADW010000273.1, on the reverse strand, counting down.
CGTGACAGGCCGGCTGAAAGTGGAGAGCGTGAGCGGCAACGTCGATGTCAAAGGTGTTTCCGGTGTCGTGAGCGCCTCGGCGGTGAGCGGCGACGTGAATGCCGACCTGACGAAAGCCGGTCCGGGAAACATGAAGTTCTCCTCGGTCAGCGGGGACGTCATGGTAAGGGCCCCCGGCAACCTGGATGCAGATGTCGACATGTCCACCATCAGTGGCGGGCTCAAGACCGATTTCCCTGTGGAGATCAGTGAACCTCGCTACGGCCCGGGACGCTCTGCCCGGGGGCGTCTCGGCGCGGGAGGATTCAGTCTGCGGATCGTGACGGTTTCCGGACGGGTCAGTCTGCTCCGCGCGGGCCAGTAGACCAGGCCGGACGCATGGGGAAATGGCATTTGGCGCTTGGATGACGGTTCGGACAGCTCCTGCTTGCAATCCCTGGCGGCAAGGACCTATGCTTGCCCCGTTGCTAGTCGTCGCGCCCGACGCTGTGCACGCCATGGACGAGCCCCGCTCCACCGAACCGACGGATGCCGTATCGGAAAGACTCCGATCCGGTGATCAGGATGCCTTTCGAATGGTTTTTGAACGTCTCTGCAGGCCGGTGTTCAGCTTCATCCTCGGCTTCGTGGGGGAAGCAGGCCTTGCGGAGGATCTGACCCAGGAAACGTTCGTGAGGGCCTATCGAGGGCTCAAGTCCTTGAGACGAGAAGCGCGGCTTTCCACCTGGGTCTTCGGCATTGCCAGGAATGTGGCTCGTGAGGCGATGCGGGCGAAACACTCGGGCAGAGCGCCCGTAGAAATCGATGAGTCCGAGTGGCATGAAATCAGGGATGACCGCGCGATGCCGGACCGTGGCGTCATTAACTCGGAGCTGCAGAACAGGTTGCAGCAGGCCGTGGCGGGCTTGCCCGAGCGCCAGCGGGCGGTTTTTCTGTTGCGCGCTGTGAACCACATGCGATACGAGGAGATTGCCGCGATCATCGGCGGGTCGGTGACAGGACTCAAGACGGACATGCACCGGGCCCGGAAAGCCATGCGTGTGAGACTCGCGCCTTATCTGGAGCGTCAGGCCTCGGTGTTGCGAGGTGAGTCATGAAATGTGAGGAAGTACGGCCGCATCTGGAGGATCTCTGTGCGGGGGAACTGGAGTCTGATCTCTCCGGCCGGGTTATGGAGCACGCGCAGGCCTGTGTTGAATGCCGTCGGGAGTTGGATCTGCTCAAGGCAGAGGATCGGCTTTACCGGTCGTATGCAGCCCACCTCGGCTGCCGGCTCTCGAACGAGACCGCGCTGTGGGGCAGGGTAAGTGCGAGGCTCCGGTCCGGGGAGCGAGCACCTTCGGGAATGACAGGAGCGCTCCGGTCGTTCTTCTCTCCGCGCCGTGTCGCCTACGCGCTGGTGTTGGTGGTCCTGTCCGTGGCAGGGACACTCGTGACAGTCGGCATCCTGCAGGATAGCGAAAGCAGGACGGCATCGCGGATCTCGGATGACCGTGACCTTGAGAGTGCAATGCGCTCGATCGCTCGGGCCGAGCGGGAGTACCTCGAAGCGATCCGCCTTCTCAGCGGCATCGTTGAGAAGCGCAAGCCCTCGCTGGATCCGGAGCTGGTGGCCGAACTGGAGCGGAATTTGAAAGCCATCGATGAAAACATCGCGGCTACCCGTCAGGCTTTCAGGGAGCACCCCTCTGATCCGGAACTGGCGCTGTACATGCTGGCCGCCTATGCCAAGAAGGTCGAGATCCTGCAGGAGATTGCATCCTGACATTTGGGGCCTTCGGGCATCCTCGCACTCCGCACAGAAAGCATCTTCCAGTCCCCACATCCCCGTGCTAATCTCTTCATCGCTTCGAAGCGGAGTGGGCCGTTAGCTCAGTCGGCAGAGCATCTGCCTTTTAAGCAGAGGGTCGCTGGTTCGAGTCCAGCACGGCTCACCAACCTTTTGTGGACCTGCACGCTTCTGCCCGGCCGATCCTGCGTAGTGATGTGCACTGCGGCATCAGACTCCTCGAATGCGCACCGTCAACGGCAGCCCGGAGGTGCAGTTTTCCTGCCGGGATCATCTCGCGCGCAGGCGGCCTGATCGCCTCCAGCGGCTGCCGGTGATATTCGGCCGGGTCTCATGGCCGGCGCCGGCCGGATTGGAACTCGGGCAGCCAGGATCTGGTCGTGGCCAAGAGGTTCCCTCGTGGCCGCCTCTCAGCCAGAGCATTCCCAGCTGCCCACACTCATATCGGCCATCCGGCACAAAACCGGAAGGAACGGTTTCGTTGCCCCAGCGGCCCGCGAAAGAGCCAGCCGGATCAAGATCAGCCGGTCCCGAACGGACTGGGGCAATCCGGGGATTGCGGCCGCTGGGGATCCCGTTACGAGGATTCCGTCCTCGTTTGGCAGAAAGCCCGGAAGCGGAATATCGGCTCTGCGGTGACAGGCTGACTCCGAGCGGCGGATTCGGACCCCCGTCAATCCATTTCGGGTCCCGGCTTCTGTATCCTGCCGCCCTCCCAGTGCCCGACTCGCATTTCCATCGCGGTCCAGCGGTGTTGAAATCGGGCAGCCGAAGTGAGAGAATGTGGGCTCGGGTCCCCATCGTCTAGACGGCCTAGGACACCGCGCTTTCAATGCGGCAACACGGGTTCGAATCCCGTTGGGGACGCCACTGATTCTCGAATCCCACCCCAACGTCGAATCCGAATCGGAGCCCGGACTGGATGCCGCCTCCGCCAAGCCCGGCACCACGCCGGGCAATTGACTCTGCTCCTTCGCCGACACGGCGGCATCGGCGTCGATTGGCTGGGAACCAGAGACAATCAGCCCCCGCCTCCGACCTGGTGAGCATGCCCGCCGGCATGGTGCGGATGGCCGGGGCAGAAACCACGAAACGGCCCGGATTCGAAGGGAATGAGCGACATCCCGGATCGATGCAGCTGTGAACGCGCATGGGGCCGGGATTACCTGCCTGGAACAGACGCCGCGGCCTCCGGAGAACGGCCTAAAAACCTCAGAACCGGAACTGCAAAAGCGATGCCGATGCAGGCCCCGGACACATTACATATGAGATCAGTCAACGACGAAGCGCGCAACGGCAGGTAGACCTGAACGAGTTCCAGCGCCATGCTCAGCGCAGCCGACACGACGATTGTCCAGCCCGCCGCAGACACTCTCCGCCCGGGTGCCCTTCCCGCCCGGTGGATGAAGCAGAAAAATCCAAGCGGAACGAAAGCCAGAATGTTTTTGCCTGCATCCAGGAGATGCATGTAGTTGAATCCCCAGTCCTCCGCAGGCGCGACCAGGATGCGACGCTGGGGGAGCCGGTATGAGGAAGGGATTGCGAGGGGACACCCCGAGATCGAATGATCCTGAACCAGGTTCCCGCCCCCCTCGCTGAAGAAATACAGAGCAGTGACGCCCGACTCTCGCGCCAGCTCATCGAATTGTCCGGACCTCCAGAGTTTCCAGCGGCGCGCAATGTCGAGAGACCCAAGCGGGCGTCCGAAAACCGCAAGACCGAACATCTTCCCCGCCCAGTTGCGATGCCCTTTTGGGTCGATCCCGACGATCAGTCGGCCCATGATCGGACTGGCGTCCAGACGCAGCCCCGGGAAGCGTGCCGCCAGATCGCCGTCCAGGCATACAGTCGTTCCCTGTGGCGAGGATGTAATGGCGATCAGGCGCCTGATTCCCCGCTTCAGACCGGCTTCGAGTTTTACCTCCCTGTACCACCTGCGATCTCTCGATTTTCGCATCGGTGTGCGTACCAGCAGCCCGGTCTTGAGCTGTGCGATTTCCAGTTTCGGGTACCTGTTCCTGTCGATGATCGAGAGGATGGATCCGATTTCCCAGGAAGGTTCATCCTCGGGCTGCAGGTCAAGCTCGATCGTCATCCCCGGGCTCGCGGCGTCGACGAAATTCACCAGTCGGGCGCCGTAGAGTATGGACGGCGTGCCAAAACGCACGCCGTTCCCCGGTTGGATCCAAGATATTCTATTCGGCGGATGAAAACTGAAGGGCCACAATGCCGCCAGGCAGATAGCTGAGCAGAGGATGATACAGATCACGCCGGCGTGCTTCAGCACTAATGACAAGGTTCTGTTGCAGAAGCCGATGAGAGGCTGCGAATGGATCATGTGGATTCCCGGCGTGTGTATCGCATCACAAGTATGTTGCGCGGTCAAGTCGCAGGCTCGGCGTCCCGCCGCGGGTATCCTTCGGATCGGGCGGCCGCATAGCGGAGCGTGTGCCTCGCCCGCTCTTCAGACGGGCCCCCTCCCATTGATCACGCGCCGTTGAGCGCCTGGTTTACGGTTCGTGCGAGTCGCTGAGTACACTGCGGTCTGTTTATCATGCGCCGGGCTTGCGCGCGACGTAGAGCATCCGGATCGGCCTGCCCTCCAGCCTTTTCTGTACCGTTGCCTCGACCAGTCTCATCCCCGCACTTTGAACCATATCCCGGATTGCAGCCGCGTTGTACGCCCGCTCCTGGACGCTGACCTCGCGTTTTGCGTAAAGGCTCCCCTTCCTCAGGAACCAGAGCTGGTGGAAGGTAGCTATACCACTCTTCCGGTCATACTCGTTGTGGGCCACCATGAAGTGCTGCCCCTTGGGGAAGAGCTTCTCGTGCGCGGCAAGCCACTTGAGCCAGTGGTCCGTGTTCAGGTCGAACTGGAACAGGCCGCCTTTCTTCAGGATGCGTGCGACATTGATAAAGACCCTCTGCAGCTTCTCCGGAGCGAGGACATGATTCAGGGCGTCAAAATGGCAGGTGACCAGATCGGCCTGTTGCTTGAGATGCAGCTGCGTGATGTCCTGGCAGATCCAGCGCACACGCCGCGACCTGCTCCGCGCCACTCGGAGCATCGCGGTTGAGCGGTCCACGCCCACAACCGTCCACCCGCGCTCAGTCCAGGGGATTGCGGTATTCCCTGTTCCACAGGCAAGATCCACGAGCGTGTGCACTTCGAGCCCGTATCTGCGGACCGCTTTCAGGAGCGAGTCCCTCCAGGCCCGGTAAAACCCCTGGATGTCGCTGTCTTTCGTAAGAAGATCGTAGATATCGGCCAGGTTTGTATAGGAATCGCTCTGTCTTGCCATTGTCTTCCTCGGCATGGCGGCCTCAGTGTCCCATGAAACAGGCCGGTATGCACGTGAGGAATGCGTTACGATCTCAGCATGCGGCATGCGGCGCTCAGCGCGAACACGCCCGGTCCCCTCCGGCTCCGAGAGATTCAGCGGTGTCGTTGAACCCTCAGCCAGTCCGGGACGTGCTCGCGCGATGCGATCTACTCACACGCGCATACAGTTTTGGATGACATCGGTCACATGATGAGATCTCAGTGAGCGTGCCACCGGCGGCGGAGTCCGTCACACGAAGTCGAATCGTGGGCCGGTAGTCCCGCCGGGCTCCGGCGGCCCTAGGATGCCAGGGGGGAGTCTGATCCCCGGCCCGGCTCGATTCGGCCGGGTTACTGCCCGTACGTGATGGCTGGAAATCGCCACTGGCCGCGACGGCCTGCTCTCCAAGAACGCACAGTATAATGGGTTGGGCCGCCGGCGCGGCAGGCCTTTGCCAAGGTCTGTGGCTGAGCGGTCAGCCGCACGAGATCCACGCTCACAGCCTAACTGACGCCTGCCCGCTCCTTTTGCCTGCCACAGCCCATTTGTCTGCGGTTACGCGGAGGCATCCGACAGGATTCTCCGGTAAAGCTCCTCGTATTGCGGGATGATGGCGGAAGAGGAGAAGCGCGTCCTGGCCTTCTCTCTTGCGCGCTCTCCCATCCGGATGCGGCGGGCTTCGTCCGAGAGAATCTCCACGGCCCGGCGCGCCATCTCTTCCACGTTCCTGGGTTCGACCAGGTGCCCATCCACCCCGTCGGTCACAACTTCGGGAAGGCCCCCCACGTTCGAAACCAGCACCGGGACGGCGCTGGCCATCGCCTCCAGTGCCGCAAGCCCGAAAGACTCGTTGTCGCTCGGAAGAAGCAGCAGGTGCGCACAGGCTGTCAGTTCCTCGATGTCGTCCCGCTTTCCCAGGAAATGGGCCTTGCTGCCCAGCGCATACCTGGAAACCAGGTGTTCGGCATTGCTGCGCTCAGGCCCGTCCCCGACCATGAGGAGAACGGCGGGCAGCTGTGACTGCACGATATTGAATATCTCAACCACGTCCACGGGGCGTTTGACGGGGCGGAAGTTCGAAAGATGGATCAGTATCCGCTCCCCGTTGGGAGCGAAGTGGTCTCGCAGCCTCTTGCCGCGCTCCGAGCCGCAGCGTTCGCAGTTGACGAAATTGTAAATGACATCGATCTCCTTTTTGACACCGAAGGTACGGTATGTCGCGTTACGGAGATATTGCGAAACGGCGGTCACGGCATCGGACTTCTCGATGGAGAACCTTGTGATCGGGAGGTATGAGCGGTCGGCGCCCACGAGCGTGATATCCGTGCCGTGCAGCGTCGTCACTACCGGCAGGCGCCGCGGTTCGAGCATGGACTTGGCGAGAAACGCGCTGACCGAATGCGGGATGGCGTAATGGCAGTGCAGGAGATCCAGCTTGTGAGCCGTCGCCACATCCGCCATCATGGTGGCAAGCGAAAGCGTGTAAGGCGGATGGTTGAACAGCGGGTAACTCGCGGTCTCGACCTCGTGGAAATGGATGTTCGGGCTTTCCGCCCTCAGCCTCAGAGGTGGTGCATATGTGATGAAGTGAATCTCGTGCCCGCGCGCGGCGAGCTCCTTCCCGAGTTCGGTCGCAACGATCCCGCTGCCGCCGTATGTTGGATAACACGTGATTCCTATTCTCAACCTCACTCCTTTCCTCGCCCGGTTTCCACAAGGACCGTGCATGCCGGGCAAAGTCTCATCGGCCTGCGGACCTCTCCTCCCTCCGGGACACCGAAGCGCATCAGCGTGTAATCCGGCGAGCGAAAACCGTCACTCGAACGCGGCTGCGACAAGCGCAGCCTGCTCTTTGCGGTGGGCCCTGAGGGATCCCGTTGCCGTGCTCGGGTTCTCCGGGCGGCCGAGGTAGCGCAACGCGCGGCCAAACGGGAGGCTGTCGGCAATCCGCTGGCGGACGGCGTTCCATGCCCCCTGGTTCTGGGGCTCTTCCTGCACCCACATGATCTCCCTCGCCCGGGGATACGAACCGACGACGTTGGTCACGTGCCATTCCGGAAATGGATAAAGCTGCTCCAGGCGCACGATCGCGATCTCGGCGTTCTTCCTTCTTTCCTGCTCCGCAAACAGGTCGTAGTAGACCTTGCCGCTGCACATCAGAATGCGCCGGACGGCATCCTTGTCTCTGGCGCGCGGATCGTCGAGGACGACCTCGAACGCTCCGTCAGCGATCTCTAGCGGCTTCGAGGCCGTCCCGGGATCCCTCAGCGTGCTCTTGGGAGTCATGACCACCAGCGGGATACGCTTGGCGTCGCGCACCTGGCGCCGCAGGAGATGGAAATACTGCGCTGCGGTCGTCGGGTTGCAGACCCGTATGTTGTCCGCCGCGCACAGGCTGAGGAATCGCTCAAGGCGTGCGCTCGAATGCTCGGGCCCCTGGCCTTCGAATCCGTGCGGGAGAAGCAAGACCAGGTCGCAGGGCTGCCGCCACTTGGCTTCCGAGCTCACGATGAAGTTGTCGATGATGACCTGCGCGCTGTTGGCGAAATCTCCGAACTGCGCCTCCCAGATTACCAGTGTCAACGGGTCTGCCACGCTGTAGCCGAACTCGAAACCCAGGACACCGGCTTCCGAAAGCGAGCTGTCGAAGACCTCGAATTGAGCCTGGTCAGGGTGAATATGCTGCAGCGGCACGTATTCCTGGTTGGTCACCAGATCGCGCAAAACCAGGTGCCGCTGGCTGAAAGTGCCCCGGGCGGAATCCTGTCCGCTCAACCTCACGGGCGTGCCTTCGTAGACCAGCGTGCCGAATGCAAGCGCCTCGGCGTAGGCCCAGTCGATCTCGGTCTCTCCCTCCAGCAGTTTTCGCCGCCGCGCGAACAGCGGGATCAGCTTCGGGTGCAACCTGAAACCTTCGGGGAGCAATGTCAGGCCGCGCGCGACTTCGCGCAGCAAGCGGATCCCGACACTGGTCCCGCCTTCGGGCTGAAATTCCTTCAGCTCTTCTTCGGACACCGCAAGGGGGATGTCAGGCTCGAAATGGTGCGTGCCGCTCCGGCTGTCCTCGTAGGCCGCATCGAGCCGCCGCTGCATCGCCTCATGAATCCCGTCGACGTCCGCCTGCGCCAGGACTCCCTCCCGCACGAGCTTCTGCGCGTAGAGCGTGACCACCGAGGGCCTTTCCGCGATGCGCCTGTATAGCAGCGGTTGTGTGTAGCTCGGCTCGTCACCTTCGTTGTGCCCGTGGCGTCGATAGCAGAAGATGTCGATCACGACGTCTTTCTTGAAGCGCTGGCGGTAGGCAAACGAGAGAATGGCGGCGCGGATTGCCGTATCCGGGTCGTCGCCGTTGACATGGAATATGGGCGCCTGGATTGCGCGTGCGACGTCGCTTGCGTAATGCGAAGAGCGTGCGCCCTCCGGCGTGGTCGTGAAGCCGATCTGATTGTTGATGATGATGTGGATGGTCCCGCCCGTGCGATAGCCGTGCAGCTGCGAGAGATTGATCGTCTCCCAGACCACTCCCTGTCCGGCGAAGGCCGCATCGCCATGGATGAGCACCGGGATGACCTTCTCTCTCTCACGGTCCCCCCGTCGAGCCTGCTTCGCGCGCACGATCCCCTCGACGACCGGATTGACCCATTCGAGGTGGCTCGGGTTGGGCGCGACCGAGACAAGAATCTCATTCCCCTCGTTGGATCGGAAGGTGCCTGAGGACCCAAGGTGATATTTCACGTCGCCGGACCCCTGAGTCGCGAGCGGGTCAGTGTTTTCCTCAAACTCGGAGAGGATTTTCGGCAACGCCTTCCCGACGATGTTGGCCAAAACATTCAGGCGGCCGCGGTGCGCCATGCCGATCACGGCCTCGGCGACGCCGGCGTTGGCCGCCTCTGCCAGCACCTTTGCGAGCACAGGGATGGTCGTCTCCGCGCCTTCGAGGCCGAACCGTTTGTGCCCGATGAATTTCGTGTGAAGGTAGCGCTCGAAATCCTCAGCCTCGACCAGGCGGCGCAGGGTTGTCTTTCTGGTCTCCGGATGCATCGGGGCCCTGGCCTCCGCCGGCTCGATGCGCTCGAGGATCCACTGCTTCTCGCCCGGGTCCTGGATGTGGCGATACTCCACCCCCATTCTCTGGCAATAGGTTTCCCGGAGGATGTTGAGGATCTCGCGCAGCGTCCCTCTCTGCATGCCGCCGAGACCTCCGGTGACAAACTCGCGGTCCAGGTCCCAGAGCGTGAGGCCGAAGTTTGCCGGGTCCAGTTCCGGATGGTAACGCGCATGATCCCCAAGCGGATCCAGGTGCGCGATCAGGTGTCCCCGGACGCGGTAGAGGT
>JACADW010000262.1 GCA_013388445.1 Acidobacteriota bacterium | reverse complement strand
TGACTCCTGCATCCTGCCTGCTCTTTAGAGCGGGCCTATTACAATCGGTAAGGCCTCAGGCGCATGCCCATGGACCGCACTCCTCACAAATAATCCGTGATCGGCTGGGGCGCTTGCGTCACGTCGAGCGACGGCGCCACTGCACTGAAAGAGCGAACCCTGGATCCATCAATCGAGGGTCTCGACCAGTATCCGGCCAGGGTCGGTGAATTCGCGACGATTGGCCGCAAATCAGAGACTCCACGACAGATGCACAGGAACGGCTTTCATTGACTTTTGGAGGACCGCGTGATAAGCAATGGAATAACAAGGAGTTACTAAAGCTAGGGAGTTTTTATGGGCTCAGAGACAGGAACCGGCGAAAAGGCTGTTTTTTTCATCCTCGGCGCCTTTGTCGGCGCTGCTACCGCGCTGCTGCTCGCACCCAAGAGCGGCGAGGAAACGAGGAAGTACCTGGCGGCCAAGGCACGAGAAAAGGCCGAACAGATCTCCGCTCAGGGTCGCGAACTTGCAGAGAAAGCTTCCGGCCTTGTGGAAAAGGGCAAGGAGTACCTGGACCAGCAGAAGGGCCAGCTCTCAGCAGCCCTAGAAGCTGGAAAACAAGCATATCGGGAAGAGAAGGAAAAAGCGAAGGTCTAGGAAGATGGAGATTCTGCTGACGGTTTTCGTCGGTATCGCGGCCGTGGCTCTGCTGATCCAATGCATTGCCTTCGTCTTTCTCGCACGGGCCGCGCGTCGGCTCTCCGTCCAGATGGAAGAACTGAGCTCGAGACTGGTAAAGCTTGCCGAGCAGCTCAGAGAGAAGGTTGAGGATCTGGTCGGCACGGTCCATGCCACGGCCGAAAAGCTCCAGGCACTTCAGCAAAACCTTACGGCCACCAGCGAAGTAATACACAGGAGGGCCGTATCCGTCGACAGGTTCCTCTCCGAGGCGACAGACTCCGCCAGACTTCAGGTCGTCAGAGTCCAAGAAGCGGTGGAACTTGCGTTCCGGCGCACCGAGCAGGCTATCGACATGCTGTATCGAGGTGTAATCAGACCGGTCAGTGAGGCGAGCGCGATCATCAATGGCCTGCGGGCGGGCCTGTCCGTTCTGATCCGGAGAGCCCAGGCTCCGGCGGTCAGAAGAAGTCATCAGGACGAAGAGATGTTTATCTGAGCGGCGGGCGCGTCACCCACGGCCTCCGTCGCTGTCCGGCCATCGGCGGCAGATATCCGGGTGATCGCATCTCGCACGAGAGGCTGGCCGTGCAGCAGCGCAGCGCCCATGTCCTGCGCGGGCATCCCTTGACAGCATAAGGGAATCGTTATTTCAGACAGCGAGGCTCCCTTGGCATCCAGAAATGGGATGACTGCAAGAGGGAGGCTGAGGCATCGTCCTCCCGGTTCCGTCAGGGGAACAAGCCGATGATCACACTGGCCCTCCTGGGACTGCTCCTGCTTCCATTCCTGGCGGTCGGCGGCGGGATGGCCTACTTTTCACGAGTCCGCCGGCGCTCCATCGTCCGCTGGACTGCAATCCTCTATCTATCCTCCGCAGTCGCCTTGATCTTCGGGGCCGGGCCGTACCTCGCGGCGTGGACCATCGTTCACTCGGGAACGCGCCCGCCGGACAGAAGCCTGAAAGACAATCCCGGCCGCTACGGCATCGCATATGAAGACATCGTCTTCAGTGCGCAGGACGGGTTGAAGCTCAGCGGCTGGTTCGTTCCACCGGCGGGCAGAAACGCCTTCCTTGTCGGCACCCATGGACTCTTCAGGAATCGCGTGGAACTGCTTGAAAGGACGGTGCCGGTCATGCGCGCCGGTTATGGCGTGCTCCTTTACGATACTTGATCGCACGGTTCCAGCGAGAAGGGCCTGATTTCACTCGGCTATCACGAAAGAAACGATGTCCTGGGCGCAGCCAATTACATTTACAGGCGCTATCAGGATGCGGCGGAGGCTCCAAAAATCGTACTGATGGGTGTGTCCATGGGAGCGGCAGCGACCCTCCAAGCCGCGGCCGAAACCAATCATTGCGCAGCCCTGATCCTCGACAGCCCGTTTTCGAGCATCCACGACATCGTAAGCCGGCATTGCTGGCTCCTGCTCGGGCTGCCACGCTACCCGTTTTCCTCGCTTTTTCTTTTCTGGTTCGGGCGCCTCGCCGATTTCGACCCGGAACGGGTTGACTGCCACAAAGCGATGGTCCGTGCAAAGCCGGTCCCTCTCATGATCATCACGAGCGAGGGAGACCTGCGGATGGGGACGGCCGGCGCGCGGGCGCTCCGCGATGAATCCAGGGCCAGGCTCAAGGTACTGAAGGTTTACGGCATGGAGGTGGGACACGGGTCGGCGGGCAGGATCTATCCCGAGCCTTACGGATCCTTGCTGGTTGGATTCTTGAACGGCGCCGTGGGCTCGACCATCGGCCGGGGAGAGAATGGGGGAGTCTTCACAGCGTCCAGCGAAAGAGAAGGCTTCCCGAAGTAAAGCCTGCGCCGAAAGTCGCCAGAAGAACCAGATCACCCTTGTGGAGCCTTCTGCGCTCGTGTGATTCCGCGATCCCGATCGGGAGCGTCGCAGCCGTGGTGTTGGCGAAGTCTTCGATGTTGCGCACCACTTTGGAGGGATGGAGGCCAAGCCGTTCCGCCACGGCATCGATGATGCGGATATTGGCCTGGTGTGGAACAAAAAGAGCCAGGTCCGACGCGCGGATGTGATTGCGTTTCAGGATGTCCGTCGTTACCTCCGCCATTCCCTGCACGGCGTACTTGAACACGGCACGACCATCCTGGTGCACAAAATGCATGTTCTTCCTGACAGTCTCGTGACTTGCCGGATGGAGACTGCCTCCTCCCGGCATGCAGAGAAACCTGCCTCCAGAACCATCGCATCGTAGGATGAAGTCGATGATTCCCTGTTCACCGCGCCGGGTCGGCTCCAGAAGAATTGCACCTGCCGCGTCGCCGAAGAGGACATAGGTATTCCGATCCTTGGGATTGAGGATCGAGGTCATCAGGTCGGCGCCGATGACAAGCACCTTCCTGTAGGCGCCTGAGTGCACAAACTGGGAGGCCGTGGCGAGCGCGTACAGGAATCCCGAGCAGGCACCGGAGAGATCGAATCCCCACGCGCGCTTGGCCCCGATCTTCTCCTGCACAAGGCAGGCTGTGGAAGGGAAGAACATGTCCGGCGTGATGGTTGCCACGACGATGCAATCGACGTCTCTGGCCGCAATGCCGCGCTGCTCCAGCAGCTTTTGACTCGCGGCAGCCGCGAGATCGGAGGTTGTCTCTCCCCTGGCCGCGAAGCGACGCTCGCGAATACCGGTCCGCGTCCGGATCCACTCGTCCGAAGTGTCCAGTATCTTCTCGAGGTCCTGGTTTGTGACCACCTTCTCGGGCACGTGGTATGCCGTGGCCGTGATCTTCGCGTTGTACAACCCCACCCCTCACAAATGGGGGTCAGGTAGGCGAGATTTGGGGTTTTTCATGCTCTTTTGGCCGATCCCATGGCTTGAAAACGGCGCAAAAACCCGAATTTCACCTACCTGATCCCCTCGTCAATCCGGTTGAGAATTTGCTGGCACCTGCGTGCCAGATCGGAAACTTCATTCCGACAGTTCTGGACGAAGGCAGCATCCTTCAGTCCTGGAAGGTTTACCAGGACGTTGTATTGCGCCCCTTTGACGGCAGCATACGCGAGCTGGGCGCCCACGGCCGCATCGCTTCTCGCGTTCGGATTTCCGATCGCCATGAGGGTCTCCAGGGTTTCGAGAACCGATGCCGCGGTACGTGCCGTCCGGAGAGGAGTCTCGGTCGCGACACGGGTGGCTTCTTGGATCGCGGCGCTCCGCCGCGCCTTCTGATCTTCCGTTTCCTTCGGCAATCCAAATGCAGAAACAACCGCCTGATAGGCTGCGGCATCCTCCGCCACCAGTTGGCGCAGATCGCGGCCCGCGGCGGCAAGCTTCCGGCGCAGAGCCGCCGCCTCCCGGTGCTCCGCCGCAAACTTCTCTCTTGCTTCCGTGAGACCTGCGACCATCTCGCCCAGCGCGGAAGCCAGCCAGCCCGCGAGCGCGGCGACGCTGCCGCCGCCCGGCGTCGGCGTGGGTGCCGCGACAGCGGAGACAAACTCCTCGACCCCGGAGCTGGGCGGAAGCGCTTCGGCCAGGCGGTTCTCGAGCACCTGGCGGGTGCTGAAACCTTCGAGCCGCAGGTAGTAGTCGGCGCAGTCGTCGAGCGCCTTCTGGGGCACCAGCCCAACGATTTCACTCGAGGCAACGGCAACCCCGTAGCGCTCCGCCTCTCGCTTCACCATTTCGAAAACCCTGAAGATCGGCGTCGCTTCGAAATTGGTCAGATTCATGGAAACCTGAACCTGACCGCGTTCCTTGATTTCGAACCCGAGCGCTTTGACGTATCTCAGCCCGCCGCTCGAATTCCGCACAGCTCGCGCCACCGCCTGCGCAACCTTGAGGTCGGAGGTGTGCAGGTAGACGTTATAGGCGATCAACGGAAACCGCGCCCCTACAACCGTGGCGCCCGCCGAGGGATGGACTGCGAGCGGCCCGAAATCCGGTTTGCGCTCCGGAACGGTTGCGATCTCCTCCCTCAGCGTCTCAAATTCGCCCTTGCGGATATACGCGAGATCCTGTCGAGAGGGGACTCTGGCCGACTGCTCGTATAAATAGACCGGGATGCCGTAGCGGGACGCGATCTCCGCGCCGATCCGCTCGGAAAGCGCGATGCACTCATCCATGGTCGTGCCAGAGATCGGCACCAACGGAATAACGTCCGCCGCCCCGATTCTCGGATGCTCGCCTCTATGGTTGCGCAGGTCGATGAGTTCTGCGGCTTTCCCCACCGCCCGGACCACGCAGTCGGCCAATGCCTCCGGGGCTCCGGCGACGGTGATGACGCACCGATTGTGCGCTGCGTCCATTTCGCTGTCCAGGAGCGCCACTCCAGGCGCGCTCGTGAGCGCCTCAGCCAGCGCGTCGACTACCTCCCTGCGCCGGCCCTCGGAGAAATTCGGGATGCATTCGACAATCTTCTTCACGGCCTCTCCAGCAGGTTCAGGACGACCCTTCCTCGTTTGATCGCCACGACACAATGATTCACGCCCAACCGGTAGGGAATCTCGCGGTAGTCCGGGATGCTCATGAGCACGATATCAGCCTGCTTGCCCCGTTCGATGCTTCCCAGTCTCTCGGCAAGCCCGAGAGAGTAGGCTCCGTTTATCGTCGCCGCCGTTACCGCTTCTGCCGGAGTCATGCTCATCTGCGAACAGGCGATCGACAGAATGAGCTGAAGGTTCGGGGTAAAGCACGATCCCGGGTTGAAATCCGTGGCCAAGGCCACTGGGACTCGGGCCTCGATCAGGGCACGGGCCGGAGGGTACCGGGTCAGGCCGAGGTTGAAGGCCGTACCTGGGAGCAGCGTGGCGACCGTGCCGGCCCGCCGCAGGGCCGCTATGTCGCCGTCATCCACCCACTCGAGATGATCGGCGCTGCGTGCGCCGAACTCGGCCGCAAGACGGGCTCCGCCGCCGTGCCTCAACTCCTCGGCGTGAATCCGCAGACCCAGTCCGTGATCGCGCGCCGCAGTGAGGATGGTCCTGGCCTCTTCGACAGTGAAATAGCCGGTATCGCAGAAGACATCGCAAAACCGCGCCAGGCCCTCCCGTGCCACCCGCGGGATCATCTCCTTTACCAGCTTCTCCACGTACACATGCCGGGAATCCCGGAACTCGTCCGGGACAGCATGGGCGCCCAGGAACGTCGGAACGACCTCAAGCCGGCTCCTCGAGCGAAGCCTCTCGATTACCCGGAGGATCTTCAGCTCGTCCTCCATGCTCAAGCCGTATCCGCTCTTTGCCTCGATCGTGGTCGTGCCATGGCGGAGGAACTGCCGGAAGACCTTCTCGCCGTGGCGCACGAGCTGCCCGAACGACGTCTGCCTGAGCTGGCGCACACTGGCGCGGATGCCGCCGCCGGCGGCGGAAATCTCCTGATAGCTCTTGCCGCGGCACCGCATCTCGTATTCATCCACCCGCGAACCTGCAAAAATCGGATGGGTGTGCGAATCGACGAATCCCGGCAAGGCAACGAGTTCGAGCCCCGTCCCATCGATCGTCCCGGCATTGCTGCCGTACTGATGCAGCGGCAGGTCAGAAGAGGGACCTACCCAGGCGATCCGCTGCCCGCGGATCAGAACGGCGCCATCCGGTATGATGCCGAGCTCCTCCATCTCTGTGCCGCAGCGCGGCACCGGTCCGACGCCGAGAGTTACTACCTGCGCTATGTTCTTGAGAACAAGCATGTCGCGAGTGACCGGACCCCCCGGAGTCCACGGCCGCCAAGGTTCGACTGTTCGTCTACCTCAGCCGCCGAATTGCCAGAATAGTAATATCATCACGCAGCTCCGCGCTGCCCTTGAAGTCGACAACATCCTGGTAGAGCCTGTTCGCAAGGGCGGCGGTTTCAAGCGCACAGTGCCTTCGTATGGACTCGAGGAGGCGAGCCTGTTCGTACATTTCACCACTGCCGTTCGTGGCATCGGTGATTCCGTCGCTCGTCAGGAGCAGGGTATCCCCTTTTTCCATTTTCACGGGGACTTGCTCGTAGGATGTCCCATCGATGAGCCCCAGCGGGATTCCAGGCACCTGCAACCGGCGGACCTGCTGGTCGCGCACGAGGATGGGATACGGCATGCCGCCATTGGCAAGGAGCCCGCTCCCATCCCCCAGATCGAACCGAAGGTCGGTGACGGCCACGTAATTGCTGACGCGGTAGCGCTCCATGAGGCTGGAGTTAAGAAAGCTGAGCGCTTCCGCGGGGGGGAGTGGGTGGGCCAGGAGCGTCCGCAGGTGGCCGCTGAATACGGCGCCGTAAAGGGCGGCAGGAATCGATTTCCCCGAGACATCTCCGACTACGACCTGCAGCGTGCCTGTCGCCGGATCCCAGTCGAAATCGTAAAGGTCGCCTCCGACCTCGTATGCAGGATGATATTCCACCGCGATCTCGTATCCCCGGATCGCAGGACATTCGGGCGGTAGTATGTAACGCTGTATCTCCCTCGCGATCTCGAGCTCGCGCGCGAACCGCTCCCGCCGGATGAGCTCACGGCGGAAACGCTCGTTCTCGACGGAGAGCTTGTAGACTTCAAGACCCCTCTCAACGGTCATCAGCAAGTCCGGGGGATCCCAGGGCTTCACAATGTAGCGGAACACCTTGCAGGTGTTGATCGCCTCCATGAGCACATCCACATCTGTGAAACCCGTAAGGATGATCCGGACTGCATGAGGGAGAAATTCGAGTGTTTCCCGCAGGAACTCTGTGCCGGTCATGTCCGGCATGCGCTGATCGGCAATGATGACGGCGATGCTTAGGTCGCCGCGCACGATCTCGAGCGCTTCCCGGCCGCGGGTGGCGGCCAGAACCGGGTAGCGATGGATCAGCGTCCGGCGCAGCTTCTGCAGATTGGCGACCTCGTCGTCGACGACAAGCACTTTTTCGGGGTCCATCGAGTTATCCTCGGGAAACCGGGCATGCGGACTCTATCCCAACC
>JACADW010000202.1 GCA_013388445.1 Acidobacteriota bacterium | reverse complement strand
GAGATGGTGCCCGCACCCACCGTGCGGCCACCCTCCCGGATCGCAAACCGCAACCCCTTCTCCATCGCAATCGGCGTGATCAGCTTCACCGTCAGGTTCACGTTGTCTCCCGGCATCACCATCTCCGTCCCCTCCGGCAACTCCGCCACCCCAGTCACGTCCGTCGTCCGAAAGTAAAACTGCGGCCGGTACCCCGTGAAAAACGGCGTGTGCCGCCCCCCCTCGTCCTTCGTCAATATGTATACCTGCGCCTTGACATGCGTGTGCGGCGTGATCGACCCCGGCGCCGCTATCACCTGCCCCCGCTCCACCTCCTTCTTGTCCGTCCCTCGCAACAGCAGCCCCACGTTGTCTCCCGCTATCCCTTCATCCAGCAGCTTCCGGAACATCTCCACCCCGGTCACCACCCGCTTCAACGTCGGCCGTATCCCCACTATCTCTACCTCTTCCCCTACCTTCACCTTCCCTCGCTCCACTCGCCCCGTCGCCACCGTCCCACGCCCCGATATCGTAAAGATGTCCTCCACAGGCATCAGAAACGGCTTGTCCACCTCCCGCTGCGGTATCGGTACATACCTATCCACCGCATCCATCAACGCCAAAACCTGCTTCTCCGCCTCCGCATCCCCCTCCAGCGCCTTCAGCGCACTCCCCCGCACCACCGGTATCTCATCCCCAGGAAATTCGTAAAACGTCAAAAGCTCCCTCACCTCCAGCTCCACCAAATCCAATAACTCCGGATCATCCACCATGTCCACCTTGTTCATGAACACCACGATGTACGGTACCCCTACCTGCCGCGCCAGCAATATGTGCTCCCGCGTCTGCGGCATCGGCCCGTCCGCCGCCGATACCACCAATATCGCCCCGTCCATCTGCGCCGCACCCGTGATCATGTTCTTGATGTAGTCCGCGTGCCCAGGACAGTCCACGTGCGCATAGTGCCGCTTCGATGTCGCATACTCCACGTGCGCCGTCGCTATCGTAATCCCCCGCTCCTTCTCCTCCGGCGCATTGTCGATCGAGTCGAACGTCCGGATCATTACCTTCGGATCCAGCTTGTGCAAAACCTGCGTGATCGCGCTCGTCAGCGTCGTCTTCCCGTGATCTATGTGCCCTATCGTCCCGATGTTTACGTGCGGCTTGCTACGATCGAACTTTTCCTTGGCCATGAGCTGTCCTCCCAATCCGTTCTACTTCGTGACCAGTTTCCCTCGTACGCTTGCGATGACCCCCTCGCTGATTGCCTTGGGCGCCTCTTCGTAGTGTGAAAAATGCATTGTGTAGGTGGCCCTCCCTTGGGTCATGGACCTCAGGGAGGTAGAGTAGCCGAACATCTCGGCCAGCGGGACCTTGGACCGTATGATACGGGAACTGAGCCGGCTCTCTGTCGCCTCTACCCGTCCCCGGCGTGCGTGCAGATCGCCCGTGACCGCGCCGATAAACTCCTCGGGGACCACCACTTCGACCTTCATCGTCGGTTCGAGAAGTACGGGGTGCGCCCGCTTGGCGGCGTCCTTGACCGCCATCGATCCGGCGATCTTGAAAGCCACTTCAGAGGAGTCCACCTCGTGGTATGAGCCGTCGACCAGCGTGACCTTGGCGTCGACCATCTCGTAGCCGGCAAGGATGCCAGACTCCAGCGCTTCCTCGACTCCGCGTTCAACGGCGGGGATGTACTCTTTGGGGATCACGCCGCCGACTATCTGGTTGACGAATTCAAACCCCTGGCCAGCCTTGAGCGGCTCGAGCACGATCTTGACGTGGCCGTATTGGCCGCGCCCGCCCGTTTGCCTTATGAATCTGCCCTCGGCTTCGGCCCGTTGCCGGATGGTCTCACGGTAGGCCACCTGGGGCTTGCCGACGTTCGCAGCGACGCCGAACTCGCGCACCATGCGGTCCACGAGGATCTCCAGATGGAGCTCGCCCATGCCGGAGAGAATGGTCTGTCCCGTCTCCTGATCGACGTGGACCCTGAACGTCGGATCCTCGCGCACGAGCTTTTCCAACGCGGCGCCGAGCTTCTCCTGGTCCGCTTTAGTCCTGGGCTCGACGGCCACGGAAATCACGGGAGCGGGAAACTCGATCGCCTCGAGGATGAGCGGGGCACGCTTGTCGCAGATCGTGTCACCGGTGTGGACGTTCTTGAGGCCTACGGCCGCGGCGATGTCTCCGCAATATACTTCCTTTATCTCCTCACGCTTGTTGGCGTGCATCTTAAGCAAACGCCCGATCCGCTCCGTGCCGTCCCGGGTGGAGTTGTACACCGGGCTCCCCGACTTCAGCTGCCCGGAGTAGACCCTGAAAAACGCGAGGTGCCCCACGAACGGGTCCGTCATGATCTTGAAGATGAGAGCAGCAAAGGGCTCCTCGTCCGATGCACGGCGGACTGCCGGCTCCTTGCCATCCTCGCTCACCCCGGTCACCGGCGGGATGTCGAGCGGAGACGGAAGATACCGTACAATCGCGTCAAGCAGCTGCTGGATGCCCTTGTTCTTGAACGCAGCGCCGCAGAGAACGGGCACGAACCGGATCGCGATCGTTCCCCTGCGGAGGGCGGAGATGATGTCAGGTTCAGCGATCTCTCCGCCGTGCAGGTACTTGTCCAGGAGCTGATCGTCTTCCTCCGCTATCGTCTCGATCATGCGCTCACGATGGAAAGCCGCGTCGGCCCGGTATTCCTCGGGGATATCCACGACGCGGAAGTCCGCACCGAGCGTCTCTTCCTCAAAAACAATCGCCTTGGAAGAAATCAGGTCGATCACACCCCCGAAGCGGTCTTCCGCGCCCAGCGGGATCTGCACGGCGACCGGAGTAGCATTCAGACGGCTGCGGATCATGTCCAGGACGCGGAGAAAATCAGCCCCCGGGCGGTCCATCTTGTTGACGAACCCGATGCGCGGCACGCGGTACTTGTCGGCCTGGCGCCAGACGGTTTCTGACTGCGGCTCAACCCCTTCCACCGCTCCGAACAGCGCCACGGCCCCATCGAGCACGCGCAGGCTCCGTTCAACCTCGGCCGTGAAGTCCACGTGGCCGGGGGTGTCGATGATGTTGATCCGGCAGTCGCCCCAGAAGCAGGTGGTCGCTGCGGAGGTAATGGTGATTCCCCGCTCCTGCTCCTGCTCCATCCAGTCCATTGTCGCCGTTCCGTCGTGCACCTCGCCCATCTTGTGCGTGATGCCGGTATAGAAGAGGATACGCTCGGTAGTCGTCGTCTTGCCGGCATCAATATGCGCCATGATCCCGATGTTGCGGATCTGTTCCAGAGGTACTCTGCGTGCCAAGATCGGTTCCCCTTACCAGCGGTAGTGTGCGAAGGCCTTGTTGGCCTCCGCCATCCGATGCGTATCTTCCTTTTTCTTGATGGCGCCGCCCCGATTGTTGCTTGCGTCCAGGATCTCCGCAGCCAGCCTTTCGCGCATAGTCTTTTCGCCGCGGGCCCTAGCGTTGGAGATGATCCACCGGATCGCGAGCGAAGTCCGGCGGTCCTGCGGAACTTCCACAGGCACCTGGTACGTGGCGCCGCCAACGCGGCGCGACTTGACCTCCAGGACCGGCTTGACCGTGTCGAGGGCTTTCTTGAAGACTTTCACGGGATCGTCGCTGGTACGCTCCTTGATCAGGTCCAGGGCACCATAGAACGCGTGCTCGGCCGTGCTCTTCTTGCCGCGCAGCATCATGCAGTTGACGAACTTCGTCACCAATGTGCTGCTGTACAACGGGTCCGGAAAAGTCTCCCGTCTGGGTATTTCCCTACGCCTCGGCATAATACTCAGGTCTCCCGTTCTTTTCTCTAATGGCGTCGCCGCGGGGGCAACAGTACCCCCTCTGGAGCGGGTTTCATCGGCGCTGGAAGTCGCAATCCGAAGAATCTCGCCGGGTCAGATACCCGTCACACTCGGACGGTCAGTTGTAGGCGCGATTAGCTTTTGGGCCGCTTGGCACCGTACTTGGAGCGGGAGTTCTTGCGATCCTGCACTCCTACGGAATCCAAAGTCCCCCGCACCACATGGTAGCGAACCCCAGGGAGGTCCTTGACACGTCCACCGCGGATCAAAACGATGGAGTGCTCCTGCAGATTGTGTCCGACGCCCGGTATGTACGTCGTGACTTCGATGCTGTTAGTAAGCCGGACACGCGCTACTTTGCGCAACGCGGAGTTCGGTTTCTTGGGGGTCGTCGTATAGACCCTCGTGCAAACTCCGCGGCGTTGAGGACACCCCTGCAAAGCCGGACTCTTCGTCTTATAACTGATCTTCTTTCGGCCAGCTCGAACCAGCTGATTGAAGGTCGGCAACCTGCACTCTCCTTGTACCGCCCTGCCGGTCGTCGGCTACCTCCTCAGACACGGCGGCGCGCCAGTGAAAAAACCGAGTAAATATAGCAAAGCGCCCCGATACTGTCAAGGGCGGCCGGATCCAAGGGCCTGCGACATAAAAGAGGGTTTTTTACTTGATAGGCCTAAGATGGACCTGCTATTGTAGATATTCATCTACAATAGGAGGATCCCATGCACGCTATTCGGCAACTGGAAATGCGG
>JACADW010000272.1 GCA_013388445.1 Acidobacteriota bacterium | reverse complement strand
GAGCGGGACAGCTTCACGGATACGCTGTCCGTTGATGAAGGTCCCGTTGTGGCTGCCGAGGTCGATCAGTCGGTAGCCTTCGCCGTCACGTTCGAGCTTCCCATGATGGCGCGACACGCGGCTGTCCTCGAGCACGATCCCGTTGTCGGGGGCCCGACCGATACCGTAGGTCGGCTCGGTGAGTTCCATGTCGGCAGCCGGACCGGCCGGCCGCCTGATCCTGAGTCTCGGCATGCACTATCCGGAAACGCTAAGGTTCCCCGCTTCCCCGCCGGCCCTTGCACATTTATGAAAGCGGCGCTCAACTGACACGGCGGTGAAAAAGGAATCGCTTTCATTTTAGAACAATGGCGCAAAGAGAAAGAGAGGAAATCCAAGGCCGCGACAGATTCACGCGCTGAAAGCGTGCGGCATATCGAAGGTATCCAATTACGTGGTTGCGGCCTCGGTCGCGCTGGGCTAAAAAGAGAGGCATGGGCTACTATCGAAGCATGGATGGAAAGTATGCGGTTGTCACCGGCTCGACGCGCGGCATAGGGCGTTCGATAGCGGAAACGCTGGCACGCCATGGGTGCAACGTCGTCATCACTTCCCGCAATGCGGGGGAATGCCGGGAGACGGCCTCGCGCCTTGCAGAGGAAAACGGAGTGGCCACCTTGGGACTGACCTGCGATGTATCGTCCCAGACGGAGGTCAGCTCCCTCTTCGGCCACGTCGCTTCCTGGTGCGCCGGGCAAATGGATGTCCTGGTCTGCAATGCCGGTTATCCTCTGCAGGAGGAGCCGTGGAAGACGCCTCTCCATGAGACGCCGCAGGACAAGCTGGACGGGTGGTATCTGGGCGTTTTCAGGACGGACGCGATGGGATCGGTCTACTGCACGCGCGAAGCGCTTCCTTTAATGATCGCGCGGGGACGAGGAAGCATCCTCTACGTTTCTTCGATATCGGCGCTCACCGGATTCCAGGGGGCTCCCTATACCGTGGCGAAAGCCGGCATCCTCGGTCTGATGAAGGATGTGGCCAAAGAATATGGGCGATACAACATCCGGGCCAACGCTCTCGCGTTGGGCAACATCCGAACCCCCGCAACATGGGACCTGCTGGACGCTGAAACGCGCGAGTTGTTCGCGCAACAGGCTGCGTTGAGACGCTGGGGGTCTCCGGAGGAAGTCGGCAATGCAGCTTTGTTCCTGGCATCTGACGACTCCGGTTTTATCACCGGCCATACTCTCGTAGTCGACGGGGGAATGATCGGCTGGTAACGATATCCGGGGGCCTTGCGGGATGCGCCCGCCAGGTCCATCCAGGAGCCGGACAGGAAGACTACCTGGTATGTACGCGCCTGATTGCCGGCGGCCTGCTCGAGGCGCTTCAGCCTGCGGCGCATGCCGCCTGTGAAAGGGAACCGAACTTGCGAGTCCTGGTGCGGAAGTCGGCCAGAGCCGCCTCGAAGTCTCCCTCGTCGAAGTCGGGCCACAGCTTCGGGCAGAAATAGAGCTCGGCGTAGGCCGCCTGCCACAGAAGGAAATTCGAAAGCCGCCTCTCCCCGGCCGTCCGGATGATGAGGTCGGGAGCCGGCACCGTTCCCGAGAGCAGCACCCTTTCAAAGGAGCGTTCGTCAATCTGGTCGGGCAGGATGATCCCGCGGACTGCCTCCCAGGCCAATGCGCGGGCCGCATCGATGAACTCATGCCGCGCGCCGTAATCGACCGCGAGGCGGAGGTGCAGTCGTCCACCCCTGCGAGTGGCCTCTTCCGTTTCGCACAGCGCCTGGCGCACGGGCGCGGGAAGCCGGTCCCGGCGCCCGAAGGCCGTCAGCCGGATGCCGTTGTCGACAAGCGCCTGTCGTTCCGTCACCAGGTATCGGCGCAGGAGACTGAAAAGGATGTGTATTTCCTTCGCGGGGCGCTTCCAGTTCTCGCTCGAGAAGGCATAGAGGGTCAGGCAGGAGATCCCGTGTCTGCATGCCGCTTCGGTCGCCCGACGCACAGCGCCGGCTCCTGCCTCGTGCCCGCGCCAGCGAGGCATGCCTCGTTGACGGGCCCAGCGGCCGTTTCCATCCATGATGATCGCCACGTGCTGTGGAGTGTTCACCGGCATACATCTCCCTCAGGGCAAAGTTATTTACCAAACAAAGTTGCGGCTCGTTCCGTCTCTGCGAGTTCCATAGCGATGAGTGTCCTTCAGCCTTTCGAAGGAATGGGAGCGGGCTGCGGGCGCAGCGAAACACGATGGCTTCGCACACGGTCCAGATCCGGCAACAGGCTCGACAGCTTCTCCACGTAACCGCGGAGAGCCGCCCGGCCCGCGGGCGTCAGGCGGTAGGTACTCCTTGGCTTCCGGTCCTCGAAACGCTTGTCGCAGTCGACATAGCCCGCCTCCTCGAGTTTCCGGGCCTGAACGCTGAGGTTGCCGTCCGTGGCGCGGAGAAGGTCGCGCAGCTCGGTGAAGGTCAAGGATTCCTGGACGGAGAGGGCGCACAGGATCCCAAGCCGAAGGCGCTCGTGGATTAGGGGATCGAGCTCTGCGGGGACGGGTCGTGACCTGGTCTTGCTACCCATGGTACCTCCATGCGATGTACGCCCCGAATACGACATGGAGCCACCCGAAACCCATGCCGAGCCATGCCAGCCCCATGGAGGGGGATGTCAGGGCGGCGCCCGCAGCCGCAGCGATGAAGGACAGACCCATGTACCGCACGGGCGGCACCGAGACCTGGCCGCCGTTGGCAACGGCTGCGCCATAGCATCCCAACCAGATCGCCGGCAGGCAGCCCAGGCTCTGATATCGGATGGACAGGCTGGTCAGCAAGGCGCCTACAAAAAGCGCGGGACAGAAGCTCCAGAGCAGCTTGCGCAACAGCGCGCCCTTCAAAGGACCGTGGACACGCGCCGCCTTTCCATGGATGCCAAAGGAGACAATCGCGAGCGAAACAGCCAGAACCAGACCCCAGACGTCGAGCGCCTGCGCCGGCGGGGGCCACTGGCTCCATGGAGCGCCCGTCAGATGCGCGTTCGCAGCCACCCCGGCCAGGGCGACCACTCCCGCAGCCATCAGGGACTTCCCCGGCACTGCCGTAAACCGCTCCGCGGCCTCGAGCGTTCTGCGGATATAAAGCAGATCCTCCCTGGCCCCTCTCTGACCCTCCCAGTCGCTCATAGGTTCAAACCTCCGCACTTAAATCCATTCTCGTCAGGACTTACTCCCATGTCAAGTACTTTATCATGCAAAGGCGATCTGTTCGGCACGCACCCGGATCCACCCGCCCCCGACTTGCAGGCACGCCTCGAGTTCGCTGCCGTCATTCCCGCACTTGGATTGGACAAGAGGCCGGTTCTCCGGATTCCCCCTGAGGATTGTGAAGGGAGAGGCCAGAGCAGCCGGGTGTGATAGGCAGGGGCTCATGGATATCCACGGGGTCTCGGGCCTGCACAGGCGGAACAGAATCCGCATCAATCTCGAAGGATTTCCCCCTGAACTCGATGCCTTGCCCGGAGAGCTGTCCCGGGCTGATGTATCCTGTCCTGGGAGCTCAGTCATGCCCTGCGACAGGCGCTCGACCCAGCCGGTTACTCTGCAGACCCTGCCATTTGTCATTTGTCATTGGTCGCCACTCGTTGGTATCCTTCGCCAGCATCATGCGCATGCGCACGCTTTTCATCACCCTCGTCGTCTCGTTCCCTGCCGAGGTCTGGGCTGCGGAGGCACACATCCCTCCGGTAAAGGGGTGGATGGTTACACCGTTCGTCGTCCTGCTCGTGGCGATCGCGGTCGTGCCTTTCATCAACCGCGGGTGGTGGGACCGATACTACCCGCATGTCTCGCTGGGCCTGGGGTTCGCCGTCTTCTCCTATTACACCATGGCGCTCGATCTGCGCCGGATGCTCGAAACGGCGGTGGACTACCTCAGCTTCATCGCCCTGATCGGATCGCTCTTTGTGGCCGCGGGAGGCATCTACCTCCATACGGAGCGCCATGCGACGCCCCTGGTCAACACGATTCTGCTGTCGATCGGCGCGGTCATCTCCAACCTCCTCGGGACCACCGGGGCCTCGATGCTGCTCATACGCCCGTTTATCAGAATGAACAGGCAGAGGATCCGAGGCTTTCATGTGGTCTTTTTCATCTTCGTGGTCAGCAATATCGGAGGAGCGCTCACACCGATCGGCGATCCGCCCCTTTTCCTCGGCTACCTGAACGGAGTCCCCTTCCACTGGACCATCCTGCAGATGTGGAACGTCTGGCTTCTGGCGCTCGCCCTTGTGCTGGCGCTCTTCTGGGTGCTCGACACCGTTTCATATAGAAGGTGGCTGGGCGAGGGGCACCGTCCCGTGCGCGGCACAACATTCGATCTCAAGGGCACACATAATTTCGTGTTTCTGCTCATCATCCTGGCCGCGGTCTTTACGCACACGCCACTGCGGGAGATCATCATGGTGTGCGCAGCCGCAGCGGCTTACCGTTTCGCGGATCAGAAGGCCCTCCGGGCAAATGAGTTCACGTTTGCACCCATCAAGGAGGTCGCCATCCTGTTTGCAGGTATCTTCGCGACCATGGTCCCTGCGCTGGATTATCTCGCACTGAACGCCGACCGCCTTGGGATAAAGACGCCGGGCGCATTCTATTGGGCCACAGGCATCCTCTCCAGCTTCCTGGACAACGCACCCACCTATCTCAATCTGCTCAGCGCCGCCATGGGACTCCATGGCCTCGTGCTGGGAAACACGGCACATATCAGGAGCCTGATCGCGAGCCACGGAGCGTTTCTGAGGGCGATTTCGGCGGGTGCGGTCTTCTTCGGGGCCAGTACCTACATAGGGAACGGACCCAACTTCATGGTTAAGTCCATCGCGGAGCATGCCAGGGTGGACTGTCCCTCGTTTTTCGGGTATATGGTGGAATATTCCATACCCGTTCTGATCCCCGTCTTCACAGTCGTCTGGCTGGTCTTTTTCAGGTCCTGATTTCGAAAGCCCGCTCTGACTGCGGCTATTCCCGTTCCGGGACAATGATGGACACGTGCCCGGGCGACGCGCGCGGCGAGCCCCCGCGGCACAATCCGGCCATCCCGCACCACGGCCGCGAGGCCCGAGACAGCCGGGCTGAGAATCCACCCGGCTGAGCAGCCCCGCTCGGCGCAACCGCTGAAAGGCGCCGCAGCCGCCCTTCTGATGGCCTGCATACGGCACTTGCGCGTTCAGCTCCTGTACGCCTCCCTGCCGATCCCCTGCACACGGATCCCCTGGGCCGCCAGCACCTCATGCTGCAGGGCATACATGCACGCGGCCGCGCGATCGATGGCGCGCGTGAATGCGATCGATCCCTTCAATACCGGAAGCAGGCGGTTCTTGTCCTGAATCCGCGCGGGGGGATATTCGTGCTCGACGACCAGGAAGGTGCGGGACACATCGATGTCGAGAAGTTCGCGGGCAGCCAGCTGGTGGTCCAGCCAGTCGACGGTCCGGTTCTGAAGGTAGGCCAGCGGATCGTGCCTGGCGGTCCCCGGAAGTTCATGCTCGCAGAGCACGACCTGCTTCAGCCAGGCGTTCGCCTGGTCTCTCGGGTTGGCCGAGGGTTTGCCGTCCTTGCGGTCACCCCGCAGTACGGTCTGACCGCCATAGCCCCAGGCTGCGACCCCCTTGGCGTTAACGACCTGGCCTTTCACATGAAATCCGCCGATCAGAAACGCATACCCGCTGTCCTTCAGGTACTGGAAGATCGAGCGCGTATCCTGACCCATCAGGATGGCATGAGACGGATCGTAGTGAATCCTGAACTGATCGGCCACGCCGGCCTTTTCTGCGATCCGGTGCAAGGCAATCCACAACGCCGGCGCATAACCGATGTTGTTGTGGAAGTTGTCCCCGGTCGTCCATCCGGGCATCGGACACTGCTCCACCCGGTAGACCAGGTTCCGGTCCCTCGCCGCCTTGAGAAGCGGAATGAAGCTGTCCTGGAAGTCATCGAGATTCTGGTCCAGGTCCAGCGCCTGGTTGCGCCCGACAAAACCGCAGACGGCATCCGCACCCAATGCCACGGCCGAATCCATGACGCGCAGCATGAAATCGTGCTTCTTCCTCCGGATCGCCGGATCTTCGTGGAGCATGTTGTCGAAGTAGGCCACATCGGAAAGCCCGATGTTGTTCCGCCGCATTGCCGCCAGGATGCGGTTTGACCGGGACGGGCTCATGGGCCGGCGCAGGTCGAGCGTGTTGGCCACCGGGTCCAGCATCGCTTCCGCGGGAACGTCGGCCTCCGTGGGATGCAAAGCGGCGGACAATTGGATGTAGTCCAAATCCAGTTCCCGCGCGAATTCGAGCCACTCTTCAACGGCCCGGTCAGGGTCCGCATCGCGGACCTCGCGCGGCGTCAATTCCTGAAGGGCTGCGGTGAGGACGCTGAGCTTCATCAATTTCGGTTCAAACTGCCGAACTTGGGCAGCTTCCATAGCTTTTACCTCCTCTGGAATAAAAGAAAGTTGTGGATCGGGTCACCCGGTTGTCGAGACGATCGAGCAGATGCAGCCGGGCGGCCTTCCCGCCGACTCCGCGGTTGGGGCTTCCGGAGGCATACTAGCACAAGACGGCGGAGGCTGGCACCCGGGCAGAACCGGCGGAGCCGGGCCTGCCTCCTCCCTGAAGTCTTGCTGCGCGCCCCGCAGGGCGGCCCACGGTGCCGCCGTCGCCACGAAGCAGCTATCTTGAAATCATGGGCCGGATTTCTTATTATAAGGAGGCGCTTGTCGCTGGGAGATCGTCTAACGGTAGGACGGGTGGCTCTGGACCACTTAATCGGGGTTCGAATCCCTGTCTCCCAGCCACGTCTCCTCCCCTGTGAAACTTCTGGCTTCGAGGATCCATCTTTCTCATTGGCCATAGGGCACTTAGTTTCGAGCGGGTCGGAACCACGAAACGATGGGCTCACGGCCGGCGGCTCACCGTGCGCAGCCGTACGGCCGGACGCAGTGGACGTTTTGCCCGAAGCGAGGTTAGCAGTAACATGCCGCACGCAGATGCGGGCTGGAACCCAACCCGGAGGAGCAGGACGCTCTCCCGGAACAAATGTAGTTGATTTGAATTTTGGGGTTCTTTTACAATGCGGGCAGTGCCAGGCTCGAAGGGAGATCAAGCAATGAAAGTCGATTATCTCAAGTATCTTACGGTACTCGCGGCAGGTCTGCTCCTGCTCTGCACGGTGCCGGTTTTCTCTCAGACCCAGCCGGGTCAGAATCCGCAGGCACGGCCCGCGCAGGCCGTCGCACAGCAGGAGGAGCAGGAATACACTGAAGAAGAATACGAGGCCTACGAGAAGGCCTGCAACGAGAAGGACCTGGACAAGCAGGGCCCGATGCTGCTCGGCTTCATGGAGAAGTACCCGAATTCAAAACTCCAGCAGTACATCGTCACCTCCTTCCAGACACTCATGTACGAGCTTCAGAAGCAGAAGAAGTACGACAAGCTTGAGCCTCTTGCCGAGCAATGGCTGAAGTATTTCCCCGATGATCTCCAGACCTGGGTTTACATCGCCGACGCGGCGCAGAAGCTCGGACACTTCAAGAAATTCACCGATTACGGCCTGAAAATCTATGCCCAGAAGCCGACGGCGGGCATGTGTTATTACCTTGCCGAAGCCTTTGAAAAGACCGGTGATCAGGCTCAGCATCTGGCATGGACCGAGAAGCTCTTCGGATACCCCGAATTCGACGACAAGTACGAGCTCCGCATGATATTCGTCAAGAAGCACGCGGAAGAGAAGAGAATGGGCAAGGCGGCGGAGTACGCCCAACTCGCATTGAAATCGATGGTGATGTCGAAGAGGCCGGACGGTGTTGCCGAGGCGGAATGGAACAAGAGGCTCAAGGAATCCAAGCGCTCCTGCCACTATCTGATCGGCCTCAATCTCTATGACGAAGACAAGTACAGGCAGGCGATCCAGGAACTGGAAAGAGCCCTGGCCGTGGATCCGAGGTTCGACATGGCCTATTACTACATTGGCCTGTCGCAGTGGAAGCTGGGCCAGGTCGAGAACCACGAGGCTCCCCTGTCGTTTGCCAAGGCCTATCTGCTGAAGGGCGAGATGTCGGGACAGGCCAAGGAGCATCTTGAGAAGATCTACAAGGCCATCCACAACAACACTACGATAGGCATCGACAAGATCTATCGCAGGGCCGAGTCCGAACTCGCGGGTGAGAAAGCCGAAGCGCGTTAGGCGGGGAGGCTGCGCTCAAGGTCGAAGGGCCGCGGCGATCCGGGCGGGTCGCTGCGGCCCTTTCATTTTCGCGGACCTTGACTCTATTTCTTCAGCAGGACCGGCCGGTGACGCATGCGCGATACAGCGTCCAGACGAGCGGCGGCGCGCATGAGGGCCAACTGCGCCCGTGTGAAATCCACATCGGGATTCTTGGACGCCAGCCGTCGTTCCGCGCGCAGCTTGGCCTGCTCGGCCCGGGCCGCGTCGATCTCGGACGCAACCTCGGCCGTCTGCGCGAGCACGATGACGCGATCCGGCAGAACCTCCAGGAATCCCCACGCGCAGGTAATGTATTCGGTGCGCCCGTCGGCTTCGTAGCTGATGTTCCCGATTCCCAGCTCCGCAAGCAGTGGGGCATGGCCCGGCAGGATACCCAGATAGC
Source organism: Acidobacteriota bacterium (assembly GCA_013388445.1). GTDB lineage: Bacteria > Acidobacteriota > UBA6911 > UBA6911 > UBA6911 > JACADW01. The sequence goes on along the minus strand of JACADW010000272.1, from coordinate 12,671 downwards.
CGAGTGTGGAGGGGACCGTCACATGGTCCACCAGACCGCTGAACAGCTGTCGCTCGGGGGTCACAATCCTCAGATCTATTTTCTCGGGCAGCGCCATCGTTGTAGTGCCTGAAAGTTACAGAGGAACCTGCCGTGCTCCGGAGGCACGCCCGGGACCCCTTGTGGCCCGGTACATCCGCCGTTCATGCGGCCGACAGCCGTTTGGCCTTCTCCAGCACCTCTTCAATCCCGCCGACCATGTAGAAAGCCTGCTCCGGAATCTGGTCGTACTCACCCTCGCAGATCCCACGGAAACTCTCGATGCTGTCCTTTACCGAGACGTATTTCCCGGGAATCCCGGTGAACTGCTCGGCGACGAAGAACGGCTGCGAAAGGAACTTCTGGATCTTACGCGCGCGACTCACGATCAGCTTATCATCCTCGCTCAGCTCGTCGATCCCGAGGATCGCAATGATGTCCTGCAGGTCTTTGTAGCGCTGGAGGATGCGCTTGACCTCGCGCGCAACCCTGTAGTGCTCTTCTCCCACCACCCGGGGATCGAGGATCCTGGAAGTCGAGGCGAGCGGATCCACCGCCGGATAGATGCCCAGCTCGGCGATCTTCCGCTCGAGGTTGGTGGTTGCGTCCAGGTGGGAGAACGTCGTCGCGGGGGCAGGATCGGTGTAGTCGTCGGCAGGAACGTAAATCGCCTGGATCGACGTGATGGATCCCTTTTTCGTCGATGTGATCCGCTCCTGCAGTTCTCCCATCTCGGTGGCCAGATTCGGCTGGTAACCGACTGCAGACGGCATGCGCCCCAGAAGGGCGGAAACCTCCGAACCCGCCTGCGTGAAGCGGAAAATGTTATCGATGAACAGAAGGACATCCTGTCCTTCCTCGTCGCGGAAATACTCCGCCACAGTGAGCCCCGTCAGTCCGACACGCAGGCGAGCGCCCGGCGGCTCGGTCATCTGGCCATAGATCAGCGCGGCCTTTTCGATCACGCCGGATTCCTTCATTTCCAGCCACAGGTCGTTCCCTTCGCGGGTCCTCTCGCCCACACCGGAAAAGACCGAGAAGCCTCCATGGTGAGTCGCGATCCTGTGGATCATCTCCATGATGATGACGGTCTTCCCTACTCCTGCGCCGCCAAACAAGCCGATCTTGCCTCCCCGGACATACGGTTCCAGGAGATCGATCACCTTGATGCCGGTCTCGAGCATGGTCGTTTCGGTCGACTGTTCTTCGAAGCTGGGGGCGGGGCGATGGATGGGGTAGAAGGTGGTTGCTTTGATCTCGCCCAGCTGGTCCACAGGCTGTCCTATGACGTTCATTACCCGGCCCAGCGTCCCGCGTCCGACCGGAACCCGGATCGGGGCCTCGGTATCGAGCGCCTGCATCCCCAGGACCATTCCCTCGGTCGGCTGCAGGCTGACGCAGCGGACCCGTCCTTCGCCGAGATGCTGCTGCACCTCGGAGGTGACACTCAGATTGCCGCTCGGTATCTAGCCTTCGATGAGGATTCCGTTATAGACCGCCGGCATGTGATCGACGTCGAACTCGCAGTCGACCACGGGGCCGATCACCTGCACAACCTTTCCCAAATTCGCCATCTGAGAATCTCCCCGTTATCGTTCCTTGTCCGCCCAACCCATGCCTCGATGGCGCACAAGGCGGTCCGGTTGCCGCGTCAGGCTCCCGTGCCCCCCGCGCCGCTGACCACTTCGATAATCTCCTTGGTGATCCCGGCCTGACGCACCTTGTTGGCGTAGAGCGTCAGGCTCTCGATCATTTCCGCTGCGTTGTTGGTGGCCGCCTCCATGGCCGTCATCCGCGCGCCCTGCTCCGAGGCAGCCGCTTCCAGGACGGCCCGATAGACCTGTGCCTCCACATGCCGATGCAGCAGGTGGTCGAGCAGCCGCGCCGGTGGCTCGTCGTACAGGTATTCCACCGCAGGCACGCTCTCGGCATGCGCCGGTCGCTCGATGGGCAGCAGCCGCTCCACAACCACGCGCTGGTGAACCACGGACTTGAACTCGTTGTAGACCATCCAGACCTGATCGATCTTGCCGCTGGTGAAATCCTCGACCAGGCTTCCGGCGATTGCCGCCGCGTTGGCGAAGCTCGGGCTCTGGAGAGCCGCCGGCGCCTCCTTGCGCACCGCATAAGGACGTCGGCGGAAGAAGTCGCGCGCTTTCTTCCCCAACAGGTTGAGCGCGACAGAATCCCCCTCATGTTCAAGGATGAACTCGAGCGAGCGCCGCAGGATGTTCGTGTTGTAAGCGCCGCAGAGTCCCCGGTCGGCCGTGATCACGACCAGCTCGATCTTTCGTCCCTCGCGATGTTCCAGCAGAGGGTGCGTGCCGCCGCCCACACGGGCAACGAGGCTCTCGATCACGGCCATCATCTGGCGCGCGTACGGACGCGCCGCGATCACGCGCTCCTGCGCCTTGCGCAGCCGGGCGGCGGAAACGAACTTCATGGCCCGGGTGATCTGCTGGATGCTTCTCGCGCTTCGGATGCGCCTGCGGATGTCGCGGATCGTCGCCATGGCGGTCGGTTACCGGGCGCCCTGTTCGGCAGCGAACTTTTCCTTGAACTCCTTGAGGGCCGCCAGCAGCTCGGCGCGGAGCGAATCGCTGAGAGCCTGCTCGGTCCTGATTTTCTGGAGCAGCTGCGGATGCACCGACTCCAGGTACGCGTAAAGCCCCGCCTCGAAAGCCCTGATTGCGCCGACCGGGATGTCGTCGACGAAACCCTGGGTTCCGGCGAAGATGATGATGATCTGCTTTACGACGTCGAGCGGTCTGAACTGATCCTGTTTGAGGATCTCGGTCAGCCGCTCTCCACGCGCCAGCTGGGCCTGGGTGGCCTTGTCCAGATCGGAGCCGAACTGCGCAAACGCGGCAAGTTCCCGGTACTGGGCCAGCTCCAGACGGAGGGTGCCGGCCACCTGCTTCATCGCCTTGATCTGGGCATTGCCTCCGACGCGGCTGACCGAGTTCCCTACGTGGATTGCCGGCCGGATGCCGGCATGGAAGAGGTCGGCCTCCAGAAACATCTGTCCGTCCGTAATCGATATCACATTTGTCGGGATATAAGCGGAGAGGTCGCCTGCCTGCGTCTCGATGATCGGCAGCGCTGTCAGAGATCCGCCGCCGTTCTGCGCATTCAGTTTGGCGGCGCGCTCCAGAAGCCGGGAATGCAGATAGAAAACATCTCCGGGAAAGGCTTCGCGTCCGGGGGGCCGGCGCAGCAGCAGCGATATCTCGCGGTATGCGGCGGCGTGTTTGGAAAGGTCATCGTAGATGACAAGGGCGTGCTGCCCCCGGTCCCTGAAATACTCCCCCATGGCGCAGCCGCTGTACGGGGCGATATACTGCATCGTCGCCGGATCCGAAGCCGAGGCCGAAACGACGATCGTCTTTTCCAGGACCTCGTAGTCCGTCAGGGTTTTCACAACCTGGGCCACGGTCGACCTCTTCTGCCCGATTGCGACATAGATGCAGATGACATCGGTGTCCTTCTGGTTGATGATGGTGTCGATCGCGATCGCCGTCTTGCCTGTCTGGCGATCTCCGATGATCAGCTCACGCTGGCCGCGGCCGATCGGGATCATGGCGTCGATAGGCTTGAGGCCGGTCTGCAGTGGTTCTTTCACGGGCCGGCGATCTACAACTCCGGGGGCCAGCCTTTCGATCGGCGCGTATTCCGTGGTCTGGACCGGGCCGCGCTCGTCGATCGGCTCCCCCAGTGCGTTGACGACGCGCCCCACGAGCGCCGGCCCGACCGGCACCGACATGATGCGCCGGGTCCTCTGGACGATATCGCCTTCCCCCACCCGCGTGAACTCGCCGAAAAGAACCGCACCGACGTTGTCTTCCTCCAGGTTCAGGGCGATTCCCTTGACCTCATGGGGGAAATCGAGGAGCTCGCCGTACATCACCTTGTCGAGGCCGTGTATCCGCGCGATGCCGTCGCCCACCGAGATCACGGTTCCGATCTCGCTGACAGCCACGCCGGACTGGTAGTCCCGTATCTGCTCTCTCAGTATCTTGCTGATTTCGTCCGCTTTGATCTGCATATCCGAATTCCCCGTCCCCTCGCACCAACCCACCCCGGTTTCGCGAGATCGCCAGCCGCCGGGCAAACCATGACGGGAGTGCTTCTCAGCCTGCGCTCAGCCGCGTCTTGATTTCGGACAGCTGCCGGCGCACCGAACCGTCGTAGACCGTGCTTCCTATCCGGAGGACGAGTCCCCCGATGAGGCCCGGGTCCGAATGAAGTTCCATTTTCACCTCGCGCCCCGTGACGCCGGATATTTTTTCCCGGAGCTCGGCGGTCTGCCGCTCCGTGAGCCTGCCCGCGATTGTGACCGTGGCTGCCACGACACCCTTGCGCTCATCGAGAATCCTCGCATAGTGGTCGCAGATCTCATGAAAATAACCCAAGCGGTGGTGATCGAGCAGGATCCGCAGGAAATTCGATGTGATCCCGCTCACCGGATACCGCTCCATCAACGCGGCGAGCAACCCTTCTTTGGCCTGCTTTGCGATCCCGGGACTGTGAAGAGCAGCCATGGCCTCCGGCGCAGCTCTGAAGATTTCCCTGTATATGTGAAGATCCCGCGAGACATCGGCATCGACGCCGGCTTCGAGCGCGACATCGGCGAGCGCCCGGGAATATCTTGCGAAGAGCGCCGACGGGATCACTTGGCGTCTCCCAGGCCGGAGACGAACTTGCTCACCAGGCGGTTGTGGTCCTCGTCCGTCATGACTTCCCTGATTCTCTTCTCCGCCACTTCAACGGCCAGCGCGGCGGCGTGAGCCTTGAGGCCAAGATAAGCCTCGCGGGTCATCCCCGCAATCTCATGTCGGGCCCTGGCGACCACCTTGCGGGCCTCCTCGTCGGCCGCCTCCGTCAGGCGGGCGTATTCCGCCCGGGCATCCTGTTCGGAAGCCGCCTTCATCTCGCTGAGTTCCTGATCGAGGCGGCTCATTCGCGATTCGATCGCGGCCAGCCTGGCTTCGGCGTCTGCCCGAGCGCGCTGCGCTTCCGCCAGTTGTTCCCGGATGGATTCTGTCCGGCTGGCATAGAAATTGGCGAGCGGTTTGCGCGCAACCCAGACAAGCAGAATGGCAACCACCGCGAGGTTGGCGACCCGGCCGATAAAGAGCCACACCCCGCCCCAGCCACTCTCGCTCCCCTCGGCAGCGAGGAGAGGGTTTGACGTGAAGATCAACGCAGCCAGAGCGATCACGGTCGACAAAACCGCCCTGCGTGCGAGAATCAGCATTCTTGTTTCAGGAGCCCGATGACCCGAGGCTCCCGACAGCCGGATAGCCGCCCTCTGTGCCTCGCGCTGTGCCATCAAGCCGTCCTCCCCAGCACGGAGGCCGCAATCCCGCGAGCGATCTCCTCGATATCGCGGCCCAGCTGTTCCTTCGATTCCGCAACCTGACGCGCGATCGTCTTGCGCGCCTCTTCGATCATATCTTCAGCCTGGACCCGTGCGCCCCTCAGCAGCTCGGCCCGCCTCTCGAGCGCCGCCGCCCTGGTCTGCTCCATGAGCCTGTACCCCTCGCTCCGGGCGTTCTTGATCGCCGCCTGATATTGATTGAACAGTTCGATCGAGTAATCGACATCTCTATGGGACGATTCCATGACCCCGACGGTCTTTGCCGCACGCTCGGCCAGGACGCGCTGCAACGGACGCAACAGGACGACGTTCAGCGTACCCACAACTGCGAGGAAAATGAGAATGGCGGCGATGATGGACGCGTCAATACCGATCATGGATTCAAATGCAGCACGGAGCGAGTCAGAGTTCCTCGGCTCTCCCCGTAAGTCTAACGATCTCAGCGGGGAATGGAAGAGGCACGCTACCATAAGCCCCCTGTCCGATCAAGCGCTAATGCCGTCGCCGCGCAGGCCGGGCTCGACGCCGGAGTGCCGACTTCCGGATCATCCCGCGCGACTCCGCCCCCGATGCGTAGCGAACGCATCTCGGCGGCATCGACTGTTGCAGACGCAGCACGATCCGTCTGGTCTAGTCAGTCCGGCAATCACGCTGGATAGTGAACGTGACGGGCCATGTGGAGTAGCTGAGGAGCCGGTTGGTTATGGAATCGACACTGAAGGTCGCCGTGGATCCTCCCCCCCGCGGAGGCGCGTTCTCCAGCGACCCACAGGCGCGGAATGGCGCCGCTTATGTAATTCATTCGGCTGTTTACCGTCGTCAATTCCCGCTGCGTAGCTTACTCAGCAGGCGTCACTGATGCCCAGGATTGAGCCGAGGCATTTCCGAAAGAACGATCACTCGGTTCGGACCTTCAAACCAGAACTCTTCGTCACACCGGTTGTATTCGTCACACCTGCCGCGAAGCTTGAAATCGTAGGTTACGACGGCCTCCGCGGTAGGTCTTTCATCGCGGCTAGAGGACTGAAACCTCCAACGCCGCAGATTGGCTTTGACCTCCGGTACCAGGAGGGGATGGCCGGAATGGATTGTCACGTCTGCTACAGAGCCATCTGACCTTACGGAGCATCTTGCCTGAACAACACCCTCGATGCGGGCCGCCCTGGCCACTCGCGGATAACGCAAACCTAAGATACGAGTAGGCATCCAAGATGTGGACACCTCTGCCTGAGCAACCATCGCTGAAAGCGCGCAAAGAAACAGGTTCTTACGAAATGCTCTTTGCATTATTGACAGTCTTCCCACAGTGTTTTGTAGCCAGTCTGTCATTGGCGGAACCGGCTTTCTTGGACTCAAAATCGGGCTTGAATCCCGGTGCTTCAAGAAGATGGGCAAACTCGTGGAGAAGAATGAACACCTGAGCTTGGCTGCTTCCGCCGCTGTGTCCGGCAACGACGTAGTTATCGCTAAAGAATGCCCCCGTATCATTTACCGCAATGGCATAGCCTGGAGGCAGATCAGTCCTAAAAGGATCGTTGTTCGTGAAGGCTGCGATCAGCGGCCTGTCAAATTCACCGTGTCCGATTACGACTGATTCTTCGTCAGTTGGGTCACCCAACACCTTGTCGATCGTAGTGCTGAGACTCGCCAGCCATTTGGCGCAGTCTTCGTCTACGTTTGCCTTGATCCAGTTGAGAACTATGCTGATCCGGTCTTGCTGCGGCCCGGTCTTGGACGGATTCTTCACACGAATGAAATCTATGCCAAGCCGAGGGTCACGATCCTTTCAGGCAGGAACAGCCTCGGGTGGCCGGTGAGGGAAGGGATTGTAGTCCCAGCGGACGAAGGTGATCCACTGCTCGCCGTTCCAGTACTCATCCCATGGAGACTGCGGGTCCCTTCCATCCGGATCCACAAGATTGACCGGATCGTTTCTGACGTAGGCGTACTTGTTGAGCGACTGCGGGTCATGCAGGCGTGCGGTTAGGGAATCCGGAGACATCCACCGCAGGCTGCCGGCATTCTGGGCACTGGAGCCGCCGGCATCGTAATACCGCGCGCCGAAGTACTTCAGGTAGGTCTCCGGATCATCCTTGTGCCCCTGGAACTGATCCGATCCGCCCGAACCGAACGGCTGCGCATACGTCCACGTCCACCCCGAGCAGTCCGTGCAGCCGGACAGATTGCTATAATCCTTCCCCACCACCTCCTGCAGGTGATTCCGATGCAGCCACTCCGTCCGCTCGTAGGGCTGGCCTGAGAACGTCCCCGTCACCCGCTTGGCCACCATCGTTGCTCCCATGTGGATATTATACGTCGTCGAAGTCTCCGCGCCCCCAGGTCCCGCAGTGACGTTCCGGTACTCGGCAACGAGCTCCCCGCCTGCTCCATAGACATAAACGATGCTGCCCGTGCTCCGTTGCGGGCCGCTGCCGATGGGATAGTCCCAGCTCCTCCGGATCCGGCGCCCAAAGGCATCATAGCGGTCGTTTCCATACTGCGCTCCGTCGGATGGCCGCCGCGCGCGCATCAGGCGACCGGCCCCATCCCAATCATAAGCCTTCTCCGATCGGGTCGTCATGTTGCCGGAAGCGTCGTATCCCACATTGATCGTAGTCGGATAGGTCGTGTAGCTGATCAGCCGGTTTGTGAAGGGATCGACACTGAAGGTCGTCGTCGATCCTCCTCCCTGCGGGGGTGCGTTCTGCCTCGAGAGCATGTTGTCGTACCGGTCATAGGAGTAGGTCATGCTCCAGTCCGTCGACCAGTTCCCGTAGCTGTCGTCATATTGACGGACGGCGGTGGCCAGCCTCCCCAGGCGGTCGTAGGAATAGGTGAACGAGGCGAGATACCAGCGCGAGTCCGAGGAATTCAGTCTCTCTTCATTGATCTGGCTGATCCGGCCCGATGGACTGTACTGGTAGCTCCAGTTGACGGAAGGCGCGGAAGACAAGTACCGCAGCGCCAGGCCGCCCGGCCGGCCGTAGGAGTAGTAGAAGTAATCGCGCGCGTTGTTGCCGAAACGGATCATCGAGACGGCGCCGTCTGCCGCTTCGTACTCGACGTCTCTGAGATACCAGTCCTTGTCGTAGACAGCGTTGGGTTTGGAGATCGAAAGCACCCGGCCGATCGAGTCGCGGGTGTAGTTGACCTCGAACGCGCCGGGATAGGTCATGCTCATGAGGTCCTTCCGGGTGCACCCGCAGCCGGTGTCCATGTAGCTGTAATGGAGGGGATAGGTGACGGCGTCGATCTTGAAGATCTGGTCCAGCACACGGCCGGCGGTGTCGTAGCTCCAGCTGTAGCCGGTTCCGTCGGAGGTCCAGGCGCTCGTGCGCCGCCCCTTGCCGTTGGTGATCGTGCCGATGAGGCTGGAAGAAGTCTCGTCATAGCTGAAGGTTGCCCCGGGTGTCGCGTCCGAGTAGCCGGTCGCCGTCATCCGGTTCAGTGCGTCGTAGCTGTAAGTGGTCGCGAGGCCCCGTGCATCGGTGCTGGAGGTCAGGTTGCCATTGTCGTCATAGCCATGAAGCGTCGTTCCCGATTCTGGATGGGTTTCCGAAGCCAGCCTTCCGAGGCTATCATAGACAAACACGCGGGTCTGATCCCCCTGAACGATCCGCCGCAACCGATCCAGCACGTCGTAGTCGTAGGTGGTTTCGACGACGAGGTTACCCTGGGTGTCTTCCTCGGTCACCTTGATCATTCGCGCCAGGGCGTCGTAGGTGTACTTGCGCCGCCTTCCCTCGGGATCCGTGGCCAGGGCCGTGTTGCCCGTGTACTGATAGGTAACGGTGCCGGCTCCTGGCCTGTAGACCGAGGTTAGCCGTCCCAGGGCATCATAGCCATAGCTGCGTGACGAGGCGCTCCCGCCCCTTCGATAGGGGAGCGATTGGGACCGAACCCGATGAAACAGATCGTAGCTCGTTGTCTGGACGATGTTCTCCGCCTCGGGGTCCGGGTCCGACTGCTCCTCCCTGACGCTCTCCCCGGTCGGGTTCCCGGTCGTGTACCGATAGCCGGAGGACGAACTCGCCGTCGTGAGGTATTTGAAGTCGTCGTAGCCGTAGTTCCTGGTTTCCTCCGGCGTTTGCTCCTGCGTCACCCGGCTCAGGTAGTAGTCGTAGGCGTAGGAGGCCACCGTGACGTTGTTCGGGTCCTTGACCGAAGCCAGTTCCGTGGGCCCGTAGCCTGCCGGCTGGCCGCTCTCCTCGTAGATCGCCCGCCGCGACCAGGTGTACTGCGTGACGTGACCCAGAGCGTTCGTGACGGACTGCTGGACGGCATAGTGGTACGCAGGGGAATACGAGACTGACGTGCTGTTGCCTTTCGCGTCCGTGGTGGACGCGACATTGCCGGCGATGTCGTAGGCGGCGGTCGATGCCACGTATCGCCCGGCCTCCTGGAGATACCTCCGGGTGCTGGTCGCGTTCCCGCGCATCACGAACGACGTCCCGAAGGCGGGATCATGATTCAGGATGCTGCCGCCGTACCCGGTCAGGGCGCCCGCGTCGTAGACATACTCGGTCCGCGACGCCTCCACGCCCGAACCATCCAGCACGATGACTGACGAAGGGAGGTTCGTCAGGTTGGCGTCAGCGTAACCGGCGTGGCTTTCGTGCCAGTAGTAGGTGACGGTCCTGCGCATGAGCGAGCCGTCAAAGCCCTACTCTTTGACTTCCCGGACGTTTCCTGTTCCGTCATCCGCATAGGCGAAATCCGTGTGGGAGGACTGCGCGGTTTCCAGAGTCGAGGTCCGGCTCGTGACCCTCGGGCTGACAATATAGCCGACCGAGGTGTTGTCCTGCGTCCAGGCCGTTTCCTCGGTCCTGAGAAGCTGGAGCGGAGGGCTCGCCGAGGCGGAGGTTCTCCGCTGGACACGCTGCAGAAGCCCATCCGACCAGGTGCGCCCATTGACGGTATGGAAGAAGTCGTAATCACTGCGGCCCTTTTCGTCCGTCACGTAGACCGTGGAGGGATTCGACTTCGTCTGGTCCACGGAATAGCTGATCTGCCAGGTGTGCACGTCTGGACTTCCGCTGTTCAAGACATACTCGTTCTTGCTCACCACCACCCGCTCTTCGACGAAGCCGTAGAGCTGGTCCCGGAAGCGTACCGTCTGGTACTGATAGGCGACAAGGATGTCGTCCCTGCGGCCGATCTCCTGGCCGCGGCAATAGGGCTGGCCGGAGTCGTAGGCATAGTCGATGACGGTGTTTGTCACCCGCATCAGGGCGCCGTAGCCGTCGTACTCGTAGCTCTGGCGCAGGTCCTTCAACGGGAGGAATATGGTCGCCGATGCCAGCACCTTCTCCGTGGCGGCCTGGGCCGGAATGGAGAAGGAAGGATTCAGATACTTCGACTGATAGGTGAAGTCGATGCGGGTTTTCGTGGTGCCGAGCGAGAGGACGCGCTGGAGGTAGCCCTGGGCGTCGTAGTAGAAGATCGCCGCGGTCCCGAGCGTGTCCTCGACCCGGTCGAGCTTCCCGGTCCCCGCGACATAGGTGGCCTTGATCTGGTTGCCGTTTCGGTCCTTCATCTCCGTGAGATAGGTCGTGCTGCCCACGGTATTGCCGAACGCGAGCTTCACCCCGCCCGGCAGGGTCGCGGTCTTTGTCGCCGGATCCAGCCGGATGTAAGACGAGTCGACGGACTTCCAGACGCCGCCCCCGTAATCCGCGATCTCGTGCGAGGAGCCGTCCGGGAAGACCGCGGTCGAAGGCGGCCGGTTCGAAAGCGACCACCCTTACCTGGTATTCGTCTCCGGTGCCGCGGCCGTCGAGCTTGCCGAACTGGCAGATGGCGCGCCAGCGGTATCGGCCGAACGATTCGGGAGAGCGTTCGGTGGCGGCGGGAAAGGCGCGCCACGCCTTCAGGGAAGGATGATAGACAAGGACCAGGACGGCGAGGTCCGGATCGGCAACCGTCCCCTCGAGCAGGGCGGTGAAGCCGACCTCCTTCCTGGCCAGGGAGATGTCCGTTCGAGCCGGTCGATTGTCAGGGCGGATTCCGCGAAAGCGAGCGTCGGGAGAATGCAGAAGAGAAACAGTGCGGCAGTGCTCTTCATGGCTGCCTCCTTGTTGGCGCACAAGAGAGCCTGGGGACGCCGGGAGATAGCTTTCGCCCGGGTGTGATCCGGGATGGCGGCGGCTTTTTTCTGATCGCGCGCCCCGGAATCCCGGCCGAAACACCGGCCGGACTCACAGGCTGTGTCGTTCACTCCAGGTCGTCTGTATACAAGAACGCAAAATGGAGGCGATCGTATGCTGCCAGGCGCAGATTTTTTCTATTCGGGGCGGGGAGAATTGGCCCGGGCGGTTCCTGCTCAGCCAGCCGGTGATATAGTGACCATGTGACCAGGCGACTGCTGCCCGCTATTGCGGCCGGAACGGCTCTCGAGGCGATATGGGTTTCACTCTACTGGATAAGTCCGCTCAGGGAGAACAGCGAGTGGTTCGTTGCGTCGATGCTGGCCGCCTTTGCGGTTTGCGTCGCAAGCTTCCTCCTGATTCCGATCCCGGACCGGCGCAGCGTCTGGGTCATACTCGCTTTCGGCTTCGCTTTCCGGATGACTGCTCTATCTGCCCATCCAGACCAGAGCGAAGACGTGTACCGCTACCTCTGGGATGCGCGCGTCGCCGTGCGGGGTCTCGACCCCTACGCGTACCCTCCCAACGCGCCGGAAACTGAAAGCCTCAGGGACACTCCGATCTACGATCCCCTCAACTCCAAGTCTTATGTCACCGCCTATCCGCCCCTCTCCCAACTCATTTTCCGCACGGTTTACTCGCTTTTCGGTGAGCGGATCACGCCCATGAAGGCAGTCTTCTCGCTTTTCGAGTTCGCCTCGCTGGTCCTGGCCTGGAGGTTGCTGTCAGCCCTGAATCTCCGGCTCGAACCCCTCTTCCTGATGGCCTGGAATCCCCTCTTCGTCTTTGAATTCTCACATTCGGGGCATTCGGACAGCGCGGCGCTGTTTCTGGTGCTTCTCTGCGCCTGGCTGGTTCACCGCGGAAGAGCGGCATGGGCCGGCGCTGCTTTTTCCGGAGCCGTGCTCGCAAAGCTGCACCCTGCCCTCTGGCTTCCGATCCTCCTCCGCACGGCCGGCTGGCGTGCTTTTGCCGGCGTCCTGGTCTCAGGGTCCATTCTCACCGGATGCTATTTCAACGCATCGACGCTCGTCGCCTACATCCGCTCCCTCAAGGCCTACGTACAGGTCTTTGAATTCAACGCAAGCGCCTACTACCTGATCCGCCGGGTCGCGGCGCACGTTGCG
>JACADW010000238.1 GCA_013388445.1 Acidobacteriota bacterium | reverse complement strand
CGACATGGGGCTGATGTCCGACCTCTCCGAAGTAAAACGGCTGTTCCCGGAGGCGCGCAGAAACATACTGTACACGGCCATGGACATGATGAACAAGTCCGACGGCGAGATCCGCTCCGGTTTCGAAAGGGTCGCCCGGGAACTCGGTCCGTGCGACCTCGGGCTCCCCAACATGGAGCTCGGCGTCTCGGACGAGAGAATCCGGTTCGCCCTGGATCTGTGCCAGGAACTGAGTGCCCGTTGCATCACATAGTGAAGCGTGGTGCAATTCGCAGCGTGTCCCAGGATGTCATATGTCATCTGGAAGGCTGTTGGATCTGGTTGTTGTGCTGTTGTACATGGCGGGCATGACCTATGTGGGACTGCGCTTCGCGGGCCGGCAGACCTCGACCGAGCGGTATTTTGTCGCGAAACGTTCGATCCCCGCCTGGGCAATCGGGATGTCGCTTTTCGCCACGATCGTCAGCAGCGTCACGTTCATTGCGTATCCTGGATCCGGCTATTCCGGCGACTGGTCAAACCTGATCCCAGGCTTGATGATGCTTGCCGTTGTCGGGCTTTCGGGCTTTGTGATCATTCCCTTCTACCGCGAGGCGGTGGGAATGAGCGCTTACGAGTACTTCGGCAAGCGCTTCGGACGTGGCGCCCGGCTATACAGTTCCCTTGCCTTCGCCCTCACGCACTTTACCAAGATGGGTTTCGTTATTTACCTCGTCGCGCTGACGATCACGAGTCTCACGGGATGGGACCTTTATTGGGTTCTCGTCTCTACCGGGATCGTGACCGTCTTTTACAGCGTCGTCGGCGGATTGGAGGCCGTGATCTGGGCGGATGTTGTCCAGGGCTTTATCATGTTTGCCGCCATCCTCATCTGTCTGGGATACCTGTTCTTCCTTTCACCAGGCGGACCTGCAGCGGCACTCGGCCTGGCCTGGCAGAACGGCAAGTTCAGTCTGGGGAGCCTGGAGCCGGATCTTTCCAAACCTACAGTCTTAGCTCTGGCGACCTACGGTTTGTTCTGGTACCTGCAGAAGTACGCGGCAGACCAGACGATGGTCCAGCGGTATCTCGTTGCTGCTTCTCACCGCAAGGCCATCCACGGTGCGACGTTTGGGGCCGCCCTCTGCATCCCTGTCTGGGTGCTGTTCATGCTCATCGGGTCCCTGGTCTGGTCGTTCTATCGGCTCAGCGGCGAGGCCCTGCCCGTCCATATAACCAAGGCAGACCAGGTATTCCCTCACTTCGTAGGGACTCACATCCCGGCGGGGGTGGCCGGGCTCTTCATCGCGTCGATGCTGGCTGCGGCTATGTCCACGCTGGCCTCGGACCTGAACTGCCTTGCCGTAGTCGGTACCGAGGATTTCTATCGCCGTTTCAAGCCCGATTCCACGGACCGGCAGCGACTCCGGTTCGGGAAGCTATGTGTGACGGCAACAGGCTTCCTCGCGGTCCTCTCGGGGCTCGCCCTTGCCCAGGCTCAAGGAGCAGCGCTCTCCAACTGGTTCACGGCAACGTCCATTGTCTCCGGAGGACTGGCCGGGCTCTTTCTACTGGCGTTTTTGAGCACGCGCGCGACAGCGCGGGGAGCCTGGACAGGAATCGTCGCCAGCATCCTGTTCACCGCCTGGGCGACACTGACTGTGGGTGCGCGGCCTCTGGTGGATCTCGGGAAATACAATTTCCCGTTGCACGACTATATGATTGGAGCAGTCGGGCACGTTGTACTTGTGGCGGTTGGCTATCTTGCCAGTCTGGTGCAGGTGGGCGAACAGCCCGGCTCTGCCGACCTTACGTTATGGGGTTGGTTCGAAAAGCGGAAGGCTGCGCGGCGCATGTCACAAGTCGGTGGCTGAGCATGGCGGTCTCCGGCTCCGACAAGGTGTTCCTCGCTGCGGGACAGATCGACTTGGCACAAGACGGGCATGACTATTCTGTCAGACGCGAAGAGAACGATCCCGAGGAAGGAGAAAGGTCAATGAACTGGCGTGAGCATCCGTGGGCTGGGGTCTTTGCCGCAACTCTCTGTCCCTTTCAGGAAGACGAATCCCTGGATGAAGCGGGGCTATGCGGCTATATCAAGGAAGTCGCGGAGGTGCCCGGCATCTGTGGTGTGGTCTGCAACGGCCACACCGGGGAAATCATGTCGTTGCGCCCGGAAGAACGCAGCCGCGTGACCGCGGTTGTAGCCGGCGCGGTGCGCTCCGCGGGACGGCCAGTTAAGGTGGTCAGCGGCGTGAGTGCGGAGGGCAGCCTCGAGGCAATCGACCGCGCGCGGGAGGCACGTGAAGCGGGAGCTGACGGCATCCTGCTGATGCCGCCGCACCACTGGTTGCGTTTCGGCCGCACCAGCCGAACGGCGGTGGGCTTTTTCGAGGATACGGCGGAAGCCGGCGTACCCATCATCGTCCACCAATATCCGGCCTGGACCAAGGCCTCATACACGCTGGCCGAAATGCTGGAAATCGTGCGCATACCGCAGGTTGTCTGCATCAAGATGGGAACTCGCGATATGGCGCGATGGCGCTTCGACTACGAAAAGCTCAAATCGGCAGCTCCGGAAGTACCAATCCTGACCTGCCACGATGAATACCTTCTGGCGTCGCTCCTCGAAGGAGCCGATGGGGCTCTCGTCGGATTTGCAGGTTTCGCTCCCGAGTTGATCGTCAGGATCGTTCACGCTGCGCTCGACGGGAATCTGGAAGCGGCTCGCGCGGCGCGTTCCGAGTGCGACTCGCTTGCGCACATCATCTATGGGTTCGGCGAGCCGTCGTGCGACGCACACCAGCGCATGAAGGCGGCTCGGTGGCTGATGGGTAAGTTCCCGTCGCCTACCGTGCGCCGTCCGCTCAGGCCGCTGGAGCCGAGGGAGATCGAGCGGATCGCCAGGCTCCTCCGCGCGGCTGGATACCCTGTGGCTCGGGATTGGAAAGGGGCACAGCCGCCAGTGCCCCAATGACAGACGGCGAATGACCTGCACGATGTCGGGCCTCCGCGGGGGCGTTGTCGCCGATCCTGCTACTCGGCTCGATCCTGGTTGGAGATCCTGCTCTGCATGCGGGTGCATGTTTCTGGTGGCCGATCGGGCATGAAATCCGGACTGTTTGGCGTCGGCGACAGATGACAATCGTTATGATGCCACGGCCGTCTGGAGGGCCGGGATGTGATGCGTGTGCGGCGCGAAGAGCGCGCCGGGATTTCAAGGGGCGAAACCCCTTGGTTGGTACGAGTGGTCTTGGAGTTTGGCGACAGATACCATCCTAGCGGGAGGCGCAGCCATGAACTCGAACTCTCATATTCCTCAAGCCAAGGGTTTCTCGCGGCGGCAGTTACTGCTGCGTGCGAACAGCGGTTGTACGAATGTCCTGTTCATCGCCTCCGACGACCTGAACAATGCGGCGGGTTGCTATGGTCATGCCGTCGTTCAGACTCCTCACATGGACCGTCTGGCCCGGCGCGGCCTGGTGTTCGATCAGGCGTATTGCCAGTATCCCCTCTGCCAGCCCTCCAGGGCGTCCTTCCTGAGCGGATTCCGTCCATAGACGACGAAGGTTTGGACGCTCGAGACGCCGACAAGACAACATGTGGGTGACGCGGCCTTTCTGCCGGAGCTTTTCCGCCGCAACGGGTATTTCACCGCCCACGCCGGCAAGGTCTATCATACCGGCGAAGCGTGTGAGGATCCGCGCTCGCGGGATGAGGAGGTGCGCGAAAGAGGAAAAAAACCCTCCGCCGGGGGAGACCCTCGAGTCGGGCAAGGCGGCCGGCCCGAAAGGGCACTCCTTCGAATGGGACATACTCAAAACGGAGGATGCGCACACTCCGGACGGCATCGTTGCGCGAAAGACTGTCGAGTGGATGGAGAAGCTGACTCGGAAGGGGAAGCCATTCTTCCTTAGGGCCGGCTTCCGTCGTCCGCATTCGCCTTACGCCGCGCCGAAGAAGTACTTTGACATGTATCCCACCGAGGGAATACCTCTGCCCGGGACCTCGCCCGACGAGTTCCGCCGGATTCTGCCCGCCGCGGTGAATCATGATCCGCCGGATAATCCGCTGAGTGAATCCGAAATACGCCGCTTCCTCCGGGCCTACCTTGCGTCGGTCACTTTCATGAACGCGCAGCTGGTTGTCTTGCTCGATGCGATGGACCGCCTTCGCCTCTGGGACAGCACGGTCGTGGTCTTCTTCGGCGACAACGGCTATCACCTCGGGGAACACGGCGGCCTTTGGCACAAGAACTCGCTTTTCGAGGAGTCGGCGCGCATCCCGCTGATCGTAGCGGCGCCCGGGCGGAGGGCTCGCGGGCAGCGCTCGGCGTGCCTGGTGGAGCACGTGGATCTTTACCCTACGCTCGCCGATCTATGCAGCCTAAAGCCGCCGGAGAACCTCGAGGGAACGAGTTTTGTCACGCTGCTCGACAGGCCCGCACACCCCTGGAAATCGGGCGCATTCACGATGCAGGGGCGCGGGAAGGAACGGACCGAGGCGGCCAGGGAGATTGATTTTGTCGGGAAATCCGTACGCACTGAGCGGTGGCGATATACGGAGTGGGACGAGGGGCGTCGGGGTGTCGAGCTTTACGACCATCGCCGGGATCCCGGTGAGCTCCACAACCTGGCAGACGATCCCCGATATGCCGAGAACCGAGCAGCACTGAGCGACCTGTTGCGCCGCGGCTGGCGTGCGGCCCTCCCGCCGCGGGCATAGGGAGATCCGCGCTCCCATTGGGCTTGCCTAAGGAGCTGATCATGTTTTCCAAAGGCATCGTTGCGCCGACGGGAGCGCGTATCACGGCAGCCGGAATTTGCGGAATCGATGAGCGGCGCCGGATTGCCTGCCGGAGACTCATGGGGGGCCATGCAGGCTGCCCCGGTACTCGCGCGCAACAGGCCCGAAACAAGGCGTTAGGAGAAAACAGCCATGAAACCCGTGTTTTGCTTGCTTCCGGCGGTGCTTGCACTTCTGGCCCTCGTTCCGGAGGCCGGCGCCCACAGGCGCAATTGCAGCGGACTTGAGGAATTCCCTTCGACGCATGACGATCGCCTCCCGCTGCTGGAACGGACGCCATTATAGTTCGAAATGAACCCTCAGATCCAAATATTACGGGAATTGTGATAAATAATTCCCGACTGTTTTGATCTCTCTTTACTTTTCCGGCAGCTCTCGGTAGTCTGCCGTTTGTCCAGACATCGCTTTCAACCATCCGGGGCTGTAATGCGAATCAGGCGTTTGCGGCGGTTTCGTGTCCGGTACTGCCTGCGGTCCGCCGTTGCCGCCCTGATTCTGGCTGCCGCGGGCCGGGCCATGCAGGATCGCGCTCCCGCCTCATCCTATACGAATTCCATGGGCATCAGGCTGGTCCGGATCCCGGCCGGCGAGTTTCTCATGGGCAACCCGGCTCCGGAGCCCGACGGATGGGACGAGGAACCCGCTCATCGGGTGACCCTCTCGAATCCCTTCTGGATCTCGGAATCGGAAGTGACGGTGGAACAGTACCAGCAGTTCCGGCCCCGGTTCATGGGCTCAATGGCCGAAATGCCGGCAGTCACCGGGATCAGCTGGGAGCGGGCCGACCAAATCTGTGCGTGGCTAAGCCGGTTGGAAGGCAAGACGTATCGGCTTCCGATGGAAGCCGAATGGGAATATGCTGCCAGGGCGGGGACAGTAACACCGTACTGGTCGGGGGACGAGCCGCGGGAGCCCGATACGGCGAAACCCCTGGAGTTTCAAGAACGTGCACACGGGTGCCCGCGAGTGGTGTTACGACAGGTACAGACCCTATACCGCTGAAGATCAGACCGATCCCGTAGGCCCTGCGACAGGCCTGACGAAGGTCGTGCGCGGCTGGAAGGGGGAGTTGTGGGAGGGTGGTATCCGGGTGCCAATGATTGCGCGCTGGCCGGGGACCGTCCCTTCCGGCACGGTGAGCGACGTGCCGTGGTACTTTGCGGACTTCATGCCGACCGCTGCCGGCCTTTCCGGTGTCGAGATACCTGCCTGCGACGGCATCGATGTGTCCCCGTTTCTCACACGCAAGCGGGAGGAACTCTCCGAGCGATTTCTGAATTGGGAGTACCCCGGGAAGACGTTCCAACAGGCCGTCCGTTTCGGTAAGTGGAAGGCGTATTGCACTGGCCTGAACGGCCCGCTGACGCTCTATGATCTGGAGGTCGATCCATCGGAGCGACGGGATGTGTCGGCAGTTCATCCTCGAGTGCTCGCCAGGATCGGTGAATACTTAAGGGATGCTCGTACTGAATCGGCGAACTGGCCGACCAGGAAGCCCTGACGGGGACCCCCGCGACCTGTCCAGGGGTCTGGCACCGGAGGGTCGCGCGGCGCAGTCACGGACGGGATATCTGTTCATCGAGCAGGAGGAGGTGTGGAGTGATCTATGACCGGATTGAGAATGCCTGCCTGTACGCCGGCATTTCCAGCCGATTGGCGAAGGCATTTGAGGCTTTGAACGATGACGGTCTGGTAAACGGGCCCGACGGCCGTCGTGAAGTCGATGGTGAGGCTATCTACTGTCTGGTCCAGCGCTATCGGAGCCGTGCTCCGGAGAGGTGCAACCTCGAGTCGCACCAGAACTACATTGACGTGCAGTTCGTCGCGAGCGGCGAAGAAGTCATACGCCACGCACACCGGGACGCGCTCGAGGTGAGTCAGCCTTACGACCCTGCCAGCGACAGAGCTCTCTATGTGCCCTCAGACCGTATGACTGCACTTCGCATGGGGCCCGGGACGTTTGCCGTATTCTTCCCGCACGACGCGCACATGCCGTGCCTCCAGG
Source organism: Acidobacteriota bacterium (assembly GCA_013388445.1). GTDB lineage: Bacteria > Acidobacteriota > UBA6911 > UBA6911 > UBA6911 > JACADW01. The sequence goes on along the minus strand of JACADW010000238.1, from coordinate 567 downwards.
CGGACAAGCCTGCCGACGTGCACAAGGTGGTCGTGAAGGTCCGGATCGACGGGTGATGCTGCGGACGGCACGGACCGTCACAGGATCCGGCATGCCCTGGTCCCTGCGTCGCAGCGCCATTGCAGGAGGGCGTGCGCGGCCCGGCAACCCGCACCCGCGACACGCTCTGGAAGCCGCTTTCCCTGGGAGTGATATATCTAGGCCATCGGATTTCGATGCAGAGACGCATGAGTAAGCAAGCCGTCACGATCGCGTCCTTGAGCGTCCTGCTTTTGGCAGGTTGCGCAGGCGATAGGCCCCAGACACCCCGGGCGGGAAGGCCGCAAGGCCGGTGCCTGGCGGCCCTGGGGAGCCCGTTCGCTACAAAGGCGGTGAAGAGGCCCTTGCTCGACAAGGCGGAATTGCCGGATCCGGTGGAATCATTCGAACGCATCTGCCTCCGAACGGGCCCTTAGCCCGAAGTTCCCCGGGGGGTGAGACGGTATTCTGCTGTGGCGCCAGAGGATAGATCGAAGTTCAGTTTCCGCTCACTGGCAACAGTCCAAGGAGCTCATACGCCCGTCGCTG
>JACADW010000284.1 GCA_013388445.1 Acidobacteriota bacterium | reverse complement strand
TTGCCGTGGCCGCCGCCCTTTACGACCTGGAAGTAGTCCGACTGTTCGGGCCCAATGTTGCCCAGTCCGGGCCCGCCGCGCATGATATCGACAATCACACACGGGAGCTCTGCGCCGGCTATGTAAGACAGGCCCTCCTGCATGAGACTGATTCCCGGCCCGGAAGACGCCGACATGGCGCGGACTCCAGCGGCAGCCGCGCCAAAGACCATCTGGATCGCGCCGATTTCGCTCTCGGCTTGTATGAACACCCCGCCGGACTGCGGCAGGTAGAGTGCGGCTGCCTCGGCTATCTCGCTCGCCGGAGTGATGGGGTATCCGAAGTACGCCCGGCACCCCGCAGCGATCGCTGCGTGAATGACGGCCTCATTCCCCTTCATCAATTGGCGCATGAAACGCCTCCTGGAATCACACAGCCGCCGGTTCCGGCTCCCCTTGACTTACGCCGGCTTTGCCCGCTCTTTGAGCGTCCTCTTTGAACTTGCGCACCGTGATGGCACCCGGTTCCGGGCAGACATAAAAGCAGACTCCGCAGCCGGTGCACCCGGATCCGCTGTAGGCGATCGCGTAGTATCCCTGCCGATTCAGGAAGTTGCTTTGTACGAGCACCCCTGGCGGACAGGCCTCCGTGCAGAGAGAACAACCCTTGCAGAGGTGAGGATTGATGATCACATCGCCGCGGCTTGTCTTTGCCATCACATTCCCCCGGAAACGGCTCGGCCTTGACATCGAGGCCACGCAATTCCCATTCCGTGTCGTTGTACCGGACTTCTCTATCATGCGGCCTGTTAGTCATTCTCTCTCAGCGCATTGCCATGATCAAGAGCGGGCAGAAACCCATGACACTGAGTCCGGCAGAGCGAGATGCCCCATGGGCGGGCGCTGTACACCGAATCACGCACGGACCCAGGGGTATCTCGGGATGCGGCCTCCCGCATCTGCTCCGATCACTAAGCAGTCGCCCACGAGCTGGCGCGCGCCCAATCGAATGAAGGTCCGCCCCCACGCAGCAGGCCGCCGCCGGACGCGACGGCTTGCGATTGCCAGGCGCGACTTGTTCGGCCCGGCTGAGGATTCATCCCTGTCAGGCGCCGTCTGGCAACCGGACGTCTACTCGCGGCCGGGTCGCCCCGATGCGCGGGATGACTGGAATGCGCCATGGGCGACTACCCTGCCGCCAGTGCCCGCTCAACATGCTATTGTCGGAACAACGGGACAAAGAAGCCAGGATGGATTCACGAAGTCCTGGCCCGGTCGTCCGGAATACGTCACTGGCACGAACCCGATATTCCTCCTTCGGTCCTTCTGCTCCCCGGGAGGACGACATCTCCCTGACGAGCTCCAAGATGGCCCTGATCCAAATGGCATTGTCCCAGAATGTCCGGGGCGACAGCAATGCAAGCGGTAACCTGTTTAAGGCCGCCGGGGAATCTTCAGTTGGGCGGTTTGACCCGCACCAAGCGCCGCCGGAGTTCTCTTGGTACGACAGTAACACGAATGCCGTCATATATCACTGTGCTAACCCTTTTGTTTCGTGCCGGTAACGGTATTCAGAGCTCAGACGGCCAAACCCGACCTGCTTGGCAAGATAGTTGCATCATCACACTTCAAGGATGATGGCACGCATACCGAAGCCCAATGTGAGTGTTCTTGTTGTCGAGGACCAGAGACTCCTGAACTGGTCTCTGGCCAAGTCGCTCGGGAAATGGGGCTTCGACGTAAGGCCGGTCTTCACGGGCCATGAAGCTGTTGCACAGATCGAGAACTCATGGTTTGATGTCGTCTTGCTGGACTATCGGCTTCCGGATCTCGACGGCCTGGAGATAGCGCGGCGTGTCCGGGCAGCCCAGCCGAATGCAGTCATATTTTTGCTGACCGCGTTCCAGCTGAATGAGCTGGCGGTCGACACGGGACTTATCGACGCATACTTCAACAAGCCGCTGGACCTCAAGCAGCTGCGTCAGGCCATGAAAAAAGTCCTGTGTTGGCGTGGGACCGGAGCGAGGATGGCTGGTGCAACCCGCCGTCAGAGCCCTGTTTGATGACCTGATGTGGGATCTCAATCTTCCTGATCATTGGAGTGACATGATGCGCAAGAAACTCACTGTACTCGCCGCCTCTGCGGCGCTGCTGCTGGCCGCCTCCGCCTATGCGCAAAACCGCACTTACATAGGCGCCGACAAGTGCAGGATCTGCCACAAGGTGGAACACACCTCCTGGGCCAAGACCAAGCACGCCAAGGCGATGGAGAGCCTGAAGCCTGAGGAACAGAAGAAACCCGAGTGCATCCAATGCCATACGACCGGCACCAAAAACGAACTGCCGGGCGTGCAATGTGAGGCCTGCCACGGACCGGGCTCAGACTACAAGACCATGAGCATCATGAAGGACAGGCAGAAGGCCATAGCCGCGGGCCTGATCATTCCCAGCGAAAAGGGATGTGTCGGCTGCCACAACCAGAAGAGCCCGACCTTCAAGGGCTTCAACTGGGCGGAAATGTCGCCGAAGGTGCACGACAAGAAGAAGAAAGCCTGATCGATGTGTGCCGGCAGGTCGGCCCGCTACGCTCGCCTGCGGGGCGAAAGGGCCAAGCGGCAGAAGGCAGGTGGGCACAGTCGGGTTCCTGTGTGCCTCGGTCGTTCGGCTGGTCCTTGCGATGGGGGTCACCCGAAAGGCTTCCTTTTCCGATAGTCCTGCTCTTTGCGCGCCGCGAATTATCGAGGTCGTGCCGGCCGCCCAGTCGACTGCAGCCGCGGCCGCCCGGCTCATTTCATCAGCGACTCTATCCTTTCCGCCATCTTCTGCCGCTGGATGAAAAGCTCCTCCACATTGCGGGAAAAGGTGCTGACATCCACTACCATTTCCCGGGCGAAACGATCCGCAGATTCCGTGTCTCCCAGCGACTTCATCAGCCAGAGGTATTCATAGTCCTCGATACCCTCCCGCAGAAGCTCGAGGCGCAAGGAGGATACCGGACCGTCGACATTCGCCTGGCCCGCGTACCTTCTGGCCCGGTCCCCCGGATAGACCAGACAGCCTTCGCCATTGAGCACGTACCCGTCGCTGCACAGGAAGCCGCTCAGGAAAGTGACCGGATCCAGCCACGGGTCCGTGGTCTGTGACCCGTAGCCGATGTCCCAATAAAGGATCCCGTTCATGCCGTAGCGCCATGTGATCCACGGCACCATGACCGGATCCATCGCCGGGCCGTCGATGAAATAGTTGGGCTGAGGGTATTTTTGGTCGCATGAGATGTACCAGGTGATCTCCCCTCCTTTGGCCTGCTCCTCGTGGATCGCCTTCTTGACCGGGGGACTGTTGAGCGCATTTCCGTGTACGGAGAAGTTGTCCGCAAATCCCACCAGGGTTCCCCACTCAGGGTTGTCCGGAATGGGCGACTCCGTCACGAGGAACGGCACACCAGGCGCGGCCTCGTGGACCAGCTGTGCCCATCGGCGTGTCTCCTCATACTGCTGGGCAGTATTGGGTTCATCGATGGGGCTGTTGAAAACGAGACGGGGCCGCCACCCGTTCTTCTTGAAGTACTCATAGACCTGTTTCTGGTACGAGATCACGCGGCGCTTGAAACCTTCGGAAAAGGCGGGAAATCGCTCATCCCTGTGCAATTCGCGGGGCCACGATTCGAGGACTACACGCCTTGTCTTCAGCGTGTTGATGTAGTGATCGTATTCC
>JACADW010000302.1 GCA_013388445.1 Acidobacteriota bacterium | reverse complement strand
TAGCAGGAATCGACGCAATAATAAACTAAATAATATGTCGAAAAGGACAATTTATCTAGTTTGTGCTAAAGAACTTGCGGCCTCTCGATTTCCATTAACCGAGTTCTGAGGCTGGTAGTCGAACGGTTCCATCGTGTAACTTCCCTGCCCCTGGGTGAGCGACCGCAGGTCCGTAGAGTAGCCGAACATCAAGGAAAGGGGCACGCGCGCCTGGATCACCGCTGATTCGCCTGCAAAGGTTGTCTCACGGATTTCCGCGCGGCGCGCGCCAAGGTCTCTGACCACCGCACCGAGCGAGGCTTCGGGGATGCGCACTTCGAGGCTCATGACAGGCTCGAGAACCCTTGTTCCCGAGGAAGCCAGGGCATGACGCAACGCCAATGTCAGGGTGGCCCTCAGAGGCACGAGCGGGTCGGGTGGATCGTTGGAACGTATCTCGAGCACCCGGACCTTCGTGTCCAACAGCGCATATCCGTTGGCTCCGCCGGCGGTGCAGACGCCGGCGATGACCTCTTTTGCCTCCCGCTGGAGCGCGACCGGCAGGGACGCGGTCCGACCCGCCAGCTCGATTTCGACGGAAGGCCATCCCCGCTCGCCGGCCGGCCGTGGCCGCGGCAGCACTTCGACGGCGGCCCGCCCTGTGACCCGCACGTCACCGATGCGCTTGTCGAACTCACCCGTGCCGGTCGCCGTTCGCAGCACCGTTTCGCGATACGTCACCCGAGGTCTCCCGAACCTGGCATCCACATTGAACTGCCGCCGCAGGCGGTTCTGGAGGATCTCGAGGTGCAGCTCGCCCATCCCCGAGACAATCAACTCGCCGCTCTCCTCATCGGTGCGATAGGAAAAGGTCGGATCCTCCCTGACGACGCGCGCCACCACGGCGAGGAGGCGCTCGCGCTCGGCCGCGTTCGCGGCCTCAACGGCAGCTGTAACCACAGGGTCCGGGAAATGCATCGGTTCGAAGGTCACCGGGTGCTTTGGGTCGCAGAGGGTGTCGCCGGTGGCCACATTCTTGAGAGCCGTGACGGCGACGATGTCGCCGCACTCGGCCCGTGCGGCCGGCTCGGCGCGGTCGGCATGCAGCCGCAGGAACCGCCGCAGACGCAGCTTCCTCCCGGTGCGCGGGTGCAGGCAATGCCCGTCGTCTTCGAGTGCGCCCGAGTAAATCCGCAGCCAGAAAACATCCGTGGCCTGGGTGGCCACGACCTTGAAGACCAGGGCGGAGAAAGGGGCGGAGAGAGCCGCCGGACGCTCTACGGGCGCACCCGTTTCGGGATTTTGCCCGCGGGCGGGAGGTCGATCTATGGGAGCCGGAAGAAAATCGCAGACGGCATCCAGGATCGGCCTGACTCCAAGATCGCGCAGGGCCGCCCCGCAGAGGACCGGGATGAGCGACCGTGACAGGGTCGCTTCCCGAATCGCACGTTTGAGTGTCTCCGCTGAAATCGGCTCTTCCGCGATGTAGAGTTCGGCGAGCCAGTCCACGGACTCCGCGGCCTTCTGGACCAGCCGGTCCCTGGCGATGCGGGCAGCCTCGACGGAGTCGCCCGGGATTTCGCACGCGGTCAGCTCGCTGCCACGGCTTGAACGGTCAAAAACGAGATACTTCTCCGCTACCAGGTCGATGACGCCGTCCAGCCGGTCCTCGAGGCCGTGAGGAAGGTTGATGAAAACGGCGCGCGCCCCCAGCCTCTTTTCGATCGAAGCGAGTACGCGCTCGTGGTCGGCGCCGGCACGATCAAGCTTGTTGATAAAGGCGATGCGCGGAACACCATACCGATCCGCCTGGTGCCAGACCGTCTCGCTTTGCGGCTGAACCCCTTCGACGCCGGAGAAAATGACCACAGCGCCATCGAGCACGCGCAGGCTGCGCTCCACCTCTGCCGTGAAATCGATGTGACCGGGAGTGTCGATCAGGTTGATCTGGTGATCGTTCCAGACAAAGGTTGTAGCCGCAGCCGAGATGGTGATCCCACGCTCGCGCTCGTCTTCGAGGAAATCCATGACGGTGTCTCCGTCGTGCACCTCGCCGATCTTGTGCGTCACCCCGGCGTAGAAGAGAAACCGCTCGGTGGCGGTCGTCTTTCCGGCATCGATATGCGCGATGATGCCGATGTTCCGAACCCGAGCCAGCGGCTTCAGCAGCATGTTGTCCTCAGCCAACAGAATACCATCGGAAGTTGGGATTCCGATTCCCCTTCAGCGGTACAAGAAATAGCGCCGCCGGGCGGCATCGAACTTCCTGAGGTCATCCTCCCAGGAAGCCAGGATCTGGTCCACAGGAGTGTTTCTGTCGATGGCGAGGCGCACGTCGTCCGATCCGGCGAGCCTGTCCATGGAACTCTCCCTCCATCGGAAGTGCTCCGGGTAATTTCTGCGTATGACGCTGAGGATGTGGAGAGCGACACGCACCGGCTGAAACCGGTTGCGGTCCGCCACGTGGACCTGAATCCCATGGCAGGCCACGCCCTGGTGCTTCGAGAAGCTCGGGGTAAAGGAAGCGGGCCGGAAGAGCACACCTTCGAGCTTCAATGCCGCCAGCTCCTGGGCCAGCTTTACGCCGTCGAGCCAGGGAGCTCCGATCATCTCGAAGGGCTGCGTGGTGCCTCTGCCTTCGGACAGGTTGGTGCCTTCGAACAGGCACATTCCGGGGTAGACAGTGGCTGAAGCCAGCGAGGGGTGGTTGGGGGAGGGGGCGATCCATTGCAGCCCGGTCTGGTCATACCAGAAGCGCCGTCTGTAATTCTTCATCTTGACAACGGTGAGCATCAGGTCCTGTTTCATACCGTCCTTGATGAACCCGGCCAGCTCACCGATCGTCAGCCCGTAACGGATCGGCAGCGGATAAGCCCCTACGAACGACCTGAAGCGGACCAGGTCGATCATGCGGCCCTCGACGCGGACACCTGCAAGCGGATTCGGCCGGTCGAGAACGACAAACGGAATTCCTCGTGCAGCAGCCGCCTCCATGCACTCTCCGAGCGTTGATATGTAGGTATAGAAACGGACGCCCGCGTCCTGGATGTCGAAAACGAGCACATCGATGTCCCTGAGCATCTCGGCGGTCGGCCGCTGCGTCTTGCCGTAGAGGCTGTAAACCGGGACACCGCTTCGCTCATCTCTCGCATCGGCCACCTCATCACCGCCTTCGATCGCGCCGCGGAGACCGTGCTCGGGGGCGAAGATTGCGGCCAGCCTGATACCCGGGGTGTTTGCAATCAGGTCGATGGCGTGCCGCATCCGGCGGTCGACGCCGCTGTGATTCGTGATCAGGCCGACCCGCTTCCCTTCGATCAGGGACTTCTGTTCCGTCAGGAGGACCTCGAGCCCGGGAACAACACGGCCCTGTGCATGAGCCCGGAACGGCAGCGCGGCCGTGAGGCAGAGGAGGGGCGCCGCCAGGAGAGTCTGTCGTCGGAAGTGTCGCATGGCGCACTCCTTTTTCGCCTTTGCCAGACGGCCGGTGGTCCCCGGATCCGATCTGCCGGCCGCGATATTCCCGGGCAGCCCTATCATAGCGTTGCCGGGCGGATGAAGCACGCGACTTCGGTAACGCTGTTCCGATGATAGGATTCTCAGTGGGTGCCGCACCGGCGCTTCTGGCCGTGCCGGACGGCTGGTTAGAACCATCGGCCCACGATGTGCGGCAATGGCGGCTAGCGCCCGCTGGGCCGCGGCGACGCACTTCGCCCGGGCACATTTCCGTGCGTGGTTGGGTGCGGCACAGGCCCATGAGGGACTCTTCCGAAGACGGCATGGTAAGTGGGCCTCGGCGACAAAGTTGGCGCCGCCCGGCGCTCGGCACCGAGGCGAAGGATCCGCGCGCGGCTTTGTCCCGGTTGCGCCTGGAGGTCGCGACTTACTGCCGTCTCCGGCGGCCGCTGCCTGCTCTGCCCCGTCGACTCATTCGCCATTCATCAATTGTCAATCGAATGCATTCTCGCCATTCACCGTACCAAGCGCTCAGTAAACTCAGGGATTTCAGGCGGCACAAGCCTTCTCTAGTGGTATCCTTCTGATTTCCGAATTTCCCTGAGATCCGCCGATTCATATGTGCGACCTCGCCATTCGATGTCACGGCCTGCGCAAACAATACCGAACGCGCAACGGCACCGTCGATGCGGTGAACGGTCTGGATCTCGAGGTGCGGCAGGGGGAGTGCTTCGGGCTGCTCGGCCCTAACGGAGCCGGCAAGACCACAACCGTCGAGATTCTGGAAGGGTTGCTCAGAGCTACATCGGGTGAGGTCGAAGTGCTCGGCATGCGCTGGGGAGAGAATGACGACGAACTTCGCCAGCGTATAGGGATCTCGCTGCAGGAAACCCGCTTTCCCGAGAAGCTGTCCGTGTGCGAGATCCTCACCCTCTTCCGAAGCTTCTACCGCGAAGGGAAGGATCCGACAGCGGTCATGGAATCGGTGGGTCTTACCGAGAAGGCCAGGGCGTGGGCCGGCAAGCTTTCCGGAGGGCAGACACAGAGGCTGGCCGTGGCGTGCGCGCTGGTGGGGAATCCTGATCTGGTATTCCTCGATGAGCCGACGACAGGGCTGGACCCCCAATCGCGGCGTCAACTATGGGGCATAATTCGCGATCTCGGCAGCCAGGGGAAGACCACGCTGCTCACGACCCATTACATGGACGAGGCCGAACGTCTCTGTGACCGGGTAGCGGTGGTAGATCACGGAAGGGTGATCGCTCTGGGATCCCCGATCGAGCTGATCGCAACCCTGGGCGCGCACCACGTTGTGGAGTTCGCTGTGGAGGACGGCCGGCATCCTGCACCGGAGAGGCTGTCGGTGTTGCCGGCCGTCTGCGAGGTCAGGAACGAGGCCAAGGGGGTCGCACTGACCGTCAACGAACCGCATCTCACGATCCCGGCGTTACTGCAGCTGCTGGAGATGGAGAACCTGACGCTGGTCCGGCTGACGACCCGGCAGGCAAGCCTCGAGGACGTTTTTGTGCATTTGACTGGAAGGCACCTGGATGAGGAACAGACTGCACCCGCTTAGGGAGCTCTTGCTCGCACGATTCCGGGAATCTTTCCGGGAACCGGAGGTGGTGTTCTGGACCTATGGGTTCCCGCTGCTCCTGGCGGTGGGATTGGGCATTGCTTTCAGAAACCGGCCCATGGAGCAGATCTACGTGGATGTGGAGCAGCACACATCGGCGGCGGCAGTCGCGGAGCATCTCAGAGGGAGCCCGGGTTTTACGGTAGAGGTTCATCTGCGGCAGGCGTGCCGCGAGCGCCTGCGTCTCGGGAAGTCTTCCATCACGGTGGTTCCTGGAGAGCATTACACATTCGTCTACGATCCGACGAGGCCCGAGAGCGCCCTGGCACGCCAGCGCGTCGACGACGTCCTGCAGAGGGCGGCCGGAAGGCGTGATCCGATCCCGATCCGCGAACAGCAGGTGCAGGAACCGGGAGCCCGTTACATCGATTTTCTCGTGCCCGGACTTATCGGTATGAACCTGATGGGAAGCGGGATGTGGGGAGTGGGATTCGTGATCGTGGACATGCGTGTGCGGAAGCTGCTGAAGAGGTTCGTCGCCACGCCGATGAAGCGGTCTGATTTTCTCTGGTCGATGGTCGGCGGGCGCATGCTCTTCATGTTTCCCGAGTTGGGAATCATTCTCGGTGCCGGCGTTCTGCTTTTCGGCGTGGCGGTTCGGGGCAGTATCGCCGGGATCTTCCTGATATCTGTGACCGGCGCCCTCTGTTTCGCAGGCCTGGGCCTGCTGGTGGCGTGCCGGGCCCAGCATATTGAAACGGTTTCCGGATTGATGAACCTGGTCATGCTCCCGATGTGGCTCCTCTCGGGCGTGTTCTTCTCCAGCGACCGTTTCCCCGCCTACCTCCAACCCCTGGTCCAGGCCCTTCCGCTGACCCAGCTCAACAATGCTCTCCGCGCCGTTATTCTGGAGGGAGCACCGTTGCCGGCGCAGGCAGGCAAGCTTGCGATCCTCGTCGCGTGGGGCGGGATCTCATTTGCCATCGCGCTCCGCTGCTTCCGCTGGAACTGATCGTCTCCGGGGTCGGACCGACACAAGTTGAATCCTTGCAGCAATTGTGGGTGAAAGCGACTTCAAGAAGGGCTTAGAACTCAAATTCGGGGCCCGAATCTGTCATATAAGCAATTGAGGCCAAGAGTCAGAGCACATTGACGCGCGAGGTCTTCCCTCAGCCCTCGAGAAGGAGGTTGGTCCCTTCGCGCTCGGGCCAAGAAGCCACAGCGTCTTAGTCGTGCCGACCTTTTCTTGCTCTTGCTCGCACTTACTGGCAAAAAACGGCCCTAAGAATGGCGATCAAGCGGGCTTATAGAATCCTTCTTGCCACCAATTTGCTGATGGGATTCATCTTGCGTCGGTGCGACCCCACATTCAGCGGGGTGCTGAGCCACATCCCGGGCGGCTGGCAGATCGGGAAGCTGTTCCGCATACAGGGGGGAGCGCCGATCGGACTGGTTCAGTTCGTGCTGAAATCGGGCAAGAATCTGAAGGACATCCTTCTGCACGACGAAGACCGAGACATACTGCATTACTCCAAGAACTGCAACTACTACCTGCGGATCAACAACGGCAACGCCTCAGCGGCCACGGCGCAATTGAACGCCAAGTATCCTTTCGAACTCGCATCGTCTATCAAGGCGCTGTCCTGCGACATCCGCACCATTCGGGCCGTTTCTCATGGATGAGGGGGCCGGGGTACATCCTGTTGGACGCCAACCTGAAGAAAGATCTCAAGTTCGGCGAAACCCAGAGCCTGTCGATTCGCGTGGATTCCAGCAACGTGCTCGATTACTGCAACTATCTGAATGTGAACACGGGCTGGAGCAACGCTTGCACTCTTGGCGTTGTGGCTCTGCAAAACGGCTACCCGCGCCGGTTCCAGATCTGGCTCACCTACAAGTTCCAGGCAGCGGAGGGCGCACAACCGAAATTCCTGGTTACGGCGTAACCGAACGCGATGCATGAAACGACGAAGGCGATGCCGGGCTGCATCGTCGATGAAGATCATCCGCTTGAGGAGGCGCCGGAACCGTCGCTATTGGGGCCGACGGGCCGAAAGCGCACACTGGCTACGACCCGCTATGCCGTCCAGCTGAGCCGCGCCATCCGCACAAACGCACTGATCGTGGGCAGTCCAGCTGTGTGTCTTGGGAGATCAGCGGCTGAACCGGCCTCACTCTGATCGGAGGGCGGCTTTCGGGGCCCACAGGCGTTCCATATAGGGAAGCGCATCGCCCAGGAGCGGCTGCAAGTAGCTGCGAAACGCTTCTGTAACTCCGTTGCCTTCAGGGTTGACAAACTCATCCGGCAAGTACCGGACCTTCGCGGCAACCTCTTCGAGGCCCGCCAAGTCGTACCGTACGGCATAGTCCCCCACACGCAGGATGACGACGGAGCCGTCGATATTGTGCCAGCAGGCATAGTGCGCGGCCTTCTCGCCGACCTCACGGGCTTCCCGTGCGTCCACGTTCGAGACGATGCCCGGGAAGGAGCGCTGCAGGTACCCGAAGGTGTCCGAGCGAACGCGCTTGATTCGCAGCTCTCGCCGTACCGAGTCGGCAAGCTCATCGGCGAGCGCGCCGCCGGAAAGTTGGATGTGGCCGTGGGCATCGACCTGGGGTTCCCGGCCCGCTTTTCGCATTAAGTCCGCAGCGAGCGGCACGCGTCTCCCCTCGGCATCACGTGTGGCCCAGACGCCTTCTGAGACGGCGACCACGCAGCGCCCGTACTGTCGATAATTCCGATCGACATCAGCGAGGTATCGGTCTATCGAAAACGGCCGTTCCGGCACGTAAATAAGATGCGGCCCGTCATCAACTTGTTTGCGCGCCAGTGCAGAGGCGGCCGTGAGCCACCCGGCATACCGTCCCATTATGACTCCGATGTAGACCCCTGGGAGCGAAAGATTATCCGCATTCACGCCGCTGAAGGCACATGCGACGAAGAGAGCCGCGGAAGGATAGCCCGGGCAGTGGTCCGTTATGGGAAGGTCGTTGTCGATGGTCTTGGGCACGTGGATCGATCGGAGATCGTAGCCGTCGCGCGCGGCGTTTTCGTTCACGATGCGGACCGTGTCTGCTGAATCGTTGCCGCCGATGTAGAAAAAATGCCTCCTCAGCAAAATCTGTGGGTCCATTCCGGCTCCGGTAGAGCGCCAAGCGTATGATAGAGTGCAACTTCAGCAGCTCTGAAGGTCCGAAACCCATACGATTTTCTCGTAGT
>JACADW010000248.1 GCA_013388445.1 Acidobacteriota bacterium | reverse complement strand
GTGCACTCCGGCCAGGCGCGCGCGGATCGCCATGGATCCCGTCCGGTGCGAATTCGCGGGGGTCCGCGTCGGCTCTATTCGACAGGAGATCGTGCTCCTCCCGGTCGCGCTCGCGTCATCGGCCGGAAAACGATAAGTCCTTGCTTTGATCGTGGTTTGCGTCGAAAGTAGACCTAAGCCTCCGATCCCATTGCGTCGAAATATCATCTGGTGGGACTGCGCCATGGGCGATGTTTCCACCTGCAGGCGAGCGGTGTCTGTTCTGCGTATCCCGGAGGCGGCAGCGTGAAGCGAAGATCTGGGGCGGCCAATTTCATGCACGATGCTCCGGCCGGAGACTCTGCCGTGTCCAGAAGGCTGCTCGAGACCATGTGCGACGGCGACAGCGGGTATCGCGAACTGTTTGATGGCGCCCCCGATATGCTCTTCGCGATGGACCTCGACGGAGGCATTGTCTCTGTCAATCGGGCAGTCGAGCAGACCACCGGCTATTCGCGTGAAGAGGCTCGGCGAATGAACTTCCTCCAGGCGGTTGCCCCTGGACAGAGGCCCGAGGCACTGCGAATCCTGGAGCAGGCGCGGCTCAATACCCTGCAGGCGTCCCGGGAGTTGGATGTGATCGCGCGGGATGGCCGGACGCTGACTCTCGATGTGAGCATGAAGCTCCTGTCGCATGACGGAAAACCGGTCGGCATCGTCGTCAATGCTCGCGACGCCACCGCTCGCGCAGCCGCCGAGAGGGCCCTTCGGGAAGCTGAACAGAAGTATCGTGCCATCTTCGAAAATGCCGTCGAGGGCATCTACCAGTCCACGCTCGAAGGCAGGCTTATCAGCTGCAACCCGGCCATGGCGCGCATATTCGGATATCCCTCTCCGGAAGAATTCATGGAGGAGGTAACCGATCCGAACACCCAGGTCTACAAGGATCCGGGCCGCCGCGCCGACTTCGTGCGACTCGTTCAGGAAAAGGGCGTCATCTCCGATTTCGAGGCGCAGGTATACCGCAGGGACGGTTCGGTGATCTGGACGTCGGAAACGGCCCGCGCCGTATATGACCCGCAGGGGAAGCTCGTCTGTTTTGAAGGATTCCTGGAAGACATCACCCAACGCAAGAAGGCAGAAGAGGAGATCCGCCGTGCCATAGATGCGGCCGAGTCGGCAAGTCGCGCCAAGGGGGAGTTCCTGGCCAACATGAGTCATGAAATCCGGACGCCGATGAATGCGATCATCGGCATGACGGAACTCCTGCTCGAAACCCGGCTGGATCCCGAGCAGCGGGAGTACCTTCAGACCATCAAGACCTCGGCGGACTCCCTGTTGACGCTCATCAACGACGTCCTCGACTTCTCCAGGATCGAAGCGGGCAGGCTCGAACTCCATCCCGTCGATTTCAGCCTGAGGGAAAGTCTGAGTGCAACCCTGTCGTTGCTCGCACTCCGCGCGCACCAGAAGGGCCTCGAGCTGGGCTGTAACATCCTGCCTGACGTCCCGGACTCCCTCCACGGGGACCCGGAACGTCTGCGCCAGATCATCATCAACCTGGTGGGCAATGCGATCAAGTTCACGGACAAAGGAGAGGTCATCGTCCACATCGAATCAGAGGTGCTCGAACCGTCGCGAGCCACTCTTCACTTCAATATCACAGACACAGGGATCGGGATTCCCGCGGATAAGCAGGAGCCGATCTTCAGCGCCTTTGTGCAGGCGGATGGATCCATGAGCCGGCGGTACGGCGGCACGGGCTTGGGCCTTGCCATCTCAGCCAGGCTGGTGGAGCTGATGGGGGGCGAAATCTGGGTCGAAAGCGAACCGGGCAAGGGCAGTTGCTTCCATTTTACCGCCTGCCTCGGGATTCAGGCCGGGGCCGTTGCCGGGGAGACCTGTCCGGAAGAGCTGCGCGGAGAACGCGTCCTCATCGTTGACGACAGCGACGTGAATCGCCGCATTCTCCAGAGCATGGTCCTGAACTGGTGGATGCGTCCCAGGGTTATCAGCGACGCCCGCACGGCGATCGATGTTCTGAAGAGTGCCCGGGAGACGGGAAAGCCGATCGGGATCGTTCTCATGGACGGCATGATGCCCGGGGTGGACAGCCGGGAGGTCGCGGCCCGGATAAAGTCCGATCCGGACCTCGGCTCCACAGCTGTCATCGTCCTCACCTCCTCGGCCCTGCCGGATTACGCCAGATCGTGCCTCGAGGCGGGCGCGGATGCGTGTCTTGCCAAACCCGTGAAACAGGCCGAGCTCTCGAAGACCATGGCCAACCTGGTGACCCGCAGGGCAGCGCCGCCTGCGGCGCCTGAGCGCGTCGCAGCCGCTCAAAGAGGGCTCCACGTGCTGCTCGTCGAGGACAACCCGGTAAACCGGCAGATTGCCATCCGCTTGCTGGAAAAGCGAGGACATGCGGTCAGATCGGCAGGCAGCGGGAGGGAGGCACTCGAGATCCTTGAGGGCTGCCACTTTGACATTGTTCTGATGGATGTGCAGATGCCGGAAATGGATGGCTTCGAGGCGACGGCGGCCATCCGCCGACGGGAAGAGTCCACCGGAAGCCACATCCCCATCGTCGCCATGACCGCGCACACGATGAAAGGCGACAGGGAGCGGTGCCTCGAAGCGGGGATGGATGACTATATCTCCAAACCGATCAGGCCGCAAATCCTGGATGAGAAGCTGCATGCGCTGGTCGCCTCCTGCCCGCTGGGTGGCGCGGCTGCGGATGGCGGGCAGGCGCGGGCCGAGGTGATAGAGCGGGACGACGTGCTGGCCCGCTTCGGAGGAGATTTCGAGTTTCTGGCAAGCAGCTTTGAACTCTTTCGTGCCGACTACCCGTCGCTGGTCCGTGCCTTGCGCGACGCGGTGTCCACAGGTGATCCGGCCGCGGTCGAAAGGGCCGCGCACACCCTCAAGGGAGCGGTGTCCAACTTCGTTGCGAAGGCCGCCGCCGCGGCCGCACTCAGAATCGAAAAGATGGGCCGCGAGCGTGAGCTTGCCGGCGCCCGGGAGGCCCTCGCCCATCTAGAGCATGAGGTCGAACGATTCCTGCCCGCCATGAGCGACCTTCAGGGGAGCAAACCGAGGTGAGAGTCCTTCTGGCAGATGACGACCCGGTGTCGCGTCACATTCTCCGGGAGACACTCGTCCGTTGGGGATTCGAGGTCACCACCGCGGCGGACGGGCTGGAGGCCTGGGAATTGCTCCAGGCGGAAAATGCGCCGCGCCTGGCAATCCTCGACTGGATGATGCCAGGCATGGATGGCGTCGAGGTTTGCCGCAAAGTGCGCGACAACACCTCCGGGCCTTACATCTACATCCTGCTGCTGACTTCCAAGAAGGAGAGGGATGATATCGTGAGGGGGATGGCGGCGGGAGCCGACGATTATGTGTCGAAGCCGTTTGATCCTCAGGAATTGCAGATGCGCCTCAAGGCCGGCAAGCGGATCGTGGATCTGCAGGCCAGGCTCCTGAGGGCCCAGGAGGAGCTCCAGCACATGGCGACACATGACAATCTCAGCGGCCTGTACAACCGGTTCGCCATCCTGGAAGTCCTCAGCCGCGAATTGAACCGTGCCAACCGAGAGGAGCTGAGCACCAGTGTCATTGTCGCAGACATCGACCACTTCAAGAAGATCAACGATACCTTGGGCCACATCGCCGGGGATGCGATCCTGCGAGAGGTTGCGAGGAGGCTGCGTACCAACATCCGGGCATACGATGCCGTGGGGAGATACGGCGGAGAGGAATTCCTCGTTGTGCTCCCCAATTGCAGGGAAGCCGGCGCCAGGGAGACCGCGGAGCGCCTGCGCAGGGCCATTTCGGAGTTTCCCGTGGAATTGGCCGAGGGCACTGTCCGGGTCACGTTGAGCTTTGGCGTGACCACATGCCGGCCCCTCAGCAGCGAGCACCTCGAGGCAGTCATCCGCACGGCCGACGCTGCACTATACAGGGCCAAGGCGATGGGCCGGAACTGCGTCGTGGCGGCCGCCGGTGTGAGCAGGAGTACCTCTGCCGGCCTTGAAACCGTGTGACAAAGGCAAGCCCAACAGCCTGACACGCGGGGGACGCCGCCGGAACCGCTATACCAGCCGGGCCGCTCTACAGTAGCAGGCCCGCTGCCGGGCGAGGTCAGTCCCGGTAATGCGCGTTCTCGGCTCTGGCACGCGGCGTTGAAGCTCCCGGTCTCCTCCCAGTTTCCATGCCCAAAGGTGTAGAATCTCATCTCCTGATAGTCAAACACAGCATTCCGCCGTTCGAGGCGTTGGAGGTGCAGATGCCATGATCACCGCTGATCCTGAAAAGAAGGCCCTCATTCAAGCCCAGGTTCTCGATTTGCTCTCCCACAGGGTTCCCGACGAGGACAGGGAACTGGCCTTGGCGTACGGTTCCGTTGCCTACGCCGAAACCCCGGACCGTATCGCACTGGTTCTGCCGCCGGAAGCGCTCGCGGAGCGCATACTGAAACAGTTTCTGTTCGTGGCGCGCACCATTCCCCCATCCTTCCAGCTTTACAAAGGGCTGCCCGGGATCCACGTTTCCGCCCGCAATCCGAGCGAGGCTGAGGCCGCCGCCACAGGGTCGGGTTTCGGGCTCCCGCTCGAGAGCACCATCGTCGAGACTCACACGCCGGACGCGCCGTTCATTTTCGACAGCCTCAAGAACTACTTCAGCAAGGCGGGACTCCGCGTTTATGCCGCCGTGCATCCGATATTCACGGTTCGCCGCCAGTGGGAAAGAATCGTCGCGATCGGGGGCCCGCACGAAGAGGGGAGCAAGGAGGTCTATTGCCAGTTCCAGATCGAGCGGGTGGAATCCCGTGAACAGCTTCGCCACATCGAGCACCAGATCTTCTCCCTGCTCAAGTGCCTTTTCCTCGCCGTTGAGGACTTCCACGACATGGAGGAGTCCCTGCGCGCCTTCACCCGCCGTGTCAGAAGCAGGGCGGGTGCCGATCAGGAAACTGCTTCGATCCGCGAGTTTCTGTCCTGGCTGGCATCGGGGAACTACATCTTTCTCGGCATGGCTCCCTACTCCTGCGGGACAAACGGCGTACCGGAGCGCCGTCATGACAGCGTCGCGGGGGTTTTCAGGGACGCCACGCTGCTGCCTGTGGTGTTTCCGGGCCTGGTGGAAGAAGTGGAAGAGCGGATCATGCCGGGCCCGGGAGATGACCAGACTGTCTTCCTGGACTATTGCCGCAAAGGGTCGGCCATCTACCATCTCGAGCCGATAGACGCCTTCGTGTTGCGCGAATGGAACGAGAATGGAGCCCTCGCCGGGGCCACGCTCCTGCTGGGGAGGTTCGGAAGAGGGGCGGTCTCTCAGCGTGCGGATACAGTGCCGATCCTGAAAGACAAGCTCGCATGGCTCCTGCGGGAGAGCGGCGCGGTCCCCATGTCGCATACCTTTCGCGAAATCCGGGCAACTTTCAACCACCTTCCCATGCGGGTGTTGTTCTACGCATCTCCCGCGGATCTCAAGCAGATCATCGAGCCGATCGTTTTCATGATGGGCGATGATGAGGTCCACATATACTGCCGCAAGGGTACCGGCTATGATGCCCTCTCCATAGCCTTTTCCCGGCTCCGGTATTCCTACCGGGCGGAGGAAACGCTGCGCCGGGCGCTTGCCAGTGAATTCGGGCCCATTTCGTTCCATTCCACCTCTGACCTGGGGGCCACAACCCTTCTCATCTTCTATTTTGACAGGTCGCTTCTCGAGCACCCGATCGAGATCGGGGAAGTCCGTCGCATCGTGCTGCCGGTGATCACCACCTGGGAAGACCGCGTAAGCGCGGCTCTCGAGGCCGCGTTTGGGGAGCGGGAGGGGAGAAGGCTGTTCAGGCGACACGTCCGTCCGGAGACCCGGAGCGGGCTCTACCGGGAAATCACACCTCCTGAACTGGTGCCCGATGACCTCCGGCACATGGAAGCCCTCGAAACGCGCCTTGAGGTTCATGTGGCTCCCCTCACAGCGCACACGGCCAGGTTGCACCTTTACTCCATCCGCCAGCTCGGACTGACCGGCACGCTGCGGACATTTCGCCAGATCGGGCTTGCAGTCACAGACGAACTCCGTGTCCCTCTCATCCTCCCGGACGGCCGCCAGTGCTTCCTTTATCGGTTCGAGGTCGAAGCCCCGCCGGAGCGGATCACTGCGCTGCTGGAGGGTGAGGAGCGATTTGTGGACGCGATGCGGGCACTCGACGAGGAGCGCG
This sequence comes from Acidobacteriota bacterium, assembly GCA_013388445.1. Taxonomy (GTDB): domain Bacteria; phylum Acidobacteriota; class UBA6911; order UBA6911; family UBA6911; genus JACADW01. The sequence continues at coordinate 10,431 of JACADW010000248.1, read as the reverse complement.
CGACAGATGACAGGATGAACGAGTTGATCCTGACTTCCGGCCTGACCTGGCGCGAGGTTGAGATACTCCGCACAGTACGCAACCACCTTCTCCAGCTCCGCACACACTACAATGTGGAGACGCTGAACGACGTCCTCCTCGTCAACAACCGGGCCGGCGCCGCACTCTACAGGTATTTTCGGGCGCGCTTTGATCCGGCCCTCGACGGAGATCGCGGCGCGGCCATCGAGGAAGCCCAGAAAAACTTCGAAAAGACCCTTGAGTCGGTACGCAACCTGGCCGAGGACGAGGTGCTGCGTGCGATGTTCAACCTCGCCTCGTGCGCGCTGCGCACAAATTTCTACCAGCGGCCCGAGCGTCCGGTCTTCTCGATCAAAGTAGACAGCCGCAGGGTCGAGGGAATGCCTTCTCCAAGGCCGTTGTTCGAGATTTATGTGCACTCGCGCCTGCTGGAGGGGATACACCTCCGCGGCGGGAAGGTGGCGCGCGGCGGCATCCGCTGGAGTGATCGCCACGACGATTTCCGCACCGAGATCCTGGGTCTGATGAAGACACAGATGGTAAAGAACTCCATCATCGTGCCCGTCGGCTCCAAGGGCGGCTTCGTGCTGAAAGGGCAGGTTCCGGCCCGCCCCTCGCAGGATGCTTATGTCGTCGACCGCTACCGCGAGTTCATCTCGGGACTCCTCGATGTCACCGACAACATCGTCGACGGAAAGATCCTGCACCCGCCTGAGGTTGTGCGGCACGATGCCGATGATCCCTACCTGGTAGTCGCGGCCGACAAGGGCACGGCTCACCTTTCGGACACTGCCAACAGCGTTTCCTCACAGTACGGATTCTGGCTGGGCGACGCCTTCGCGTCCGGCGGCAGCCACGGGTACGATCACAAGAAGGTCGGCATCACGGCGCGCGGCGCCTGGGAGTGCGTCAAGCACCATTTCCGAAACCTGGGGATCGATGTGCAGAAGGACCCGATCTCGGTCTGCGGCATCGGAGACATGTCGGGCGATGTTTTCGGCAACGGGGTGCTGCTCAGCCGCTCGATCAGGCTGGTGGCCGCCTTCAACCACGCTCATATTTTCATCGATCCGGACCCCGACCCGGAAAAGGGGTTCGCGGAAAGGGAGAGGCTCTTCCAGTCACCGCGCTCAAGCTGGTCCGACTACAACCCGGCCCTCATAAGCCAGGGAGGTGGAGTCTACCAGCGCTCCGCCAAGTCGATCCCCGTGACGCCGGAGATGCGGAAGTGGTTCGATGTGCAGGGCGAGCACGCGAGCGGTGAGGAGATCATCCGTCAGATCCTGACCGCCAAGGTGGATCTCCTTTACAACGGCGGCATCGGCACCTACGTCAAGGCCTCCAGCGAGGAGCACGCCGGTGTCGGAGACAGGACCAACGACCGTTTCCGGGTAGACGCCTGCAACGTGAGGGCCCGTGTGGTCGCGGAGGGCGGCAACCTGGGGTTCACCCAGAGGGCCCGGATCGAGTACTGGCTCGGCGGCGGGTTGATCAACACGGATGCCGTGGACAATTCAGGCGGCGTCGACATGTCGGACCACGAAGTGAACATCAAGATACTTCTTAATATGCTCGTCAAACAGAAGGTTATCCGGGGAAAGGAGGAACGCAACCAGATCCTCGCCGAAATGACCGAGGAGGTGGCGGCGCTCGTGCTCGCGGACAATGCCGGCCAGGCGCGGGCTCTTACCCTGGACGAAATGCGCAGCGCGGGCCGGTACGAGGCTTTCGTGGGCCTCATCGACAGAATGGTGAAGGCAGGCCAGCTCAACCGGGCAGACGAGGGTATTCCGAGCCGGACGGAGCTTCTCGACATGGCAAGGCCGGGGAGAGGCATGGCGAGGCCGCTCCTTGCCGTCCTGATGGGCTACAGCAAGATGCACGGCTTCAACGCACTCCTGCAAAGCGATTTCCCGGAGAGTGCGGCGGCGCGTCCTTTCCTTGACGGCTATTTCCCGCGCCGCCTGCGTGACCATTACGCCGCCTGCTTCCAAGACCACGTTCTGCGGCGTGAAATCATCGCCACACAGGCGATCAATTACGTGGTCAATCATGGTGGTGTGTCCCTGTTGCCCAGGTTCATGGGGGCGGCCAACGCGCCCATGGGGCAAGTTGTCGAAGCTTACATCACCGCGGACCGGGAATCGGATGCGCCGGTGCTCCGGCAGCGTATTCTCGAGGCGGGATTTCCCGCAAGCGAAGAACATGCACTGCTGCTGGATGTAGAGGAGGCCCTGGAAACGGGCGTGGCGGATCTGCTGGCCGGCAAATCCACGGACCTGAAGACGCTCCTTGCAGCCGTCGCGGGGAGGGTCGGAGGGTAAGAGGAACGGGCCGACTGTTCAGAGTGGACCTGAGCTTCCGTTCAGCGATCCGGGAGGCGACTTTGCAGCAGCATTGCGACGCACCGGCGGCATGTTCATCCGGCCACGGCGCTCTGCGCGCCGGAATCGGTGCCTGCGTGACTCTCTCCTGTCTCGCTGCCCCAGGGCTCGCCCAGGAGTCCGAGTCTGTTGTAGTTCTTCGTGAGCAGGAGCTGGACGTCGCTGATGTGACGCTCCAGAAAGCCGCCTTCGCAGTATGCGAGATAGAACTCCCACATGCGGATGAATCGCTCGTCGAAGCCCAGCCTCCTGACGGCGTCGGCGTTTTCCAGGAAGCGTTCGCGCCAGGAGTGCAGCGTCCGCGCGTAGTGCGCCCCAATATCCTCCGCGTGGAAGAGCGACATGCGCGTGCAGCGCGCGAGCGAACGCAGAATCTCGACCAAGGAAGCCAGTTCAGACCCCGGGAAGATGTGTTTCTGAATCCAGTCGGAGCTCTTTCGGTAAGAGGGGAACTTCTGTTCGTTTATCGTTATGGTCTGGAGCAGCATGGTGCCGTTGCGCTTGAGGTGCCGGTCACAGGCGGCAAAGAAATCGTCGTAGTGCTCGAGGCCGACGGCCTCGAACATCTCGATGCTGACGATCTTGTCGTAGGCACCGCTGAGCTTTCTATAGTCAGTTTTCAATACCTCGATTCTCCGGCCTGAATCCCCCAGCCGCGCGGCCAGATCGAGCGCGTGCCTGTATTGCTCTTCGCTGATCGTCGTCGTCGTGACCCGGCAGCCGTAATGGCCGGCGGCATGGGCGGCAAAGGCTCCCCAACCGGTGCCGATCTCCAGCACGTGGTCCGCCGGACCCAGATTGAGCTTCCGGCATATGCGGTCCAGCTTGTTGATCTGTGCGGTCTCGAGCGAGTCGTCGGCGGTCTCGTAGAACGCGCAGGAGTAAACCATCTGCCTGTCCAGGAACAGCCTGAAGAAGTCGTTGCTCAGGTCATAATGCTCCCGGATGTTGCGCCGGCTTCCCTCTAGAGTGTTCGGGCGGCGGCGATGACGCAGCAGATTGAGAAACCTGCTGAGGATCGAGAATGACCGGTTCTCCTCCTCCAGGATCTGCAGGTTGCGCACGGCAAGCCGGATCACCGATACCAGGTTCGGAGAGGACCAGTCGCCGTCCATATAAGACTCGCCCATCCCGATATCGCCGCCCAAAAGAGCCCGGCGGAAGAACCGGTCGTTGTGCACGAGGATAGTTGCCCGCAAATCTGCGCTCTGTCCGCCCAGAGCATAGGTTCGCTCCGCACAGACCACCTCGAGCGAGCCGCCCTGCACTGCCCTGAGCGTCCCCAGGATCAGCTTCTTCGCCTTCTCGGTGACCCACCTTTCCATTCTTCATCCCCGTCCGCTAAGATATCATGTCCACTAATCGTCAATCTCCTCGGACTTTTGCCGGGTGCGTGTATACCGGAACCTTTTTGAGATAGAGTTTCAGTGCTTCCCAGTGGATGGCGGCGATCACCTTGGCCGTCATCCAGGGATGCCGCAGCAGCGCCGAATGCAGCGCAGGCGCGCTCCACGGGCGCTGCCGGAGTGACAGCGTGGCATCCAGCACCGTCCGGCCTCCTTCAAGCGTGTTCATGTGAATGGTCAGCCTCTCCGCCGGCTCGGTGAGGATGAACTGGTATTCCTGATCCATGCCGTTGAAGGGCGACACATGCATGACCTTGCGGCATCGATAGCGCAGCGAACGGTCTGACGTTTCCCGGTTGGCTGACCACAGCCAGTAGTTGTGACTCTCGCCGAATGTATTGTTCACTTCGGCAAGAACCGCTTCCACCGAGCCCCGGCTGTTGCAGCAGTAGAAATAGGAAACAGGGTTGAAGACATAGCCGAGGTACCGCAGGTGTGTCAGCAGGAACACAGGCCCTCCGGGAAGCGACAGCCCTTCTCTCGTGGCGTCGTCTGCGAGCCGCCGGCGCAGGGGGAGGTTCGGGTCTCCGAAATGATCCTTTTCGTAAAAGCTGGCCCAGTTCCAGCGGTTGTACGACGTGAAGGGCGAGACCTGCATCAATTCGGGAATGCGATCGACCTCCAGGAAGGTCATGAAGATCGGATAGGTGAACTCGTGGCGCCTGGGCTGCAGCCTGCGGTGCCGGAGCGAGCCGGTGTAGACGGCGGATTGCATGGTTTCAGCAGTCGATCCCCATGGCCCTCGCGACGCGCAGAGCCGAATTCAACCCGTCCTCATGGAAACCGTAGAACCAGTACGCCCCGCAATAATGAGTGCGGTTGGATCCACTGATCTCCGCCCAGTGCGATTGAGCCCGGATCGCCTCCCGGGTATACAGAGGATGGTTATAGGTGAGGCTGACCAGGATCTTTGCAGGATCGATCGCGCCCGTCCCATTGAGCGTCACGCAGTAATCTTCCGTCACGCCGAGCCCCTGGAGCCGGTTCATGTGATAGGTCACCGTGGCGGCATCTGCGCCGGCCAGGTTCAGGTTGTAGTTCCAGGAGGCTCGCGCATCCGGCCTTGCAGGCAGAAGTGCGGAGTCGGTGTGCAGACAGACTTCGTTGCGGCTCGTGCGGAAGTTCTCGAAAATCTCGCGTTCCCGCGGGGTGGGTAAGGCAAGGAGAGGCAGGACCTCGTCACCGTGACAGGCGAAAACGACCTGGTCGAACTGCATGGCCGGGCGGTCGGAAAACTCAAGGCTCACGGCGGTTTCACTGCGCTTTACGGAGGTTATCCGGGCGCGGGTGTGAATCCGGTCCCCGAGAGGAGCGACAAGCTTCGGTATGTAAGTGCTGCTCCCTCCCCGGAGCACTTTCCATTTCGGGTGCGTGGTCAGGCCCAGCATGCCGTGGTTGTCGAAGAAGCGGATCAGCGTCTGTGCGGGGAAGAGCTTCATCTTCTCGGGCGAAGTCGACCAAACGGCGGAAGCCATGGGAAGGAGGTAATAGCCGATGAACTCCCGGCTGTATCTCCCCTCGGCGAGAAAATCCCCCATCGTCGTCTCCGTCGCGTCCTCTCTTCCGAGCACCTCTGACGCCCGGCGGTTGAAACGGACGATTTCCCAGAACAGGCGGTAATGCCTTGATCTGAAGAGATTGGACCGCTGCGCGAAAAAACCTCTAAGACCGCGGCTTGAATATTCGAAGCCGGTCTTCCGGCACGAGACGGCGAAAGACATGTCCGACATCTGCGTTTCGATTCCGATCTCGGCGAGCAGCTGCACGAGGTTCGGATAGGTACGGTCGTTGTGGACTATGAAACCGGTATCCACCGGGAGCGGGCCCCGCGAACTCGAGACGGTAACCGTGTGGGTATGGCCGCCAAGCCTCCCCTCTCTCTCGAACAGAAAGACCGTGTGTTTGCGGCTGAGGTAGTAGGAGGCCGCGAGACCCGAGATCCCGCTCCCTATCACTGCGATTCGACTCATGCCGCATGCCCCCCTGCGAGGCCCGCAACCCTGAAGGGGCGCAGTTCTGACGCAATCCGCACGAAACTGAGCAGCTTCAGGACGTAGAAGGTAATGTCCAGCTCCCACCACCTGCAGCCCTGGCGACAGCTTCCCGCGTAATAGTGATGATTGTTGTGCCAACCCTCCCCCAGCGTCAGGATGGCGAGAAGCCAGTTGTTGCGGCTCTGATCCGTCGTCTGGAAACGGCGGGTGCCCCATAGGTGCGCAAGAGAATTGATCGAGAAGGTGGCGTGATACAGGAGCACGGTTGAGAGGATAAACCCCCAGAAGAACGCAGCCCATCCACCCAGCAAGAATACTCCCGCGCCGAAAGCGGTGGGCGGGGCCCAGTGGAATCTGTCGAGCCAGCGCAGTTCGGGATAGCGGGCGAAAGCAGCCACACTCCCGGCATCATAATTGTCGTAACGGTTCGAGATGATCCAGCCCACATGCGACCACCAGAAGCCGCTTTGCGAGGGCGAATGGATGTCTTGGGGATCATCGGCGTGGCGATGGTGCCAGCGGTGATGAGCGGCCCACCAGAGAATGCCTTTTTGCCCGGACGTCTGAGCGAGAAAGGCCATCAGGAACTGCATCGTCCTCCCGAGCTTGTAGCTGTGATGGCTGAAGTACCTGTGGTACCCGGCCGTGACGCCGAACATGCGCAAGATGTAAGTGCCGACAAGCCACCATGCCAGTTCCATGCGGAATGGAAAGAGAAACGCACCCAGCGAAGCGATGTGTAGTAGGAAGAAAAGGTAGCCGTTCACGCCGAGACGGCTCGCCTGCCTAGTCAATGCCATACTTCTCTCCCGCTGTACTCCGGCAGCGTTGAGAACGCGGCATACCCGCCTGACCCGAGTATGACTGCAGAACCCGACGTCCGGATCGCAGCATCGATCCTGCGCCTCGTACCTCGATTTTGCCGGTCAAGAACATAACCGCCTGCAGGCGTGACGCCTGGAGAATCGGCTTCGCTCCTCGAAATCCCCGCGCGCCCCCGGCCTCAACCGATGCTGGCGCTCCAACCCGCGCATGGACATGAAAATTCAGAATCATCTCGACACGCGCCCGCAGCCACCGACCACGCTTCTCGGACAGGCCGCGTACTTGCCGGTGCAATGCGACCGAAACTCTTGCGGCGACCGCGTAACAGCCCCGAAATCTCACTGCTCGTCTTGTCCGCATCCACGACCGGATCCGCGTCGAGGCCCGGGATCATGAGTCTTGCTGCCAGAAAAGACTTATATACCCATCTCCAAGGATTGTCCATAATTTGTCCATGACATATGGTTGACAGATCCCGCAAAGAGCGTTAATGTTTCCAGGGAGGGTCGAAGCTTGGAATTGCATCATCCGATTCGTGCTGTCGCCCGAATGACGGGGATCGCCGTGGACACCCTGAGGGCCTGGGAAAGGCGGTATGGGACCGTCGTTCCCGCGCGTGGCAGGCGGGGAAGGCAGTATTCGGACGCAGACGTGCAGCGCCTTCGGCTCTTGCGCACGGCGGTCAGCATGGGTCACTCGATCGGCCAGGCAGCATCGCTGACGGACACGCAGCTGAGGCGCCTGATACAGCGTGCGGATGAGATCGGCCTGGACGCGGTTTCAATGCGCAATCCTCAGGCCCGAAGGGAACCGTCCGCAATCCTGGAACCTGTCCTGGCTGCCGTCGATGCCATGGACTACGGAGAGTGCAAACGCCACATGGGGCGCCTCGCGGCCCTCATGTCCCCGGGTGAGCTGGTGCACCAGGTGGTGCTTCCCCTCATGCATGTCATCGGCGAACGCTGGCATGACGGGGAGCTCTCGGTGGCCCAGGAGCACATGGCCTCGGCGCTCATGCGTGACCTGCTGGGCAGCCTCCTGCGCCTTTACGTGCCGGCACCAGCGGCAGCCAGTGTCCTGTTGACCACACCGAGCGGCGAGTTGCACGAATTCGGCATCCTGGCTGCGGCCATGCTGGCGGCTGCCAACGGGCTTTCGGTCTTCTATCTCGGCCCGAACCTTCCCGCCGGCGAGATCGTCGCGGCGGCCAGGAGGATTTCGACGGATGTGGTAGTCCTGGGTTTGTCTGGGGATCTGTGGCGACGCTCGGTGCCGCAGATACAGAGGATTGCCAGGGACTTGCCCGATCATATTGAGCTGTGGATCGGTGGCAATATCGAGGCCATCCGCCGAAGCAGGCTCGCCCCGGAGCGAGTCATCCTGCTCGCGGACTTTCAGGCGCTGGAGTCCCGGTTGTCGCGCCTCCTGATTGCCAGACGTGGCAGTGCGAGTTCCGCTGCGCAGCGCTGGAAGATCACGGAGTGACCCGGAGATGCCGGCACGGATAGGAGCGTTTTTGCGCACGGCAGCCGGAGTTGAAGAGCATCCGCGTGATTTCCGTGCCGAGGGCAACTGGCCGCGCAGGTCGTCAGGGGGATTGACGTGAACGGAGGGTTTGTGCACCGGAAACTGGTCCGGCCGATCATCACTTTGCTGAATCAGGGGATCGCGCCTGAACGGATCGCTCTGAGCATGGCCTTCGGCGTGGCCCTCGGCGTATTTCCTGCGCTTGGCGCCACCACCCTGTTGTGCACACTGGCGGCCCTGGCGTTGCGCCTCAATCTGCCGGCGATACAGCTGGTCAATTACATCGTCTATCCGCTCCAGCTGTTCCTGCTGATCCCGTTCATGAAACTGGGCGGGTGGCTCCTTGGCGCTCCCCGGATCGAACTGTCGGCTGCCCAGGTCGTCGAGATTCTGCGAGGGGACGTCTGGGACGCGATCTCCCGGCTCTGGGTCGCGACCGTCCACGGGATCGCCGCCTGGCTTCTGGTCAGTCCGATCATCGTCCTCTTGATCCACATGATTCTGACGCCGATTCTGAGGACCGTACTGCGCAGGGCACCGGCTTCCTAGACGAGCCTCTTTGGGCCCGCAAGTCCGGCGAATTGCCAGGAGTGAAATGAACCATACCCCGGCGTGGTTTGAACGTTGGCTTGACAGAAACCTTATTCCCGACTTTCTTATCCGCGCAGGCATCCGCCGTCTCGTCCGTGCCCGACTCCGGGAGGAGGGAGAAGGGGATGCCGAGCGTCAGCAGGCGCGTTTGATGCGGTTCATGGCCCAACTCCGGTCGAGCCCCATCGCAATAGAGACCGAGGCTGCCAACAAGCAGCACTATGAGGTTCCAGCGGAGTTCTTCCGCCTCGTGCTCGGCCCTGGAATGAAGTACAGCTGCGCCTACTGGCCCGCGGGGGTACGGACGCTTGAACAGGCCGAGGAGGCGATGCTCGACCTGTATACGCGCAGAGCCCGGATCGAGGATGGCATGGACATCCTCGAACTAGGCTGCGGGTGGGGTTCCCTGTCGCTGTATCTTGCCGAGAATCTGCCCCACAGCCGGATTCTCGGTGTTTCCAACTCACGTTCTCAAAGGGAGTACATCGAGTCGGAGGCGAGGCGGCGCGGATTGCGTAACCTGCAGATCATCACCGGCAGCATGAACACCTTCGACACCGACCGGCGCTTTGACCGGGTTGTTTCCGTCGAGATGTTCGAGCACATGAGAAACTATCAGCTCCTGCTCGAGCGGATCGCCTCCTGGACCAGGCCCGCCGGCTTGCTGTTTATCCATATCTTCACGCACCGGCTGTTTACCTATCCGTTCGAGGTGAGGGATACAACCGACTGGATGAGCCGGTACTTCTTCACCGGCGGCATGATGCCGGGCAACAACCTCCTGCTGTATTTCCAGGACCACTTCAGGATCGTTGATCACTGGGTTGTCGGCGGCGAACATTACAGGAGGACCGCAGAGGAATGGCTGCGGAATCAGGACCGTCGCCGTGCCGAAATCATGCGTGTCTTCCGCGAAGTGTACGGCGCCGGCCAGGCGCTTCGCTGGTTCGTGCGCTGGCGGGTGTTTTTCATGGCTTGCGCCGAGCTGTTCGGGTATCGAAACGGCCAGGAGTGGATGGTATCGCACTACCTTTTCGAGCGGAGCGCCGCATGAAGTCGTAGCGGAATTCGCTCCCTATGCGGTTTTTGATGCAGGGTTCGATGATGAAATCGACGCGTTGATCCGGCCGTCGGAATCAGACATGGGCCTGGACGATCATGTCTGAGACAGGCACTCGCGCACCGCACTCAGACGACCGTTTCTCCTCCTGTTTCCATCCACGACCAGGTCCAAGGTCAGGATGAGGGTGTTGGGGTCTCGCGACGGATCTTATACAGCCGGGCGGCGGGCTATCTGATTTCCGATGTGCGCTGGAGATAGACCGTGCGCAGGGCGCCGTTTGCGTCCGGCCTCCGGACCTGGACTTCCCGTTCGACCTCCAAGGCTCCTGCCGGCCGTGTGAACTCGGTCACGCACTCGATCAGCCGGAGTCCCCCCGAAGGCTCGGCCGGACTTTGCCGTTCAGTCACCTGCAGCGTCTGCCGGCTGCCGCCGGGCATGCTCTCGCTCGTGATCCGCGTCCGGCTGTCCAGGTTCAGCCTGCCGGAGAGGTCCGATCGGTAACCCGTAATCTCCCGGTTCTCCCGGCCCCGGGTGTCCTGCCATTCCTTGCTCGTCATTCTCTGATCGATCCGTGGAATGCCGCCTGGGTCGTAACGATAGACGATCTCGTCGGTCTCGGT
>JACADW010000180.1 GCA_013388445.1 Acidobacteriota bacterium | reverse complement strand
TTCTCGACTGCCTCCCGGATCGATGATTCCGTCGCCACCACGGGCTCGACATTGAAGCCCGTCATGAACTTGATGTCGTCCATGGCGAAAACATTCGTCGGATCCGCCATGGCGATGGTGAGTGTCGAACCGACCCGGCTGAGCGGGATGACCATGTATTTCTGGGCGGTCTCGACCGGGATGAGCTTGATTACGGAAGGGTCGACCTCGAAATAGGCCAGATTGATCGAGGGGACCCCGTACTGGCGGCTCAGGACAGTCGTGATTGCATCGTCATCCGCAAAGCCGAGTTCTATGAGTATGGTGCCGAGGCGCCCGCCGTTGCGTCGCTGGTATTCGAGCGCGGCATTGAGCTGTTCGGGGGTGATCAGGTTGTCCCTAAGAAGCAGTTCTCCGATTTGCGACGACATGACTAGCGTGCCTTGAACCAAAGCGAGTCTGTGGATGCGGATGCGACGAGCGGAATGCCGGTGCGACCGCCTGCGGTTTCGGCATGCCCGGCATTGCCAGGCTCAAGCCTGTTTCGCAGAGTAGACAGCCCTGACATGTGCCGGTCACGCCATTCAAGGGGTGTTTCCCCCAGCCGGTCGAACGCCAGCGTCATTCTCTTTGCGTTATCCATGGCTATCAGGATTCCCTCTCCGTGCCGGGAAGCCCCGCGTTGCAAGAGCAACAACGTGAGAAGCAGACATGAGGCCGAGGACCGCCTGTTTGTCCCCTGCCATGTCGAGCGTTCTCCTGATTTTTCTCAGCAAACGCACGCCATGCGGACGCCTTCCTGCTACGGATGCGGCGGACACCTTTGCGCAGATGCAGTGCCAGATCCGTATCCCAATGGAAGATCATTCGCACTTCGGGTTTTTTATCGGCATCCGGTCGGGATTTATTGAATAAATTAAACGAAGCCAGCACGGCGGCAAGCATAAGAGCGAGAAAGAATAGCGAATGCTTCAGATGCGGCCGGATGAAGGCCGGGCCCGCACTGCAACAATGCAGCACGGCAACCGGCGCCACCATTCCCTGCCTTCGCGCCGGGGACTGCTCTCCTGGCGGATCCACATCCCTATTGTTTCGGCCGACAGGCTCTCGTTTCGCAGAAAATCCGATGGCGTCCGCGGCTAGCTCAGCCCGGGCATATCTCCATGCATCGTCTCGTGCGTCCTGGTACACGAAGGACTGCTTCGAGTCTTGAATTCTTGTATCCGCGCGCGCAGACGAGCCGCGCCCGTGCCTGACGGGGAGGGGAAGGGGGTTTCAGGCAGCGAGATCCCGAGACCAAGTGATGCTTGCATGTCTCCGGGGCAACGAGTAGCCTGGACCGGTCGGCGCAAAGAACATCCTACGCCCGTCTCGGACAGGAGCGGCTGGTGATACTGCTCAAGTCGGTCGAACTGCGCGAGATGCACATGCCCCTGGTGCATCCCTTCGAGACCAGTTTCGGGAGGACCACCCTGCGGCGGATCATTCTGCTCACGGCCCGTTCCGCAGATGCGGTCGGATACGGCGAATGTACGGCCTCTGAAGACCCTCTTTACGGCAGCGAGACAACCGAAACCGCCTGGCACATACTTTCGGATTTTGCCATCCCCTGGCTCATCGGCAGGACGATCGAAAGCGCGGCGGATTGCGCCGGCATCCTGCGGCCCATCCGCGGCAACCGCATGGCGACCGCCACTCTCGAAACCGCTCTCTGGGACCTGGAGGCGCGGCAGAAGTGCGTCCCGCTCCACCGTCTCATCGGCGGGGTGCGGGAGGAGATCCCGTGCGGCGTCTCGATTGGCATCCAGGCGTCGATATCGGACCTCCTTGCCAAGGTGAGGCGGGAAGTCTCGGACGGATACCGCCGCGTGAAGATCAAGATAAAGCCGGGCTGGGAGGTCGAGCCGATCAAGGAGATCCGGAGCGAGTTTCCTGATCTGCCGCTGATGGCCGATGCGAACTCCGCTTTTCAGCTGAGCGACCTGCCGCTATTTGAGAGACTCGATGAGTTCGGCCTCATGATGATTGAGCAGCCGCTGGCGCACGACGACATCGTAGATCACGCAAAGCTGCAGCAGAGGATTCGGACCCCGGTCTGTCTGGATGAATCCATCTCGAGCGCCGACGACGCCCGGAAAGCGATCGAGTTGGGCAGCTGCCGTATCATCAACGTCAAGCTCGGCCGCGTCGGCGGGTATTTTGAAGCCCTTGAGATCAACGACTACTGCTCGCGGAACGGTGTCCCGCTCTGGTGCGGAGGCATGCTGGAGAGCGGAGTGGGCCGGGCTCACAACATCGCGCTGTCCACGCTCTCCGGCTTTACCTTGCCCGGGGACGTATCGGCCAGCCGGAGGTATTATGAGGAGGATACCGTGCGGCCCCCGGGCGCGGTCACGCGCGGGGGCACGATCCTGGTGACACAGTCGCCTGGCATCGGCTACCATCTTGATTGGGACCGGATTGAACGCGCCACCGTGCGGAAGCAGGAGTTCGGCGTTTCGTAGGAGCGCCTGACGATCCAGGCAATCCTTGTGCGCGGGGCGTGACTGCAGTTCATGGTGATTGGGCACCCCGGAGAGTGATATTGCCGCGGCGGCCGTCAGGTCACCCCTTATGCCGGAGAAGATCAGCATGCCGGATCGAATTATCGGAATACTCGGAGGGATGGGACCCGAAGCGACGGCTGACTTCTTCCGTGAAATCATCCAGTTGACGCCTGCCTCGCGCGACCAGGACCACATCCCGGTGCTTATATATTCGAATACCAGGATTCCCGACCGGACGGCGGCCATCCTCGAAGGCGGCGAAGATCCTCTACCGCTGCTCATCGATTCGGCGAAGGTTCTAGAGCGTGCCGGTGCCGGCATCATTACCATGCCCTGCAACACCGCGCATCTGTACGTGGAGAGCCTGCGCCGGGCAACCGCCATCCCGGTCCTGCACATGATCGATGAGACTGTGAGGGAACTGCGGAGCCGCTACCCCGAGTTGCGCAGCGTCGGCCTGCTGGCAACCACAGGCACGATCCGCGCAGGTATTTATCAGTCCGCCCTCGGGGCTGCGGGCATTGCCGCGGTTGTGCCAGAGGAGCCGGATCAGGATCGAATCATGGCGGTGATCCGCGATATCAAGGCCGACAGGAACCGGGACGAGGCGAGGAGGTCCGTCAAGCGGATTTGTCTCGGACTTGCAGCGCAAGGCGCGGAAGCGGTCATTCTGGGTTGCACGGAGCTGCCGCTGGTCCTCGACACAAAGCGCCCGCCATGTCCTCTCCTGAACCCGACACGAATCCTGGCGCAAGCCGCTGTCAAATGGGCACGGGGTGGCGCAGCCGATGACTGAAACGCCGCGCTGTCTGTACCTGGACCTCGGGAGGGTGATCATCGACATCGACCCGCGGCGTTTCGCCGCGAACATGCTGAACCTGGCAGGGGTGGGACGAGAACAGTTGCAGGCGGTCTTCCTGGATGAGGGGCTGGCGCACCGGTTTGAGTCGGGCGCCATGACAGACGAGGAGTTCCATCAGGAAGCCTGCAGGAGGATCGGACGCGCCATCAGCTGGCCCGATTTCCTCTCGGCATGGAACTCGATCATCCTGCCGCATACAATTCTTCCTGAGGACCTGGTTCTGCGGATCTCGAGGAAAATCCCGCTCTGGGCCATCTCCAACACCAACAGCATTCACTTCAATTACATCCGCCAGCACTTCCCCATCCTCGACCACTTCAGCGGCTTCGTGGTCTCCCACGAGGTCGGGGCGCTCAAGCCCGATCCGCAGATCTTCCTTGCTGCGCTCAATAAGGCGGGCGTGCAAGCTGAGGAGGCACTTTTCACCGACGATCAGGAGGAGAATGTCGAGGCGGCACGCCGGCTCGGAATCCGTACCTTCCGTTTTCAGGATCCGTCCCATTTCGTCGCGGAACTGCAGCGTCGCGGGATTCTCGAATAATCGTGTCACGGCCAGGTGTGGCCAGTCTGTCTCGGCGCCGTCAGGCCGCCAGTGTAGCTCGCGGCTGCCAGGCACGGCTATCTTTGACACGGCTGTGATTTTACCGCTTTTTGCCTGGTTCGGCAGCCGGAGCCTACCTGTCGTTGGGCCGCTGGTGCCTGCTCGACGGTCGCCGCAAAGTCTGTTATTGAGCTTTGCATTCTCTCGGCGGGCATGTCAAAATAACAGGCAGCCTCAATCAGGCAAGTGTCCAAAATCTGGTCAACGCATATGGCATTCCGTAGCCTGAAGAACAAACTGCTGACGATGATGATTGCGCTGGCGCTGGTGACGCTGATGGGGATCTCGCTCTACGCGTACTTCATCGTCACGAAGCAGGTCGCTCAGGATCGGATCCAGCTGTCGCTGGAAAAGATGGCGCGCGACACCGCCGACACCATCTTCTTCATGCTCAAACAGAAGAAGGAGGAGGTGAATTCGATGGCGCGGACGCTCCCGCTTATCTATCCGACGCTCGGCGGGGAGGGTGGCAGGTCAATCATTCCGATCCTGAACAGCTTCTGTTTTGACCACGAGGTCTACGACCTGCTCATCGTCCTGGATTCTAACGGAAAGATAGTGGCGACGAACACGCTGGACCGCAACTGGGTTCCTTTGCCGGCTGATCGGATCAGGCAGATCATGGGCAGCAGCATCGAGGACTACCCCGAGGAGTATAAGATCTTCCGGGAATCGATGGGAGGCTACTCATCCCATCACGACTGGTACCAGTCCAGGCTGGTCCAACGCCTTTACGATTACAGCGCCGACGACAGCAGCCATCTCTATAACATAGCCCTCTCGGAAACGCTCCGGCATCCCCGCACCAGCGAGATCCTCGGAGTATGGATCAGCATTATCAACTGGTTCTATGTGCAGAACATACTCGACAACGTCGAGATGGATCTTGCCAATTCAGACCTCAAGAGCGGCTATGCCTTCATGCTCGCTAGCGACGCGGACACGACCATCGGGCACAAGTTTCGCAGGAACCGGCCGGTGGACTTCCGGACGCCGTTCTTCTCGGCGCAAGGTACCGATCTCTACGGCACCAGGATCGTGGCGCAACACGGCCTCTGCAGTCTCCGCGAGGCGATTCTGCGACAGCAGCGCAGTGTCGCCTACGAGTTCCCCAAGGGAAACAGCAAGATCTCCGGGATTGCCCGGATCGATGACGCCTCCTTCCCCTGGATCGTGGGCGTGGGCGTCGACGGGACGGATATCTACCGTCCGATCTACGCCATGACTTGGCGCCTCGCGGCGGTCACCGGATTTCTTTCGGCGCTCGTCGTCGTATTTACGTATTTCATCGCCCGCGGGATCACAGTTCCGCTCAACAACCTCATCCGGACAGCCCGCACGATTGCACACGGGGATTTCAACGAGCGTGTCCTCGTGCGGTCCGCCGACGAGGTCGGGGTTCTGGGCTCGACATTCAACGACATGGCGCGGGCGCTTTCGGCGCGCGAGGAGCAGTTACAGGAGCTCAACAAGAACCTCGAGGAGATGGTCCGGCAGAGAACGCTGGAGTTGGAGCAATCCAACGCGGCGCTCCGGCAGGCCTACCTCGAGTTGCAGAATGCGCAGGAACAGCTCGTGCAGACCGAGAAGATGGCCTCGCTCGGGCAGCTGGTAGCAGGCATCGCCCATGAAATAAAGAACCCGTTGAATTTCATTTACGGCAACACAGGTTTCCTGGCCGACTACGCGGCCAGGCTGCGATCACTGATCGAGGCTTACGAGTCACTGCCGAGCCTGTCTGTCGAAGACCGCTCGAAGATGGACCAGCTCAAGGAGAAGATGCGTTACTCTTTCATCAAAGAGGACCTGCACACCCTCATCGACAACTTCACCGAGGGCGCGCGCCGGATCAACGCGATCGTCTCCGACCTCCGCTCTTTTTCCCGCATGGACAGCGACCAGCTTTCGGAAATCGATCTTCATGCCGCTCTCGAGATGACACTCAACCTCCTGACGAACCAGTACAAGAACCGCATTGAGATACACCGCGAGTTCGGCGCGATCCCCAAGATTCAAGGCTATGCGGGAAAGCTGAATCAGGTGCTGATGAATCTGCTTCTGAACGCGTTCCAGGCGATCGAAGGGCAGGGCGACGTCTGGATTCGGACCCGCTCCCTTAATGGAGCGGTCGAAGTTGAGATAGAGGACAGCGGCACGGGGATACCGAAGGAGCATATCAAGCGCATCTTCGAGCCCTTCTTTACCACCAAGCCCATCGGCCAGGGAACAGGGCTCGGCTTGAGCATAAGCTACGGGATCATTGAGCAGCACGGCGGCAAGATCCACGTATCCAGCGCCCCGAACAAGGGAATCATCTTCACGATCAGGCTGCCGGTGTTTCAAGAAAGGCCCGCGTCATGAGCAAGCGCCACGCCCTTCTGCTGGTTGATGACGAGGTTGCGAACCTGCAGAAACTACATCGCACCTTTGTGGACGCCTATGACGTCTACCAGGCCCAGTCAGGCGACGAGGCGCTGGAGGTCCTCCGGTCCCGGCCGATCGACGCCATCATTACGGACCAGAAAATGCCCAACATGACGGGCATCGAATTCCTCGAGGCGTCGCAAAAGGAATACCCGAACCTCGTCCGCATCGTGCTTACCGGCTATACCGAGGTCGAGGATCTGATTGCCGCCATCAATGCCGGCAAGGTCCACAAATACATCACAAAGCCCTGGGAACCCGAGGCCCTGAGGTTGGTGGTTCAGGAGGCTCTCGAGAGGATGGAGCTGATCCGCGAGAACGAACGGCTTGCCGCCGAACTCAAAGTCGCCAACGAACGCCTGAGGGCGGAAAACGCGATCCTCCTGCAGGAGGTCGAGAAAGGCGGCGTCTGCCGCAAGATCATTTACCGCAGCGCGGAGATGGAGAACATACTCCGCCTCCTGCGCCGGGTGACAGCGACCGAGACGACCGTGCTCATACAGGGCGAGACAGGAACGGGGAAGGAGCTCGTCGCCCGCTTCATCCACTCGGAGAGTCCCCGCCGTGATCAGATCTTCATCCCCGTCAACTGCGGCGCCATTCCGAGGGACCTGGTCGAGAGCGAATTCTTCGGACATGCCAGGGGCGCCTTTACGGGGGCAGCCCAGGAGAAAAAGGGGTTCTTCGAGATTGCCAGCGGCGGGACGATATTTCTGGATGAGATCGGAGA
>JACADW010000247.1 GCA_013388445.1 Acidobacteriota bacterium | reverse complement strand
TCCAAGTCGCACCTTGGTCATCTACTTCATCCTGCTGGGATTTTCACTCCTGCTGTCTCTCTTTTTCTCCGCGTCCGAGACTGCGTTCATGACGGTGGACCGCCTGCGCCTGAAATACCAGGCCGAAGCGGGTGACAAGGCTGCGCAGGCCGTCAGGGGGATCGTCTCCCGACCGGAGAGGCTCCTGGGCGTCATCCTGCTGGGGAACAATGTCAGCAACATCGCCGCGGCCAGCATCGTTACATTGCTGGTTACGACCTACGCGCCCCGCGGTTACGTGGAGAAGGGCAGCGTCGCCGCGTCCGCATTGCTCACGCTTTTCATCCTGATCTTTTGTGAACTGACGCCCAAAGTCATTGCCGCAAGCCAACCCGAAATGCTGACCCGGCGGCTCTTGTCGCCGCTCCGCCTTTCTATCTGGCTGCTCTCGCCGTTCGCACGACTCGCCGCCCTTCTGGCCGACCGGCTGGTGCGGCTCGTCGGCATGTCATCGTCCGTGAATCCGTTCGCTCACGCGCTCAGCGAAGAGGAAATCCGCGCCATCATCGAGAGTTCCGCTTCGGCAACGATCGCCGAGGAGAGGAAGGAAATGCTCTCAAATGTCTTCCAGATCGGCGCCACCCGAGTCCGCGGCGTCATGATCCCCCGCATGGAAGTCACCGCCGCCGAGGTCGACACGCCCATCGCTGACATCCTGGCTCTGGTCCGGAAGACCAACTATTCCCGCATCCCGATCTATCGCGGCAACTTCGACAATATCCTCGGAATCCTGAACGTGAAGGACCTGCTTCAGTACCTGCAGGATCCCGGAGAGATCGACCTATCGGCGCTGCTCAGACCGGCCCATTTCGTGCCCGACACGGCCAGGCTCGACTCCGTGCTGCGCGAATTCCAGTCGATGCATCTGCACATGGCCGTCGTGGTGGACGAGTTCGGCGGCGTTGAAGGGATCGTGACCCTGGAGGACCTGCTCGAGGAAATCGTCGGGGAGATACGGGACGAGCACGACACGGAGACCGATTCGGTCCGGGAACTGGCCCCCAACCTGTTTGCGGTCACCGGGAACCTCCCGGTCAAGGATTTCAACCGCTTTTTCGAGACCAAGATTCCCGAATCGAGCGACTACTCGACCGTCGTCGGCTTCCTCCAGGGGAGAACCGGACGTCTGCTGCGCGAGGGAGAGTTGGTCCGGTACAAGGATCTGACTTTCGCGATCGAAAAGACGGAAGGATTCAAGACCCTATCCATCCGCGTGCAATCGGGGGTCAGGTAGGTGAAATTTGGGTTTTTGCGGATATCCTCGCGAGGCTTGCGGCAAAAACCCAGATTCCACCTGCCTGACCCCCTCAGGAGAGGAGTTGGGCTGCTTCTCTGGCGAAGTAGGTCGCCACAATATCGGCCCCCGCGCGCCGGATTCCGATCAAAGCCTCAATCATGACGCGCTGCAAGTCCAGCCAGTGCAGGCGGGAAGCCGCCACCAGCGCCGCATACTCTCCGCTGGCCTGGAAGGCTGCGATCGGGTGCGGGAAGCGATCACGCAGTATCCTGATGATATCCAGGCAGGGCCCCGCGGGAGCCACCATCAGGATATCGGCACCCTCTTCGATATCCTGCTCCGCCTCCCGGATGGCCTCCCGGGCGTTCGCCGGGTCCATCTGGTATGTCCGCCGGTCGCCGAACGCCGGCGCAGACTCGGCGGCCTCTCGGAAGGGCCCGAAGAAAGCCGAGGCGTATTTCACCGCATACGAGATTATGGGGATGTTGTGGTGTCCGCTCTTTTCCAGCAGGTTTCGGACGGCAGCGACGCGACCGTCCATCATATCGCTCGGCGCCACAATGTCGGCCCCGGCCCTGACGTGCGAGAGAGCCACCTTCGCCAGGAGGTCAATCGTCGCATCATTACGGATTTCGCTGCCCCGTACCAAACCGCAGTGGCCGTGGCTGGTATATTCGCAGAGGCAGACATCGGTGATGACGAGGAGGTCCTTGACCTCGCGT
The DNA here is from genome assembly GCA_013388445.1 of Acidobacteriota bacterium. Classification (GTDB taxonomy): domain Bacteria; phylum Acidobacteriota; class UBA6911; order UBA6911; family UBA6911; genus JACADW01. The sequence goes on along the minus strand of JACADW010000247.1, from coordinate 1,700 downwards.
TTGATCGCGCGGACAGCTTCCTGAATGATCCCCCGGTCGTCGTGCGCTGAGGTAGCCTGTTCGTCCTTGCTTGCAGGAATGCCGAACAGGATGATGCCTCTGATACCGAGCCCCCTCACGCTCCTGGCTTCCTCGACCAGTTTGTCGATCGACCGCTGGTAGTTTCCGGGCATGGAGGAGATCTCGACGCTCACTCCCTCTCCCGGACACACAAACATCGGATAGAGCAGCCGGTCGGGCGTCAGGTGGGTTTCGCGGACCATTGCGCGAATGCCCTCCGACAGCCGAAGTCGTCTCGCGCGTGTCAGCGGATATGGCATGATGGGCTCCCCATGAAGCGATACGGCGAGCTAATCGGGCCAATGTATTATATTCTCGGGCGGCGAGCGCATCAACGGCATGGAGCGGCTGCGGGAGATTACAGAAGCCGGGGCTAGACGTCCCCATGCCTGGTGCCTCCGCGGCGCGACGCGAGTCCGCCGGCAGGCAACGACGCTGCAGAGCCCTCGGCAGTCAACGTAATGTTCCACCTCGCAACGGAGTTCGCGTGATTCGAGAACCAGTGCCCAGGACGGTCCGTGTCTTCGAGGAGGGCGTCCTGCGGACGCTCAGGAAGCACGGCATGCTGGATCCCGGAGATGCGGTACTGGTTGCAGTCTCGGGCGGCGCAGACTCGACCGCGCTCCTTCTTTGCCTGCACCGGCTCGCGCGGCGGCTCGGCATCACCCTGGTGGCGGCTCACCTTCATCACGGACTGCGAGGAGACGAAGCGGACATGGATGAAGCTTTCGTCCGTGAACTCTGCCTCCGCCTCGGCGTCCGGTTCGTGGCGGGCCGCGCCGACGTCCGCCGGCTTGCGAGCGAGCGCAAACGCAACCTGGAAGACGCGGCACGACTAGCGCGCTACGAGTTCCTGAGGGAAACCGCCGCCAGCCTTGGCTGCCGGAAGATTGCCGTCGGGCACACGCTCAACGATCAGGCGGAATCCGTTCTCCTTCGATTCCTGCGCGGCAGCGGCGAGGAAGGGCTCTCGGGAATACATCCGGTTCTTGACAACCTCATCATCCGGCCCCTCCTGGAACGTCCGCGCGGCCAGGTCCAAAGATACCTCACATCCCTGTCTCAAACCTGGCGGGAGGACTCCACGAACAGCCAGCTCAGGCTGCGGCGGAACCGTTTGCGCCACGAGCTCATCCCTTATCTGGCCAAGCACTTCAATCCGCGGGTGCTCGAGACCATGGCCCGCACCGCCGCGCATGCGCGCGAGGTCGCAGGCTACCTCGGATCCGTGAGCCGCAGGACCTATCAGGCCCTGCGCCATGGCACGGAGCCGGACATCGTGCAGCTGCCGGCCCGCCCGCTCGCAGGCCTGCATCCCGCGATCGGGCGTCGGGTGCTGAGGCTGGCGATCCGGGACGTGCGAGGATCCCTGAAAGGGATTACGGCCCGGCATGCGGATGAGCTGATCCGACTGTGCGGATCAGGGACGAGCGGCCGATCGGTCGATCTCCCCGGGATGGTCACGGCCCGGCTGCAGTTCGGGGAGCTCGTGCTCCAGCGAAAGACTCCCGGAGCCCCGGGCCTCTATCGCTACGAGCTCCCGGTGCCCGGAAGATGCCCTGTCCCGGAGGCCGGCGTCTCATTCTCCGCAAGCCTGGTATCGTGCGCGAACGTTCCGGATGCACCGGACCGGTCTCGGC
>JACADW010000201.1 GCA_013388445.1 Acidobacteriota bacterium | reverse complement strand
TGACCCCACTCAGCCAATATAAGGGCCTCATGGGCGAGGGCGGCATCCGCAACGGCCTCATCGTCAGCGGCCCTATCGTCAAGCGGCCAGCGGGGAGCATCAACCGGGGCCTCATGCATGTGGCGGACATCATGCCCACGCTGCTCGAAGTGGCCGGCGCCAGTTATCCCAAGACCGTCAACGGTCAGGAACCGCCACCGCTGCTCGGCAAGTCGTGGGTCAAAATGCTGGCGGGCGAAGAGGAAACACCCCGAGCGGCCCAGGATTACTTGGCGTGGGAGATTTTCGGGAATCACGCCGTCCGGCAGGGTGACTGGAAGTTAGTGTGGCAGTACAAGCCGTATGGCACGGAACAATGGGAGTTATTCAATCTCGCCGCGGATCCGGGCGAGCGCCACGATCTGGCCGCCCAGCAGCCAGAGAAGGTCAAGGCGCTCTTGGCGCTCTGGGACGACTATGTCCGGGCCAACAACGTGATCCTGCCCAACCGCGTCCTGTGGGAGGGACAGGCGAAACAGCTTCCCGATCGGTATCCGGTGGTGGACGGTTACCCGCCGCTCCTCTATCAGAAGCAGTTCATCCCTCCCCCCAACATGCTGGCCGACCCGAAGGAGTGATCGAACCCGAATCCAAAGACTGAACTCAATTCAAGGAGCAAACAATTCCATGAAAGATGAAGCCAAACGAATCCGCGAGAGGGGTCACTTACCACCCGCTGCGCGCTCGTGCCGCCTCGCCGCCGCAATCGTCGCTCTAACCATCATCTCCCCGACGTTCGCGCTCGCGCAGGTGCCACCGCGCTTCTATTGGAAAAGCCTCGCCGGCGCAAATGCGGTGCCGGTGATCTTCCAATCATTGAGCGGCAATGCCAATCCCCTGGACCCGGCGCATTTCCCCTCGGCCGATGCCGACGTCGAGGCGACCGTGGCCGTGGTTGGTTATGCGAAAATGCTGCCCCTGTTCGACCGCACATTCACCGTGGCGATCCTTGAGCCGGTGGGCCGGATTTCCGGTGAGTTAACCGTCGCAGGCAATTCCTACGGCCAGTCCGCCACCGGGTTCGGCGACCCGATGCTGGAGGTTGGCATAAACCTCATCGGCCCCAAGGCCCTCAAGAGCATCCCCGACATTTTGCGTTACGAGCCGAAGTTCTCGCTCGACCTGATCGTGGATGTGGCGTTCCCGATCGGCGAGTACGATAGCGACCAGCCGCTGAATCTCGGCCAAAACCGCTGGTATGGCCGGGTGGGCGTGCCGATCGTCTGGCAGATCGGTCCGTGGGTGCCCGGCCGGCGCACCACCTTTGAGGTGCTGCCCTCGGTCTGGTTCTTCAGTGATAACGACGACTACGTGGGCCACACCTTGAGCACGGATCCCCTGTTCCAAGTGGAAGCGCATCTGACCCGCGACTTCACCGAACACTTTTGGGGTTCCCTCGACACGACCTACATGGGCGGCGGTGAGTCGAGCGTTGATGGTTCCGACGGCGATTCGATGAGCAACGTGGGCGTGGGTTTCACACTCGGCTACCAGATCAACGACAACATTTCCCTCACCGGCGGCTACATGGCGACCGTCAACGACAGTGACCCCGAAGATGTCCGGATGGACGGCTTTCGTCTCTCGTTCACTTACGGCTGGCACAAGATCGTGGAGGGACAGAAGCGGCTGAGAAGCGAGTGATGGCCGGCGCATCCGCCACGTGACAAAAATCGGAACATCAAGACCACCTCAATACAGAACCTCACGGCCGCCGCGGTGCGCACAAGGAGGGTTCCAAGCCGGTTCTCACATCATTCGATGGAGAAAGAAATTCCAATGGGTCGCACAGGGGGAGTCATGGCACTGACGGTAATGAGGCAGGTGGCAAGAATCAGCAAGGGGGGCGCAACCACCGTCGCGCTGCTCCTGGCCGCGGTGTTGCCGCAGCCGGCACTGGCGCAGCCGGCAGGGGTTGCCCCGGCGGCAGAGCAGTTGCTGAAAGCGTCGACCGATTTTCTCGCCCGCCAGCAGCAGTTCAGCCTGGACACGGAAAGCAGCATCGATGTCGTGCTCGCCTCCGGACAGAAGATCCAGTTCGACCACACCGCGAAGGTGTCGGTCGAACGCCCCAACAAGTTTCGTGCGGAACGCACCGGCGATCTGGTCGATCAGGTCTTCTACTACGACGGCACATCGCTGACCCTCCACAACCCCTACGGCAAGTATTACGCCACTATCGCCGCGCCCGGCACCCTTGAGGAGATGCTGGACTTCGCGCGTCGGAAGCTCGATGTCGTCGCGCCCGCAGGCGATCTCCTCTACAAGAACGCCTACGACATCCTGATGCAGGATGTGACCTCGGGCTTCGTGGTCGGCAAGGGGGTGGTGGATGGCGTGCGCTGCGACCACCTCGCTTTCCGCGCGCCGCTCGTCGACTGGCAGATCTGGATCGAGGAGGGGCCCCAGCCCCTGGTGCGCAAGCTGGTGATCACCAGCCGGGACATGCTCAACGCGCCCCAGTTCACCGTCGTCGCGAAGAACTGGAACCTCAATCCAAAATTCAGGGCCGAGACCTTCAGCTTCACGCCGCGCCAGGACCTGCTGAAACTCGAATTCGTGCAGAAGGACACGGACAAGCGCAAGGCCGAGTGACTTGAACGGGAATCGAGGGGAGTCGGAAAGATGAACATCAAACCCAACAAGTGGATATATGGACTGGCGATCGGCATAGCGGTAGCCACCCTCCCGGGCGCACTGTATGCCGTTGATCCGGGCTTCAACCAACCTGGCGTGGTCGGCGGGACTGCCGGCGTTGGTGCACCCGGGGTTGGCGTGCGGGATCCGGGCCTCAACCAGCCCGGTGCGGTCGGCAACACAGGCCCGGCCCGTCGCTCGGTGCGTTGGTAAGCTGCAGGCTGTTCTTCAGAGGCTCCTGCAGGGCAAGTGGGGCTGTGGCATGTTCCGGCCCTCAATAGATTGACTTCCTCTTGTCAGGAGTCCATGGGGTCGCCGAGGCCCTGGCTGTCCTCATGGAGGGCGTCGGCGCGTTCGTCGGAATCCCGGTACGTGCGCCCCACTGTCGCATCGAGTCTCGAGAGGTAGCGCTCCACCACGGCGCGTCTGGCAGGAGGCACGGCCTGCGCGACGGACTTGATGGCCTTCCTCATCCTCCTCATGACCTGGATAGACCCCGCCCCACAGCAGCGGATCTCGTCGAAGGCTAGCAGCAGGAAGTCGCCCCAGGCCGGCGTCGGAAAGGTCAGGCGAAGGGCCCCGTGCGGATCCTTTACCCGGCCCACGTCCAGGCGGCAGTTGCCAAGCCTTATGAGGTGGTCCTCCACCTGGTCCAGAGCCTGGACCGCGGTCGTAGGATCGTTGATGGCCGGCGATAGGGCCTTGATGGCCACGTCCACCAGCAGGCGCAGAGCATACTTAGGATCTTGCTCGAAGGTGCGCTCCTTTGCCAGGTGTATGGCCTCCAACATCTGCCTCTCTGGGATTTTGACCTTGGCACCATACACCCTGATCAGGTCCTTCCCCTCCATGACGCAGCTGCCCACGGCCACCCGAACCTCGATTGTCCCGCCTGCTTCCCTGGCCGTCTCGATGAGGAACGGGATGTCCAGGGCGGCCAGGACCCTCGGCGGCCCCGTGTACGCAAGCCTCTGCGTGAGGGGGGCGTTGTTCGGCAACCGGGCCGCCGCCCCCCCGTCGTCGGCTTCGCTCTCCCCCAGCGGGGCGTAGGTCTCGGC
>JACADW010000219.1 GCA_013388445.1 Acidobacteriota bacterium | reverse complement strand
CGTGTCACTCATTGCTTGTCATCCGCTCGCGGGGCAAGGCGCGCCGACGACTGCGCCCAGATGAAGTGGTCACCACTCAAACCGCTGTAACTGGTTCCCCTTCAAATCGCTGGTAACAATCGATAGCTCCGCTGCAGGCAGGAGTGTGCAGGATCGATAGTCAAAAGACCCCCCTTGCGCTGCGATCTGTGGCGCAATCGAAGCGAGGCCCAACGGAGTCATGGAAAGGCCAGCTCCGCGCCTCTATCTTCAGGGCGTGAATTTGACGGTCCAGGCCCCGTTCTTGTCGACTCCGCTCCCTTGATAAGGAACTTTCAGGTGCACATGCTCTTCGGCGAGCAGGTCACGAAAGGGCACTTCGAACCGCGGGTGAAAATCATCGAGGGGGTTCGAGCCCTCCAGGGAGCCCCAATGGAGAGCCATCAGACCCATCTGGGTGAAGAAGACAAGCCAAGCCCCCTGCCGGGGCGGCGATTGCTGCGCCCGACGACTGCCAGGGACTAACAGTAGGGGTAAAGTGACGGATCCCGAACTCCCCCGTCGTTGCGGGTATCCGCGAGGACGAGGATGAAGTCGAGTTGATGTTCGCCACCCGCCATCTCACCGAAAGCGTTCTCTTCCTTCGGTGTTTCCAGTTTGTCATCGACGAAGACAGCCTGCTCGAGAGGGATAATCTCGGCATCGGCGGATCTTGTGCGGAGCTCCCTGACTACGCATGACGAGATTTTCACCAGCCCCGACCTGTGTTGAAGGGATTGTCTCTGTTTGGCTGATACTCAACCTCTCTGATCCGTGCAGACCTCACATATAGCATGGGCTTTGAGCAATTCTGCCCGGACTGGGCAGACGGGGCGAAAGAAAGCTCAAGCAGCAAGATGGCCGCGGCGCCGGGGAATGCCGGGATGCCGTTCTTGAGATGAGAAGAGCCCGTGTACTACAAGGCCGTTCTTCCGTGAAATTGGCGCCCTATCGATTCATAATAGCTCGCACCAACTGAAGATGGAGAGAGTTATGACAAAGAGGGTTTTGCTGCTTTTCGCCGCTGTGGCTACGTTCGCGATGGGCGTGTCCCAGGGTCAGGTCACTCGGGCCCGCAGCCCGATCCGTATTCCGGACATCCCAGGGTATCGGACTCTCAAGTGTGATTTTCATGTCCACACGGTCTTTTCCGACGGCAACGTCTGGCCCCAGATCAGGGCCGAAGAGGCCTGGCGACAAGGCCTTGACGCCATCGCCATCACCGATCACATCGAATACCAACCTCACAAAGATGATCTCCCGATCAACCACGAGAGGTCTTTCGAGATCGCAAAGATCCACGGCGACGACCTTGGCGTGCTGGTTCTGAAGGGTTCCGAGGTGACCCGTAAGATGCCTCCGGGCCATTTCAATGCGGTCTTCCTCAAGTCCAGCAGAGTTCTAGATGTGGAAGACTGGCGCGATGCCCTGCGGCTGGCCGCCGGCCAGGGGGCCTTCATCTTCTGGAATCACCCAGGCTGGACGGGCCAGCAACCCGACGGGATCAGCCGCTGGTATCCGGAGCACACGGAATTGCTCGAGAAAGGCCAGCTGCACGGCATAGAGGTGGTCAACGGCCAGGACTACTATCCGGAAGTCCACCGCTGGTGCCTGGAGAAGAACCTCACCATGCTGGGCAACTCCGACATCCACGACCCCGCCGGCTTGGTGTGGGAGACCGGCACGGTGGGCGGCAGGCCGTTGACTCTCGTTTTCGCCACCGACAGGACCCCGGAGGCGATCAGGGAAGCCCTGTTCGCGCGCCGCACCGCGGTCGCGGTAAATGGAATGCTGATAGGCCGCAAGGAATACCTGGAGCCGATCTTCAAGGGTTCCATTGAAGTCCTCAACCCGTCCGTGACCGTCAGAGGCAAGCGCTCGGCATTTGTCCAGATCAGCAATGTTTCAGATATCGATTACGATCTCTCCGGAGAGGAGCAGTTCGAGGAGGTTTCTGTGCCGTCCCGCCTGGTCCTCAAGGGGGGAAAAACGGTGCTGCTTCAGCTCCAGGGCAAGTCCGAGACTCTGGACATGAAGAAGACGTTCGACCTGCGGTATGTGGTCACTAACCTGAAGATCACTCCCGACGCCGGATTGGAGGTGACATTCCCGGTCTCGGTTACGTTCGCCCCGGAATGACGCGCCCCGAAATCCGAGCGACGGGTAGAGCGCGATCCGCGGTTCCGGATGCGGGCATCGGCGGAATCTGAGGCGGCCTGCGCCGGCGGCCGCGGATGAGTTTGCTCGGCGGCTCGCTGCGGGGCGTTGACGAGCGGAGGCCGCTGTTGGCCCCGGCAGCGTCTCCTACCAATGGTCTCCGCCGTTAAGGCGGCGGACGACCGATGACAGCCAGCTCTCGAGCTGTCTCTGCGTGGATTTCGTCCGATCGGGGCTGCGCGCGACCCGATCGTCCCTCTCCCCGGGATCTTCGGCAAGGTTGTACAACTCTACACTCACGCGCCTTTCGCCGTCGATGCGATGAAGTTTCCATGGCCAGTCGAGCCAGGCAACGTGGCATGGAAGCGCTCCTCGGGATAGTGCCTTGTCACCTCGCCGGCGTTCACGAAGAGGCGGGCCGGACCATCGATCCCGCAGCCCGCCTGCTGCGCCTTGTAAAAGGCGTCCATCCACTGCTTGCTGGGGAGATTGGTGCACCGGTTTTCGCGATTCCGACGTTGACTGCAACAGCGAGCACCAGCCGCAACTGCGGAAGGTGCGAAGAGGGGAGAACGGGAAAAAGCACCCTGACACGGACGGTACGAGGTTAAGCCCCAATGACAGTCCCGCCGCCCGGATCGCATCCAGCACATAATGCGCCCGTCTTATGAGGTGTGCTGATAGACACGAGAGGCGGCATCGCGATCTGGATTCACACCCTGCCGCTCCATCCCGCAGCCGATTGCTAAACCCTCGGCGGCTTTGGCCCGACCTTCCACCTTTTTTCGTCGAAATACAGGATGCGGCCTTCCCGGTAACTCTGCACGGCCATGCTGATCACCACCTGGGCGCAGGCCGCGGTTTCCACATCCAGGGTCGGCTTCTGGCGGGTGCGCACGCATTCCAGGAAGTTCGCAACGTGGGCACGCATGGCGTCCTTCTTGTCAACCGGGATCTTCGTCTCCGCGGCCCCGAACTTGGCCTTGTATTCATCGCTGATTATCCTGGTTTCGGGGCGCAGGGTGATGTATTCCGTGCGGCCCTCGAACTGGCCGTGTTCGACCATGATAATCGTCCCCTCGTGACCCCGGATCAGTCCCGGAATGTGCTGCGAATTGGCCATGGAGCTGCTTAGGACCAGCGAATGCCCCTTGGCGTAATCGGCGATCAGATGGAAGGTGTCTGGCACGTCGCGTCCGTCCTTGAAGACGTAGTTGCCTCCTCCGGCCATCACGCGGTAGGGATACTGCGGCTCGGGCCAGCAGATGTTGAGCGGCGCCGCAACGTGGAAAAAAAGATCCGTCGCGGTCCCGCCGGAGTAATCCCAGTACTTGCGGAACCGGAAAAAGCGGTCCGGATCGTAAGGCCGGGACGGCGCAGGGCCGAGCCACTCCTTCCAGTTGATGTAGTCGGCGCCCTTCTTGTTGGGGCCGGCATCCGGATCGATCCGATAGTTCCACTCACCCTCCCTCGAGTTCCTGTGATACGAACCCTGGCTCATGATCATCTGGCCGATGGCGCCGTCTGCAATAGCTTTCTTTGCCTTGTGCCACTGGTCGGCCGAGGTGGTCTGCGATCCGACCTGGAGAACGCGGCCCGTCTGCTTGACTTTTTCGATCATGCGGCGCGTTTCGGCTATCGTGTGGCACATCGGCTTTTCCACGTAAACGTCCATGCCAGCGTCCATGGCCTCGATTGCCATATGGGCGTGCTGGTGGTCCGGCGTCGCGATGATCACCGCGTCGATATCCTTGCGGGTAAGCAGTTGGCGATAATCGAGGTAGCCGTCGCACTTGTGGATTTCCTTGTTCTGGTCCAGGCGCTTCTGGTAGACGTCGCAAACGGCCACAATCCTGCACAGGTTCTCAGCAGCCCCCACGGAAGCGAAAACCCGGCCGACGCTGGTCCCGCGCCCGCCAACTCCGATAATGCCCAGATTTATCTGATCGTTGGCACCGATCACCCGGCGCCCCACGTTCGTGCGCTGCGCCGATACTCCCGCACGCCCGGCCAGACCGAGCGCCGCGGTCACGGCCGCCGCGTTCCGCATGAATTCTCTTCGATTAACGAACTCACCCGTCTTCAGCATTGCTTCCTCCCTCATCGAGTTTGATGAAATCAGACCCGTCGCCCGCAGGCGCCGGCCGGCGACACATTATAGCCCCTCCACCACGCGGAACATGGCAGATAGATAACTGCCGCAGGGGAGTTCCTGGATCTTCCGCTCGCAGATGTATCAGCGGGCCATTTATAGCACGTACAAAGATTACGCGGAGATGGTCGGGCGCTGCGACACGAATGAGGGACGCCTGAAGCTGGCGCAGGCGAAAAGCGCCACAGGTAAGGACGTTCCCGCTTTTCTGGCGAAAGATTTCGAGGCGATGATACGGAACACCAGGCCCGATTTCGTCGTCGTCACCACCGTCGACGGCTTTCATCATGAGTACATCATCAAGGGCATGGAAATGGGCTGCAACGTGATTACGGAAAAACCCATGACCATAGACGCCCCCAAGTGCCAGAGCATCATCGACGCGCACAAGAAGACGGGGAAGAGCATCAGGGTGACTTTCAATTACCGTTACTCGCCGCCCAGAACCCAGGTGAAGGACATTCTCATGAGCGGCGAGATCGGCGACATCCTGTCCATGGACTTTCGCCGGCTGCTGAACACCATGCACGGCATGGACTATCTCCGCCGCCGGCACAGCCAGAAGAAGTTCTCGGGAGGACTCATGGTTCACAAGGCCACGCACCATTTCGACCTCGTGAACTGGTGGCTCTCAGCCGTCCCCGTCACCGTTATGGCAAACGGCAAGCGGGAATTCTACACGCCGGAAATGGCCAAGCGTCTCGGCCTGAGCAGCCATCACGAGAGATGCCACACCTGTCCGGAAAAAGACAAATGCAGTTTCGCGATGGACCTCGAGCAAGCCTGGGGACTGAAGAGCCTGTACCTCGGCAACGAGAAGTATGACAGCTACTTCCGCGACCGCTGCGTCTTCCGTCCGGACATCGACATCGAGGACAACATGAACGTCATCGTCCAGCACGACAACAAGGTGCGCATGTCCTACTCGCTGAACGCCTTCAACGCCTGGGAGGGATACATCATCAACTTCGACGGGACCAAGGGCCGCCTCGAGCATCGCATCGTGGAGCAGGTCTACGTGAGCGGCACGGACACGGTGTAGGGCGGTCTGGAACCGGGCGGAACGCTGGTCAGGGTCATCCCGCTCCGGGGCGCTCCAAAGGCTTACGAACCTTGGAGAGGAGAAGGCGGGCACGGCGGCGGAGACGAGGTCATCCTGGACGACATATTCCTGCCGGAGAAGAAAGAGGACAGGTATCTGCGAGCCGCAGACCAGCGCGCCGGCGCGTACTCGATCCTTACGGGCGCCGCCGCCAGCATCAGCTTCAACACCCACGCCGAGTCAAGATCGTGGACCTGGTGCACGACATCGGATACCGCGATTATCCGAGAATGCCCTCAAAAGCGGACGCCGTACCCATGCCTCCCAAGCCTGAAATGGGCAGGCCGCCGAGGAAGAAGAGGCCGGGAGGACCTCCCGGAAGACCGGACCGGCCCGCTCCCGGGAGCGGCGCCCGACCGTGACGGGCTGGAGAGTTTGAGAGACTCTTCCCCAACACCGGCCAGCCTCAACCAAACAGGAGGCGGCGCACCGCGAAGCAACTGATCTTGCTCTTCCCTGCGTCCTCGACTTTCCCCTATGTCCCTGCGGTGGGTCGAGGACTGAAACCCATGCCTTATGGCCCCCCGCCCCTCGACAGCTGCCGTTCCGACTCCGGGCAGGGCTTGAAATCTCGGAGGCGGGGATTCACAGGCACCGGAGGGTCCGGATTGGGGGTCGAAGTGCGGCGAGGTTGTGCAGCGCGCCGAAATGGGGTAACGTCCCGTCTTTCGCAGCCGCTCGAGGGCACACACCATGAAGATCAACCTCTTTCTCGTCGGATCCACGGTGGTCGCCGCTCTGGGCGGCCTGCTCTTCGGTTTCGATACGGCGGTCATCTCCGGCACGACCGATTGGCTCAAGAGAGAGTTCGGGCTCAGCGATTTTACGCTGGGTTTTACGGTGGCCGGCGCGCTGATCGGTACGATCGTAGGATCGATCCTGGTCGGTAAGCCGGCCGACTGGATGGGACGGCGCGGGGTCCTGTTCATCATCGCGGTCCTCTTTCTGTCATCCGCCATCGGGTGCGCGCTGGCGTGGGACTGGTGGTCCTTCATGACGTTCCGGTTTCTGGGCGGCCTCGCCGTGGGCGGCGCGTCGGTCGTCTCCCCGATGTACATAGCCGAGATCTCCCCGGCGCGGTACCGCGGGCGTCTGGTGGCCGTTACCCAGTTCAACATCGTATTGGGAATCCTGCTCGCCTATCTCTCGAACTACGTGATCGGCAGCCTGCGCATCGGACCGAACGAGTGCCGATGGATGTTCGGCGTGATGGCGTTGCCGTCGGCGCTGTTCTTCCTATTGCTGTTTTTCACGCCGCAGAGTCCGCGCTGGCTCGTCGCGCGCGGCCGCGTCGACGAGGCGCGCG
>JACADW010000179.1 GCA_013388445.1 Acidobacteriota bacterium | reverse complement strand
GGAAGGCCTGAATGGTGGTGGCTGGCCACGGGCAATCGGCGATGCACATTTTGAGGGCAGTCGCGGCAAGTTCTGCTTCCGCTCAATTGTCAATCGTCAATCGTCAATCGTCAGTCGTCAGCGGAGCGATCGATGGCGGAAGTTGAGATAAAGAACCTCCGGAACGAAGTGGTGGGCACGCTGGAGCTGTCCGACAGGGTTTTCAAGGCCGAAGTGAACGAGCCCCTCATCTGGGAGGCGGTAAAACATTACACTGATTCCCTGCGCGCCGGTACGGCGGCCACGAAAACCAGAGCCATGGTGCAGGGTAGCGGCAGGAAGCTGTGGCGGCAGAAAGGCACCGGACGCGCACGTATCGGCAGCATCCGCAGCCCGCTGTGGCGCAAAGGCGGGACCGTGCACGGCCCGCAGCCCCGCGATTATTCATACCGGTTTCCGCGCAGGAAGCTGCGAGGGGCCTTATGTTCCGCTTTGTCGGCGAAGCTGAGTGAGAATCTCCTTACCGTCGTGGATTCTTTTGGTCTTGAGAGTCACAAGACCAAGGATCTGCGCAAGATCCTGGACGTGCTGGCCGGCACTGACAAGGTCCTCATCGTGGATTCGAGCGGGAATGCCAACCTCCGGCTTTCATCCAGGAACCTGCCCGGGGTGAAGCTCGTTGCAGGGGTTGCCGTCAACATTTACGACATCCTGAATTATCGGATGCTCCTGTTTTCCAGGAATGACATCCTCCAGGTGCAGGAGACCTTGAGCCGATGAGCCGAGCACACGAAGTTCTGAGAGTTCCCGTGATCACAGAGAAGAGCACCCACCTCAAGGAGAACCAGAGGACCCTCGCTTTCAAAGTGGCACGAGACGCGAACAAACAGGAGATCAAGGAGGCTGTCGAGCGGATCTTCAAGGTCAAAGTACAGAGTGTCCGCACGGCCGCCTTCCACGGCAAGGTGCGCCGTCAGGGGCGCTTTTCGGGGCGCAGGCCGGATTGGAAGAAAGCTTACGTCACCCTCAGAGAGGGAGAAAAGATGATCGAGTTCTCTGAGGCCACCTAGCCCAGACGAGGAGCGTGTAAGGTCATGGCGATCAAATCATACAGGCCTACCTCCCCGGCGATCCGGTTTCGCACGACGCTGGTGGACGAGAACCTGTCGACCGAAAGACCCCTGAAGAGGCTGACGGAGCCCAGGACCCGCATTTCGGGCCGGAACAACAAAGGGCACCTTCAGGTCCGTCATCGCGGCGGGGGACACAAGAGGATCTACCGCATCATCGACTACCGCCGGGACAAGCGGGAGATCCCGGCGAAGGTTTCGAGCCTGGAGTACGATCCGAACCGTTCCGCCCGCATCGCGCTGCTGGCGTACGCGGATGGCGAAAAGCGCTACATCCTGGCACCGAACGGGCTCGCTGTCGGCTCGACGATAGTGGCGGGAGAGAATGCGGATATCCTCGCAGGCAACGCGCTGCCGCTCAAGAACATCCCGCTTGGAACCATGGTGCACAACATCGAGCTGAAGAAGGGGAAGGGCGGGCAGCTCGCACGGGCCGCCGGCGTCGCGGCCCAGCTGCTGGCCAAGGAGGGCAATTACGCCCAGCTGAAGATGCCCTCGGGTGAGACCCGGATGGTGCACATAGACTGCTATGCGACGATCGGCCAGGTGGGCAATCTTGATCACGAGAACGTCTCGATCGGCAAGGCCGGCCGGACCCGCTGGCTGGGGCGCAGGCCAACGGTCCGAGGCGTGGCGATGAATCCGATCGACCACCCGCACGGAGGCGGCGAGGGGAAGACATCAGGCGGAAGAAACCCGGTCAGCCCGTGGGGACTTCCGACCAAGGGCTTCAAGACCCGCAACAACAAGCGCACGCAGCGCTTCATCATCAAGCGGCGCGGTAAGAAGTAGGAGGTTGACGGATGTCCAGATCGGTAAAGAAGGGGCCTTTTGTGGATGAGCACCTCGCCAAGAAGGTGCGGGCTGCAAAAAACAGCTCGAGCAGGGTCGTCATCAAGACCTGGTCGCGGCGCTCGACCATCACGCCCGACATGGTCGGCCTCACCCTGGCGGTCCACAACGGCAAGAAGTTCATCCCGATCTACATTTCGGAAAACATGGTGAGTCACAGGCTCGGGGAGTTTGCCCCGACCCGGATCTTCAAAGGACATACGACCAAGGTTGCGGAGAAAGCAACGGCGGTCAAGCCGTCCTAAAAGGGCACAGGCCGATCCATGGGGTTGTGACGGTTATCGACGTCCGGCCCGGGGATCTGACGGTGCAGGATGACGGAAGCGAACATGGAAGCGATTTCTAGAGGCAGATTCCTGAGAGGCAGCCCGCAGAAGGCGCGCCTCGTCATCGACCTCATCCGTGGCAAGAACGTCCAGGAAGCACTGGCCATCCTGCGTTTCACGAACAAGCGCGCGACGCGGTCGATCGAGAAAGTCCTGCTTTCCGCCGTAGCCAACGCGAGAGAGAAGAATGCGGCGGCCGACGTGGATAACTTCGTGGTCGACCGTGCCGTGGTCGACATGGGGCCCACCAAGTGGCGCCGACGCATGCGGCCCGCCCCGATGGGGCGCGCCTACAGGGAGCAGCGCCGTTACAAGCACATCACCATATCGATCAAAGGCACTGGCATCGAGGAATAGGGAGGATTGTCGTGGGTCAGAAAGTACATCCCTACGGATTCCGGCTGGGCGTCAACCGCACCTGGCGGTCGCGGTGGTTCGCCCGGAAGGATTATGGGGCACTCCTGCTCGAAGACCTGAATCTCAAGATGATGTTGAAGAAGAAGTTCTTCCACGCCGGCATCTCCCACGTCGAGATCGAGCGTGCCGCGAACAAGCTCACGATCATCATCTTCACAGCCCGGCCCGGTATCATCGTCGGCAAGAAGGGGAGCGAGATCGAGAAGCTCAAGAAGGATCTGCAAGTCCTTACCGGCAGGGACGTGAACCTGAAGATCCAGGAGGTCAACAAGCCCGAACTGGATGCCCAGCTCGTTGCCGAGGGCATTGCCCAGCAGCTCGAGAAGCGCATCGCCTTCCGGCGCGCCATGCGCCGCGCGGTCGACAGTACCCTGCGTTTCGGCGCCAAAGGAATCAAGGTCCGGGTCTCCGGGCGGCTCAACGGGGCCGAGATCGCGCGGACCGAATGGTACCTCCACGGCCAGCTGCCGCTGCATACGCTGCGGGCGGACATCGACTACGGTTTTGCGCAGGCCTACACGACATACGGGGTCATCGGAGTAAAGGCCTGGATCTACAAAGGGGAAGTCTTTGAAGTTCAGAAGCCGGAGCGTTCGCGCTAGTCGCTGCCCGGCGGGAGTGGCAGTTCATGTTGATGCCCAGGAAAGTCAAATATCGAAAGCAGCAGAAGGGCAAGAGGCGGGGCAAGGCCTGGCGCGGTTCGGAAGTGACTTTCGGCGAGTATGGGTTGAAAGCGCTGGAGTCGGGATGGGTTACGGATCGCCAGATCGAGGCGGCACGCGTCGCCATCACGCGCTTCGTCAAACGCGGCGGCAAGATCTGGATCCGGGTTTTCCCGGACAAGCCCATCACCAAGAAGCCTGCTGAAACCCGCATGGGCAAGGGGAAGGGAGCGCCCGAGGGATGGGTCGCGGTGGTGCGCCCCGGGAAGATCCTCTACGAGATGGAAGGGGTGACGGAGGCAGTGGCACAGGAAGCCATGCGCCTGGCGTCGCACAAGCTGTCGGTCAAGGCCAAATTCGTGAAGCGATTCGGTAAGGAGGAGGAATGAAGGCTTCCAAGCTGAGAGACATGTCCAGGGATGATCTGCTCCTGGAGGAATCGACGCTCCGGGAACGGCTGTTCCGCTTGAGGTTCCAGGCCGCGACCGGCCAGATGGAGAACGCTTCCAAGATGCGCGGTGTCCGCAGAGACATCGCCCGCATCGAGACAATCCTCCGCGAGACGGAGCTGGCAGAGGCCGGAAAGAAATAGCCGGTGAGGCATAGGAGCGATGAATACAGAGCCGAAGAGCAGAGGATTGAGAAAGAGCCGGGTGGGCACCGTCGTCAGCACCGCCATGCAGAAAACGGTCACAGTGGCTGTTGATCGCTTCGTGCGGCACCCGTTGTACAAGAAGACACTGAGGAGAACATCCAAGCTGCTCGCCCATGACGAAGAGGGCGCATGCAGGTTGGGCGACAGGGTCCTCATTGCCGAAACGCGTCCGCTGAGCGCTCGAAAACGCTGGCGGATCGTGCAGATCCTGATGAAAGCCAGATAGACGATTGACGATCGACTAATGGCGGATGGCGGATGACAGCTTGCAGGACGCGGCGGGAAGCTCATCCACGATCGGTCATCCGGTTCCCGGTGAGTAGAGGCGAACACCATGATTCAGATGCGGACAATTCTGGCTGTGGCGGACAATTCGGGCGCCCGCAAGATCTCGTGCATCCACGCGATCGGCAACCAGGTCGGCCGGGTGGCTACCCTGGGAGATATCATCACCGCCAACGTGAAGGAAGCGGCGCCCGAGGGGAATGTGAAGAAGGGGGACGTGGTCAAGGCGGTGATCGTCCGGACCAGGAAAGAACACCGGCGCAAGGACGGAACGTACATCCGCTTCGATGACAATGCCGCCGTCCTCATCGACGACCAAAAGGAACCGGTCGGCACCCGCGTGTTCGGACCGGTGAGCCGCGAACTGAGAGAGAAGGAGTTCCTGAAGATAGTATCGCTGGCGCCGGAAGTCCTATAGCACGCAAGCGAGGGAAAGAGCCCATGCCGAAGGTGCATATCAAGAAGAATGATCGGGTCTTTGTGCTGACGGGCAAGGACCGCGGCAAGACCGGCAAGGTCCTGAAAGTCCTGCCGGGTGAGGGAAGGGCCATTATCGAAGGCCTGAATTTCGTCCAGAAGCATACGCGCCCCAACCCGCAGCGCAATATCAAGGGAGGCATCCTGCCCAAAGAGTCTCCGATTCACCTCTCCAACCTTATGGTCGTCTGCAAGCGCTGCAACAAGCATGCCCGGGTCGGTATCTCGCACATGCAGGACGGACGGAAGGTCAGAGTGTGCAAGAACTGCAACGAGCTTCTGGACGAGTAGGACGGCACCCCTGCGGTGAGGACGGATCATGAGTCGACTTAGAGAGCTGTACAGGACGGACGCGGTGCCCGGCTTGATGAAGCAGTTCGGGTACAAGAACCTGATGGCGGTTCCGAGGCTGGTCAAGATCAACGTGAACATGGGGCTGGGCGAGGCGATTTCCAATGCCAAGATCCTGGATCTTGCCTCGGAAGAGCTCTCCGCAATCACAGGGCAACGTCCCATCGTGACCAAGGCCAGGAAATCGATCGCCGCATTCAAGCTGCGGCAGGGGATGCCGATCGGTATCACCGTCACACTGCGCGGATCCCGGATGTACGAGTTCCTCGACCGCTTGGTGAGCATCGCTTTGCCCCGCGTGCGCGACTTCAGGGGAGTCTCGCCCAAGTCCTTCGACGGCCGGGGAAATTACACGCTCGGCCTCAGGGACCAGCTGGTCTTTCCAGAGATCGATTTCGCCAAGGCGGACAAGGCCAGGGGAATGAATGTGACGATAGTGACGACGGCGAGAACGGACGACGAGGCCTACGAGCTTCTGAGGATGCTCGGCATGCCTTTCGCGCGGAAGGAACAATAGCCAATACAGGCCCGGGAGGGGAGCGCGGGAGTTCCGAAGTCCCCGGTTCCGCGCCCCAGGCCATAACAGGAGTGGAGCCACTGTGGCCAAGACGTGCTTGATCGCCAAAGCCAGGATGAAGCCGAAATTCAAGGCGCGCGCATATCACCGCTGCCAGCGGTGCGGCCGGCCTCGGGGATACTTGAGGAAGTTTCAGCTCTGCAGGCTGTGCTTCAGGGAGCTGGCGCTCGCAGGCGAAATACCGGGAGTGATTAAGTCGAGCTGGTAGGGAACTCCGCCGGATCTCGGGTTTGTCTTTGCACCTGGGCAATCCCCGGCGGGGGACCACGGCCTTCGGAGTCTCGAACATGACGATGACGGATCCAATTTCTGATTTGCTCACCCGCATTCGCAACGCGATCGCGGCAAAACACGACGCGGTCGAGGTTCCAGCTTCGAAAATGAAGCTGGAACTTGTGCGCATACTCAAGGACGAGGGCTATATCGAGAGTTATGTGGTCGTGCGGGACAACCGGCAGGGGCGGATCCGGATCGCACTCAAGTACACGGCCGCGAAAGAGCCGGTCATCGGGAGCTTGAATCGCATAAGCCGTCCGGGATGTCGAGTTTACGCGCGCAAGTCCGAGATCCCCAGCGTCCTGGGTGGTCTGGGCCTCTGCATCCTGTCGACCTCTCGGGGAATCATGACCGGAGAACAGGCCCGGCAGCAGGGGCTTGGGGGCGAGGTGCTCTGCAGTATCAGTTGATTCCCCTCGCTCGCTGACTTGGGGGTAGAGGGACAAGCGGGATCGAGGATCAGAGTGAAGGCACAACGATTCCAGCTCCCCGCACCGCGGTACGTCGGCGCCTCCTGGCGACGGAGACGACGGGACGGGAATGGCGTTCATTTTGAATAGATTCTGCAGCTTTCGAGATCGCAGAGGGTGTGCATTTATCAGACCCAGGGTGGAACATGTCGCGAGTCGGTAGGAAACCTATCAAGGTCCCCAGTGGGGTCAAGGTCAAGATAGGGGAACGGGTGCTCGAAGTCGAAGGCAAACTGGCCAAACTGACCAGCCCCGTGCCGCCGGGCATTCGGTTTGAGCTTCAGGGTGACGAGCTCGTCGCGCAGCGGGAATCCGACGCCAAACCCCTGCCTGCCTATCACGGGTTGGCACGGGCCATGGCCGCCAACGCGATCCTGGGCGTGAGTCAGGGCTTTTCAAAAGAGCTGGACATCGTGGGAATCGGGTACAAAGTCGACGCAAAGCCCAGATCCGTGACTTTCACGCTGGGCTACTCCCACCCGATCGAGTTCCCGCTGCCGCCCGGCATTTCGGCCAGAATCGAGAAGCAGGCCCGGACCGTCCAGAACTACGTCGCGACTCTCATCATCTCGGGTGCGGACAAGCAGCTGGTCGGCCAAGTGGCTGCCGATATCCGCAGCCTCCGCAAGCCGGATGCATACAAAGGAAAAGGGATTCGGTACGCGAATGAGTATATCCGCCTGAAGGTCGGGAAGAAGGGGGCTTGATGATCACGGCAAGAGACCGAAGCAGGGAACGGCGACGGGTGCATACGCGCATCCGCCGCAAAGTCGCTGGCAGCACTGCCCGCCCCAGGCTCTGTGTGTTTCGCAGCCTCAATCACATCTATGCCCAGATCGTCGACGATTCCAGGGGGGCGACGGTTGCCAGCGCGTCGACGGTGGAAAAGGATGTCCGTGGCGATTTGAAGTCCTGCGGCAATATTGCCGCCGCCCGGCTTGTGGGAAAGGCGATCGCTGAACGAGCCAGGGCCGCGGGCATCGAGACCGTCGTCTTCGACCGCGGCGGCTATCTCTATCACGGCAGGGTCAAGGCCCTTGCGGACGCTGCCCGGGAAAACGGATTGAAGTTCTAGGGAGGGGCCGTGGAAAGAATCGATCCAAATACGCTGGAGCTCAAGGACCAGGTGGTTTCAATCAACCGGGTCACCAAGGTCGTCAAAGGGGGCAAGAACCTCAGCTTCAGCGCACTTGTTGTCGTGGGCGACCAGAATGGGATCGTCGGCTACGGCATGGGAAAAGCCAAAGAGGTTCCTCAGGCCATAAAGAAGGGCGTCGAGCAGGCCCGGAAGAACCTCATCCGCATACCGCTCCAGGGGCGCACGATCCCCCATACCGTGGTCGGCCAGTATGGTGCCGGCATGGTCATGCTCAAACCTGCAGCCGACGGGACGGGCGTTATTGCCGGCGGACCCGTGCGGGCGGTCGTGCAGTCCGCCGGAATCTCCAACATCCTGACCAAGTCCCTGGGGAGCACAAACCCCCACAACGTTGTCAAGGCCACCTTCGACGGCCTGACCAAGCTGAAAGACCCCGGACAGGTTGCGAAGGTGCGAGGCAGAAAGGCCGAGGAATCCTAGACATATGAGAAGCCCCAAGAAGACGAAGAAAGGCCCGGAGAAGACCCTGCGTATCCAATACGTGCGCAGCGTCATCGGCGCTCCCGGCAAGCACAAGTTGATCATCAAAGGCCTCGGTTTCAAACGTCTGAACCAGGTCGTGACGCGAGTCGACACTCCCGCAGTCCGGGGCATGGTTGCACAGGTGCCGCACCTGGTCAAAATCCTCGAATAGAGGCGGAGAACGATAATATGGGCATTGCGCTCAACACGCTGGCGCCGGCAAAGGGCGCGAGCCGCAAAAACAAGCGGGTTGGCCGCGGTATCGGCGGCGGCCATGGGAAAACCGCCACCCGAGGTTCCAAGGGCCAGCTGTCGAGATCGGGAACCAGGGTCCGCCCCGGGTTTGAAGGCGGCCAGATGCCTCTCCACCGCCGACTGCCGAAGCGGGGCTTCAACAACCCCTTTCGCAAGGAGTACGCGATCATCAACCTGGACCGGCTTTCGGCTTTCGAGCCGGGGGCCGAAGTAACCCCGCAGCTCCTCAAGGAGCGGGGGATAATCCGCAGCCTCAAGGACGGCCTCAAGATCCTTGGGTCTGGAGAACTGACACAGTCACTACGGGTCAGCGCACACAAATTCAGCCGGAGCGCCATCGAAAAGATCGAGAAAGCCGGCGGATCCGTTGCGTTGATTACGAGATAGCCGGGGTCCAGATACGAGCCCGGACTCTGACAGCGATGCTGGAAAACGGAAACCCGAGTCTCACTTCGATCGTGGACATTTTCAGCATGCCGGACCTGCGCAGTCGGGTTCTGTTCATCCTGGGACTGCTCGCAATCTGCAGGGATGGGGCTGTCATTACGGTGAAAGCAGGTGGGTGGCTTGAGCTGGTCACGAGGTAGCAGAGAGCCTGGGGCTTGAACCATGCCTGAAGAACGAAGTCCGATACTCAGCTCGATCAAGAACATCTTCAGCATACCGGACCTGCGCAACCGGGTCCTGTTCATGCTGGGGCTGCTTGCCGTTTACAGAATCGGCGCATTCATCCCGACTCCGGGGATTGATAATGAAGCGCTGGAAGCCCTCTTCCAGCAGCAGGCGGGAACGATCTTCGGTTTCCTGGATATCTTCTCAGGAGGCAATCTCCGTCGGTTCAGCATCTTCGCTCTGGGCATCATGCCCTACATCACGGCATCCATCATCCTCCAGCTGGCGACCGTGGTCGTCCCATACCTTGAGAAGCTCTCCAAGGAGGGCGAGCTCGGGCGGCGCAAGATCACCCAGTACACCCGATACCTTACGGTGGTACTGACGCTGTTTCAGGGCTTCATGACTGCCATCGCACTGGAACGCTCGGGAGTAGAGACCGGCCCGCAGATCGTGCTCGACCCCGGCTGGCACTTCCGGTTCATGGTGATGATCACCCTCACGACCGGCACCGCCTTCATCATGTGGGTCGGCGAGCAGATCACCGAACGGGGCATCGGCAACGGGATCAGCCTGATCATCTTCGCCGGGATCGTCGTGGGTCTCCCGCGCGCCATCATAGACATCTGGACGAACCTGCAGCAGCGGACATGGTCGATTTTCACGGTCCTCATGCTGGTCCTCGTGATGGTGGCTACGGTGGCGGCGGTGGTCTTCGTCGAGCGCGGGCAGAGGAAGATCCCGATCCAGTATGCGAAGCGCGTCGTGGGGCGCCGCATCTACGGCGGCCAGGCAACCCACCTCCCCCTAAGAGTGAATTCGGGCGGCGTGATCCCGGTCATTTTCGCGGCCTCCATCGTTGCGATTCCCTCAACGCTCGGCGTCGTCTTTCCCGGCACATTCATGCAGAACCTCTCGGCCCAGCTGGCTCAGGGGATGCCACTCTACAACCTTCTCTATATCACCGGGATCATCTTTTTCGCGTTTTTCTACGTCAGCATCATATTCAACCCGATGGAGGTTGCGGACAACATACGGAAATACGGGGGATACATTCCCGGCATCCGGCCGGGGAAGAGGACGGCGGAGCACGTCGACAGAATTCTGAGCCGGCTCACTGCCGCGGGGGGTATTTACCTGGTTCTGGTATGCCTTCTGCCGGAGTTTCTGATTACCGGATTCAAGGTGCAGCCCATCCCGCTTGTAGGGCCGAGGATCGACGATTTTCTGAATTCGGTCGGCATGAACTGGGTGACCACCGGTCTGGGAGTGACGTTTTACTTCGGCGGCACCTCGCTGCTGATCGTGGTCGGGGTGGCCATGGACACCGTTCAGCAGATCGAGTCGCAGTTGATCATGCGTCATTACGATGGATTTCTAAAGAAGGGCCGCGTGCGGGGGCGAAGGGGATAGGGCCCGGCACCGGCCGATGTGCCAGGCCGGACTTTGACCAGAGGACTGCCAGCGATGACCAGGATCGCGATCATTCTTTTCGGCCCGCCGGGAGCAGGAAAGGGGACTCAGGCCCGGTTGCTCAGCAGGGCCCTGGGGTTTCCTGCCATCTCCACCGGAGACATCCTGCGCGAGGCGGTGGCGGCCGGCAGCGATCTGGGCAGGACGGCAAAGAGCCATATGGAATCGGGCGGGCTCGTGCCCGATGCGGTTGTGGACGAAATAGTGAAAGAGAGGTTGGCGCGGCAGAATTGCACCCGGGGATTCATCCTGGATGGCTATCCGAGGACCATTCCCCAGGCGGAGTTCATCAGTGGCCTCTTCGCGCCGGGGAAGTTGGCTACGGTCGTTGTCGGGATCGATGTGGACGACGACGTCCTGCTGGATCGCCTCTCCGGAAGGCGTATTTGCCCGGGTTGCCGGAAGATGTTCCATGTACGGAAAAGCCCGAGCGGGGCCGGTGACCGTTGCGACGAATGCGGTACCGGACTCGTCCTCCGTCCGGACGATGCGGAGGAAGTGGTCCGGGAGCGGTTGCAGGTGTACCACAGGAATACGAAGCCGCTGATCGACTACTACCGGGCGAGAGATCAGTATTCGAAAGTCGACGGCAGCGGCAGTGTCGAAGCGATTTCTGAGTGCATACTAGGGATTGTTAGAAAACGACAAGGCGCCGGAGCAGCAGGTAACTGACCCGGCGGCCGGAACGCTTCATATGCCAAAAGAGGATGCCATAGAGGTCGTCGGGACTGTGGTGGAGACGCTCCCGAATGCCATGTTCAGAGTCGAGCTGGAGAACAAGCACGTCGTCCTGGCGCATATATCCGGGAAGATGCGGAAGAACTTCATCCGCATCCTGCCGGGCGACAAGATACTGGTGGAACTGTCTCCCTACGACTTGAGCCGCGGAAGGATCGTCTATCGTTACAAATGACCCGCGGCCGATAGCCGGGCCAACTGCCTTACGATGCTGGCCGGAGCCCGGCCGCCGCGAGAAACGGCTCCGTTATGAAAGTCAAAGCGTCAGTCAAGAAAATCTGTAAGAAATGCAAAGTCATCCGCCGCCGGGGCGTGGTTCAGATCCGTTGCGTGAACCCGAAGCACAAGCAAAGGCAGGGATGACAATGGTCGCAGTGACGGACTTGGACCGCTCTCACCTGCGAGTGCACAGCCCGACCGGAGGCGGGGGCATTTCTGCTATCGAGGTACGGAGGTAGGACTTGGCAAGAATAGCTGGAGTGGATCTGCCGCTCAACAAACACGTGGTGACAGGCCTGACCTATATTTACGGAATCGGCAAAAGCCGTGCGTCCAGGATCTGCGAGGAGGCCGGCGTCGTGCCGACCACGAGGATCAAGGATCTCGCGGAGGATGAGGTCCTCAAGATCCGAAACATCATCCAGCGTGACGGGATGGTCGAGGGGGATCTGCGCAAGGCCGTTTCGATGGACATCAAGCGGCTGATGGAGATCGGTTGCTACCGGGGCCTGCGGCACCGCCGGGGCCTGCCGGTTCGCGGTCAGAGAACACATACGAACGCGCGTACTCGCAAGGGCCCGCGGCGCATCATCGGAAAGAAATAGCGGGGAGTCTCAGCCCGCCCCGCCTGCGCCCTGAAAGTGAGCGGCTATGGCAGGCGGCGCGAGCCGGGGACTTCCGATCGGGAGCGACGAATGGCAGAGAAAGTCAAGAAAGCCGGACAGAAAAAGACCGGCAAGAAACGCGAGAAGGTCAATGTCCCTGCCGGGATCGCGCATATCCTGGCCACCTTCAACAACACGATCATCTCGATCACCGACACGGAGGGCAACCTGCTCACGGCCTGCAGCGCAGGGGCTGTCGGGTTCAAGGGCTCAAGAAAAGGGACCCCTTTCGCGGCGCAGCAGGCTGCGACCTCGGCGGCACGGGCTGCCATGGAGTACGGCATGCGCTCGGTTCAGGTCCTCTTGAAGGGACCCGGCGCCGGGCGGGAGTCTGCTATCCGCGCGCTTTCGGCTGCCGGATTGGAGATCCGGACGATACGGGACGTCACCCCCATTCCGCACAACGGGTGCCGGCCCCCGAAGCGCAGGAGGGTCTGATCGCAAAGTCGGCGAAGGCGAGCCCGCTTGCCGCCCGAGGTCGGGAGGACCGTGCCGTAAGCGCCGGCGGGCAACAAAAGGAGACACCAATTGGCAAGATATCGAGACGCAAAATGCCGGCTCTGCCGGCGGGAAGGGATGAAGCTCTTCCTAAAGGGGGACCGCTGCTTCAAGGATACCTGCGCGGTCGAGAAACGGAACTTCCCTCCCGGCCAGCACGGGCGTGACCACCGTCCGAAGACCGCGGGCTACGGGATACAGCTGCGCGAAAAGCAGAAAGTCAGGCGCATCTACGGCGTGCTGGAAAAGCAGTTTGCGAACTACTTTGCCAAAGCGAGCAAGCAAAAGGGAATTACCGGCGAAACACTTCTTGTCATGCTCGAGCGGAGACTCGATAACGTCGTATGCCGCCTCGGTTTTGCCGCCTCGCGTGATCAGGCCCGTCAGCTCGTTTCGCACGGCCACGTGCTGGTAAACGGGAAGAGAGTCGATGTTCCCTCCGCGCTCGTCAATGCCGGGGATGTGATCACGCTGCGCGAAAGAGCCCGGAAAGTACAGAGGATCCTGGACTCTGTCGCAAGCATCGCAGGGCGCGGCGGGGTGCCGGCCTGGCTCGAGCTGGACACAGACGACCTGAGGGGTACAGTCGTCTCCCTGCCCAAGCGCGAGGACATCCAGATGCCGATCGACGAACAGCTCATCGTCGAGCTCTACTCGAAATGACATGATGATGGCGGCAGGCTGACCCGCGCCCGCCCGCGGGATTGCGCGGGGCAGGCTGAATCCAATTCTGAGGATAGAAACCATGAATACGGGTTTTCAAAAACCGAAACGACTCTTCTGCGATCTCGAGACGCTCAGTCCGCGCTACGGCCATTTCTATGCCCAGCCGTTCGAGCGGGGTTTCGGCACGACCATTGGCAACGCCCTGCGGCGCGTCCTGCTG